>CAZSUF010000009.1:0-23483 GCA_964609875.1 uncultured Bifidobacterium sp.
ATATACATGCTTCGCTTCAAGCGCAACCTTTAGCTGATAGTTTAATTAAAAGTTTGGCAAATACGCCTACTGAAAAACGAATTTCAATTTATTTAGATGTTGCTTCAAAAATTCAGAATAAAGATTATCAAAATTGTGTTCGAATTTGTAACGAAGTAATTTCATTAGGCGAAAAAAATAAAAACAAATATGCTTTAGGAGAAGCTTATCTTCTAAAAGGTTTAACTAACTATTTTGCAGGTGAATATGATGAAACACTGAAATACTATCTAAAAAGCATAGAAGCATTTGAATCAATCAATGATTTTGCGGGAAATGCCAAAGTACATAATGAGCTCGGCTTTTTTTATCGTAAGCTACATCAAGATTCACTTTCTTCGGCAAGCTTTACAAAAGCCTACACGCTAGCTAGCCAATCAAATAACAAAGGGATCATGGCTACAGCCTTAAACAATCAAGGAATATCTGCTCAAGATAAAGGCGATCATCAATTGGCTATTTCATTTTTTTCAAAGGCTCAGCAATTGTACAAAGAAGTAAAAGATAGTATTGGAGTCTCATATACATTGGACTATATATCTGTTTCTTTAGCTGCCAATCAAAAATACATTCCTGCGATAGATTTACAAAAGCAAGCTTTGGAATTAAGGCTCAAACTTAAAGACAGCAATGCAGCAGCCTTATCATATTTTAATTTAGCCGAGTTTGAAACATGGCAAAATAATTTAACTGCAGCAGAAAATTACTTACTTGATTGTATAGGCATTAGCCAAAAAATTAAATATAAAGAACTTACTTCAGCTTCATACAAGTTACTTGCAGATATAAACATGAAGCAATCGGAACCAAATCATGCCTATGATTATCATGTGAAATATTCAACCTTGAATGAAGAATTATTCAATGAAAGTAGCAGCAAACAAATAAACACACTGCAAACCAAATATGAAACTGCAAAAAGAATTCAACAAATTGAATCTTTGCAACTTGAAAATAAACTCAAAGAAATAAAAAATCGAAATCAACGATTCATATGGTTAGGTATTTTGTTTTGTATACTAATTATTTCATTAGGTTCTTATCAATATATAAAAAGAAAAAAACAACAAGAACTTGATCTGGCTATTATTCAGGAAAAAGATTTACGAAATAAAGCCATGATTGAGGCAGAAGAAAGAGAGCGAATAAGAATTGCCAGAGATTTACATGATGGCGTAGCCCAAACTATGACTGCTGCTAAAATGCAATTAGAATATTATTTATCAAAAATAGATAAAGAACATGCCATGAATAATTCCTTGATTCAGGCTTTTGAATTAATGAAGGAGGCATCAACCGAAGTAAGATCAGTTTCTCATAGCATGATTCCTAATGCCTTACTAAAATCAGGATTAGTTGCGGCTGTCAGAGATTTTGTGCATCGCATGGGAAATACAAAATTAAAAATCAACCTCATAATTCACGGCCTGCATGAAAGACTAAATTCAAATATTGAAACAGTTGTATTTAGGGTGTTGCAAGAACTTGTCAATAATATTATCAAACATGCCAAAGCCTCTGAAATAACTATTCAACTTATTCGAGATGAGAATGAGTTAAATTTGATTGTAGAAGATAATGGAGTTGGATTTGATACTACCCTAATGAATGAACATGAAGGAGTTGGTCTGAAAAACTTGGCTTCAAGAATAACGTATTTACAAGGTAAACTTCATTTTGATTCAACGCCTAATAAAGGCACTACTGTAATTATTGACATTCCATTAATTTAACAGTCCTCGCCTTCTGCCAAATAAGAATAGCTGTAATGTAACTCTTGAATTTTACCGTATTCATTTAATTTGAAAGACTCGTTGATAAGAATATTTTTACCTACAACTCGATTCCTAGTTCGGATTTCAGTATCAATTTTTTCGAAACTTTCCTGAACGACAATGATACGCCCTTCAATGAGTTTAAGTTTTTCCCAATAGGCTAAAACATTTTCCTTCCCAACAATTTTGTTGTCGGTATTATTAGGATAAACTAAGGAAATATTTGGAGATGTAATTATTACGTTCGGACACAAATGCTTCATCATTGCATCAATATCCCATTGATTCCACGCGTTCGTAAAGTCATCAGAAATTCTTCTGATTAATGATTCAAATGTCAAAGCAGTAGGTTTTTCTCTACAAAACTACAATAAATAGTTTACTCTGTTATTTTATCAACTAAAAAATATGCTGAAACAGACAATATACTAATTGAATATTTATTAATTAGAATCTATTAATCCTGAACTAAAGTTCCAATATCTTGACCTTCAATTACTTGCTTTAAATTTCCAGGTTGATTCATATTAAAAACGATAATTGGCATTTTATTTTCTTGGCATAAGGTAAAAGCGGTCATATCCATTACTTTTAAATTTTTTGAGATAGCCTCGGCAAAACTCAAATGGGCATACTTAACAGCATCTGCATTTTTCTCTGGGTCACTATCATATATTCCATCAACTCTAGTGCCTTTTAAAATAGCATTAGCGCTAATTTCAACAGCACGCAATGAACCGGCCGTATCCGTAGTAAAATAAGGATTTCCAGTGCCCGCACCAAAAATCACCACCCTACCTTTCTCCAAATGCCTTATGGCTTTTCGACGTATAAATGGCTCTGCAACTTGATCCATCTTTATAGCTGTTTGCAATCTGGTTTGAACCCCTACTTTTTCGAGCATACTTTGCATAGCAACCCCATTTATCACGGTGGCAAGCATGCCCATATAATCTCCTTGTGCTCGTTCAATACCTGTTTCACTTTCATTCATCCCCCTATAAATGTTGCCTCCCCCTATTACTAAGGCTACTTGTACACCCATGTCTACAATAACTTTAATGTCTTTTGCATATTGCTCTAACATCTTTGGATCTAGTCCAAAAGATTTATCGCCCATTAAGCTTTCACCTGAAAGTTTAAGTAAGATTCTTGTGTATTTAACGCCCATTTTTACTGAATTTGCGCAAAGATAATTGCATTTTTTTCTTTTCAAGGCTAATTTGACAATGTTTAGAAACTCTCTACTTATTCTGGCTATTTTTAAGATCAGACCTAAAAAAATAAAGCCCCTTGATTAAATTACAATTATAGAATATTAAAGGCTGTTTTCCAGTTCCAATATTCAGAAAGTGTCGAATTAAATGACATCTTAAAAATCTAGGCATAATATTTGTATCTTTATTTTCTCTTGTCATCCTGATTTATAATTTAACTTTAGTCTTGTTTGTGTAACTTCGGTAATGAAAAAATACTCATGAAAAATTCAATATTTATTTTTCTCTTCATTTACTTTGGCTGTAATGTTATATACGCCCAAAACGAGCCTAAAACTGAAATGAATGAATCGGTTAAATTGTATAATGAAAAGATCAACGAGTTTAACCGCATTCATGCCAAGGATGGGTTTGCTGTTTATAAGGAACAACGAATTCCTGTACAAAGTGGAAACGAATATGTTTTATTGATTCAACTAACAGCTGGCACTTGGTATCATTTTTCTTATGTTGGCGATCCAAATTCCGAAAAAATTAAAACATATTTATTTAAAGAAGGAGTGGGCGATCTAGTGCAAGCAAGAATTTATCCAAACAAACAAAGTGAGTTTTGGACAGAATTTTCATTTATACCACCACAATCCGGCATATATGAATTAAGTTTATTTCAAAAATGCTCCATTTCAAGACCACTTTCTTATTTAACCGTGTACAAGAAAATTGCAGATGTGGTTAAAACAGAATAAATTTTATGTAGATTTAATTCAATTAAAAAGTAATTATTAAGATTGAGTGTAACTCCTTTAATATAAACTAATAAAGAGCCTTTCGGCTCTTTATTAGTTTATAAGTATTAATTTATGCTTGATAAAACGGCAACTTTACAACCTTGGCCAAAAGCAACTTCTCACGAACTTCTATGTAAATTTCAGCTCCAATTGTTGAGTGCTCAATAGCCACATATCCCATACCAATTGCTTTCCCTAAACTTGGACTTTGTGTACCACTTGTAACATGCCCTATTTTTTGACCATCATTTGTTTTAATAATATAATGATGTCGAGGAATTCCTTTATCAATCATTTCAAACCCAACTAATTTTTGTTGCAAACCAGCATTTTTTTGATTTTCAATAAAAGCCCTATTGGTAAAATCTTTGGTGAACTTTGTAATCCAACCTAATCCAGCTTCGAGTGGACTAGTGGTGTCATCAATATCATTTCCGTATAAACAAAAACCCATTTCTAATCTAAGCGTATCTCGGCAGCCAAGTCCGCAAGGTTTAATATTAAATTCTGCACCTGCTTCCATAATTTTATCCCAAACCTCTTTTCCCGATCCATTGTCTTCAAAGTAAATTTCTACTCCCCCAGCACCTGTATATCCAGTAGCACTTACCACAACATTCTCAATGCCTGCAAAAGTGCCTTTTACAAAAGTGTAGTATTTCAGGTTTATTAAATCCATATCAGTCAACTTTTGCATCGCTTTTACTGCATTTGGACCTTGAACTGCAAGCAAGGCAGTTTTATCCGAAATATTATGCATTTCAACATTGCCTGTATTATGTTTCATGATCCAATTCCAATCTTTATCAATGTTAGAAGCATTCACCACTAGCATATACACTTTATTTTCTTCAATGCAATAAACCAACAAATCATCAACAATTCCACCTTCATTGTTAGGCAAACAAGAGTATTGGGCTTTTCCATTTGTGAGTTTTGACGCATCATTACTTGTGACTCGCTGAATAAGATCTAAAGCACCACTGCCTTTAAGCACAAACTCACCCATATGGCTCACATCAAATATGCCAAGGCTATTTCTAATAGCTGCATGTTCATCATTAATTCCAGAATAAGAAATAGGCATATTATATCCTGCAAATTCCGCCATTTTAGCACCTAAGCCAAGATGAATTTCTGTAAAAGGGGTATTCTTCATTTATTAAAATTTTGACAAAAATAGAATATCTGAGTATTTATTCTGTTTTTTTACTAAAATAGTCATAAGGTCTCAATTATATTTGCGCAAATTCATTTTAATATTAAGAATGCCTTTTAAATATATATTCATTTATTTATTTTTTATTGCCTTTCAAGCAATTGGACAAAATACCAAAATTGATAATTCTCCTGTTGGAAAATTAAAATCGGAAATCTCCTACCTCTCTTCTGATCAAATGGCAGGCAGACTTACAGGGTCAAAGGAAGCTAATCAAGTAGCAGATTATATTCAGTCGAGATTTAAAGCTATACAACTTGAGCCTTATAAGAACAAGTATCAATGGGATTTCACAGCTAAAACGGGGTTTCGATTAGGGGATAATGCTTATTTTAAAATCTTTGAAAAAAAACTTGCCATAGGTACTGAAGTGATCATTTTTCCTTATGGTTCTGGAAATAAAATTAGTGGCATGGTTTTGCCTCAAGTAGATGAACCCGGGAATATTTGGTTGATCTCTACAAAAAACATTAAACTTACAGAAACAAGTAACCCGCAAAAATTACTTTATGAGTATGCCAAAGATGCCATTCAAAGAGGTGCAGAGTCGGTGGTGTTTTTTAACAATATCGATGCCACACTAGATATTAGCAATTTAAATTTATCAAAATACGATGCCTTATCAAAGCCAGTTGCCTATATTAACTACCAATCCTATGTAACTAATCTAAAACCTAATTTAAAAAAAGATTGGATAGATATTGATGCAAGACTAGGAATGGAAGATGCAAATACAACAGGAAAAAATGTAGTTGCCATGATTAATAACAATGCTCCATTAAGTATAGTGATTGCGGCAAATTATGATCATCTCGGCAACCAAGGTGAAGTGTTTAATGGGGCAGATAATAATGCTAGTGGAATTGCTGCATTGCTCAAACTGGCGGAAATCATTAAAGAAAAAGATCTAAATAGATATAATTACATGTTCATTGCCTTTGCTGGAAAGGAACAAGACCTTCAAGGGTCAAAATCATTTTTGTTACAAAACCAGCATATGCTCAATGCTTTTTCTTGTATGATTAATATTGATCGCATAGGCAGACTAAATATAAATAAAGAATTGTTAGTGTCTGGAATGGGAACCTCGCCTAGTTGGGGTACGCTTATCCAAAAAAACAATAAACTTTTCAAACTTCTCATAGATAGCTCTGGGATGGGCTACTCAGATCATAATACCTTTTATCTAAATCAAATACCTGTACTGAGAATAAGTACAGGCTACCATGATGATTTTATGAGCCCTAAAGACGATGTTGAAAAAATTAATGCTGGCGGCGAATTGTTAGTGATTAATTTTATTTCTAGTTTACTCGAATCACTTGATGCTGAATCAAAATTAAAATTCACCAAAACCAACGACATCCTTTCAAAACTTGAAAAAACAAAAAATGATTTAGGCATTATTCCAGATTATACGTTCGATCATAATGGAATTCGTATAGATTATTGCTATTCAAATAAAGCCGCTAAAATTTCAGGACTCAAAGCAGGAGATGTTATTTTAAAAATCGGTCCATTTAAAATCATTGATTTTGATGATTACATGGAAGCCCTGAACAAAACCGACAAAGAAAAGGAAACCACTATAATTGTCCAAAGAGATAATATAGAATTTAAGTTTTTTGTTACTTTTCAATAAGCATTTTCACAAATTTTTCTAAAAGTAGCTGCAAATAAACTTCTGTTGAATGATGCATTGGTCGTATTAAAAGCTATTTTTGCCAAAAAAAAATTGTGAAATCCAAACATGTCATATTTATTGTAGTTGCAGTTTTATTATTGGATCAGATTCTTAAAATCTATATCAAAACGCATTTCTATGCAGGCGAAGAAATTAATGTTATAGGAAATTGGTTCAAACTACATTTTTTAGAAAATGAAGGCATGGCATTCGGCATGAAATTTGGCGGAGATTGGGGAAAATTAGCTTTAACCTCATTTAGACTTATAGCAGTGGCTTGGGGTTTTTTATTTATCAAAAATACCTTGATCAAAGAAAAATATACCAATGGTTTAATTTTTTGTAGCTCACTCATTTTAGCTGGTGCATTAGGCAATTCTATTGATAGTGTTATTTATGGAAAAATATTTACTGAAAGTAGTTTTCATATGTCTAAAATGGTTTCTTGGGGACAAGGCTATGGCGAACTTCTTCACGGAAAAGTAGTAGATATGCTTTATTTCCCTATCATGAAAGGTAATTTCCCTTCGTGGTTTCCCATTTGGGGAGGTGAGTCATTCGAATTTTTCAGACCTGTATTCAATATTGCAGATGCAGCCATTTCTACAGGTGTAATTTCAATTTTTATTTTTCAAAGTAAATTATTGAAAAAATCAGAAGCCCCTCAAGAGGAGTTAATAGAACCTCCACTTCCCTCTTCTCCTTCTGAAATGAATCAGGCAAGTAACGCTTAGGAGATATTTATATAAATTACATTTTAATTTTTCAACAACAGAATGAATTCAACTCAATCTATTTGTATAAAATCTTTCCATTTTAATTACAAACTATTGCTTTTATGCTGCTTTGTAGCAAGTTTGCCAAATTCATTATTAAGCCAAAAATTTTTCCCTCCGAAAAAATATCCATCGAATGCATTTCGAAATCCGTTAAACATCCCTATGAGTTTGGTGGGAAATTTTGGCGAATGCAGACCTAATCATTTTCATTCAGGTATAGATATACGTACAGAATCTAAAGAAAATTATCCTGTGTATGCTATTGCTGATGGCTTTATTTCACAAATTAAAATTGAACCTGGAGGCTTTGGGAATGCAATTTATATCACCCATGCAAATGGGTATACTTCCTTGTATGCTCACCTAAATAAATTTTATCCAGAACTTCAACAATTCGTGCAACAAAAACAATATGAAAGCAAAAGCTGGAAACAAGAAATTAAATTATATCCTCATCAATTTCCCATAAGACAAGGAAAGCAAATTGCTTGGAGTGGTAATACAGGCTCTTCACAAGGCCCACATTTACACCTTGAAATTAGAGATGCCAAAACTGAAGCCCCACTAAACCCTCTGCTTTTTTTCAATTCGCTTCAAGATGATCTCCCACCTATTATTAAGCAATTGGCAATTTATGACGGCACAAAAAGTATTTACGAACAAAAACCTAGCTTTCAAAAAGTAAATAAGGTTGGACAAACTTTTAAACTAGCGCAAGAAACAATTAAAATCAATTCTTCAAAAGCATTTTTAGGAATTTGTGGCGATGATTATATGAAAATAGCCACAGGTACTTTAGGTATCTATGAAATGAGAATGTATGTGAATGGACAAGCATTTTTTGCATGGCAAATGGACAATATTAGTTACGATATTACTCGATATATGAATGCCCTTGCAGATTATAAAACTAAAAAAAATAACGGACCTTGGATACAATTATGTCATAAACTAGCTAATGATAAACTTCCCGTATATAAAGATTTTGGCGGATCCAATGGCACCATTGATTTATCAGATGGCGTGGCAAAAAAAATACGCATTGAAGTTCTTGACACAAAAAATAATAAATCAGTTGTTGAATTTTCTTTACAAGGAAATTCTTCAGTTATACCAGCTGAATGCGAGAATAAATTATTAGCTGGCAAAACACAATCTTTCAAAAATAAGGACATAGAATTTACTTTACCTGAAGAGGCATTATATGATGACATTTGCTTTAAATCATCTATCAAGTCATGTCAAGATGTGTATTCAAATATTTATCAGGTACATTATGCTTATGTGCCTCTACATACCTATTTCAAACTATATCTTCAACCTAAATTAGCCATTCCTAATACTCTAAAAGACAATATCGCTGTGGTGCGTTTACCTTATGGAACAGAAACATCAAAAAAAGGGAAAGCAGCCATTATCGAAAAAGGAAAAGTAATGACACAGGTTCGAGAATTTGGAGATTATCAAATAGTAATTGATCAAACAGCACCAGACATTAAAACTAATCTTAAAAACGGCCAACAAATTAGTAACATGAAAACATTGGTTTTCACAATTAAAGAAGAAACTACTTCGGTTGAAAAATGTATAGCAGAAGTTGATGGGCAGTGGCTAAGACTTGTTCAAAAGGGAAACACATATACCTATGAAATGGATGAACATTTCCCTGTAGGAAAACATCAATTCACTATAACTGCATTCGATGAAAATAAGAATAAAAAAACACTTACGTTTGCGTTAATTAAATAATTATGTCAAACTTACAAGCAGGCGATAAAGCCCCAGCATTTTCCCTAAAAAATCAATCAGGAGAAAAGGTAAACTTAAAAGATTTCTTAGGCCAAAAGGTAGTCATCTTTTTTTACCCACAAGATAATACACCCACTTGCACCAAGGAAGCCTGCAATCTGAGAGATAATTTTTCTGCATTAAAAAAGAAAAATATAGTAGTTCTTGGAATTAGTCCTGACGATGAAACATCTCATCAAAAATTTATTGAACAACAAAAACTTCCATTTACTTTATTAGCTGATATTGATAAAAAGGTAATTGAAAAATACGGAGTGTGGGGAGAAAAAACAATGTTTGCCAATAAATATATGGGTTTACTAAGAACAACTTTTTTGATCAATGAAAAAGGTATTATAGATCACATCATTAAAAAAGTTAGGTCGGCAGAACATACAGAACAAATTCTGAAAATTTGGAATAACTAACTGTTGAAGTTTGAACAGGCATTGTATTTATATCAAAGAAAATTCTTGGCTTGCGAAATTGGGTGCCATCAAACTGAAACATGCTACTTGTGCCATGGTTATTGGAAATACTATTCATCTCTACAAAATTTCTAGCACAGAATTTACAAACAATCTTTCTTTGCTTAGACACGAAGTGGAACACGTTAAACAATGGAATAAAATTGGATTTCTTTTCTTTCCTATTCAATATATTTGGTTTTCTGTAAAGTATGGATATTATAATAACCCTTTTGAAATTGAGGCAAGAAAGGCTGAAGAGGATATTGAATTTCTTAAATGGGTAGAAATCAGATAAATTAAGCATCTCAGCAGTACGATTACTGCCTTGATCCCTAAAATCATCGTTAATATTTAAAATAAATTGGCTGATTTCAAAAAAAAGCTATTTTTACATGTAATCATGGTACAGCAAATTACAGAAGGGATCAGCATCACCGTGGAAACATTCTACAGCACGGAACAATCTAATCCATTATTGAATGAATATAATTTTTCTTACAGAGTTTCTATAGACAATTATTCAAATTTTCCTGTAAAGCTTTTACGCAGACATTGGCATATCTTCGATAGTAATGGCTCTTACCGAGAAGTTGAAGGAGAAGGCGTAATTGGACAGCAACCTATTCTCGAGCCGGGAGATTCTTTTCAGTATATGTCTGGTGCCGTCATAAGAACAGATATGGGTCGCATGGTAGGGAATTACAAAATGGAAAATATGCTGAATAAAAAATTATTCGAAGTCCAAATTCCCGAATTTGATCTCATTGCTCCTTATAAGATGAATTAACACAATAATTCTCCTTTCCCATCCAAGTTGAAGCATACTATTTAAGGAATAATCTACTTTTTTGATTTTTCTAACATACATTTTAATAGATTTGCCCGATAATTTTTAATATAGAAAAAATAGTCTATGTTGGAATTAATATTTATCTTGAATCCTTGATTCAGCTAGACATATGAAAAGAAGTATTAAATTTTTATGGATCTCTTTATTAATTGGTATTATTGGATTTAATGCCTTAATTTGGATGATCAATGCAGGCTGGATGGGCTATATGCCTAAGATGGAAGAATTAGAAAATCCCAAATCCGCCATGGCTTCCGAAATTTATGATGGAGGCGATAGAATAATTGGAAAACTTTATCTCGAAAACAGAGAACCTTGCAAGTTTAGCGAAATTTCACCTAACGTGTTTGATGCACTTGTTTCAACGGAAGATGAACGATTTTATAGCCATAGTGGTATTGATGCAGAAGCCATCGGACGTGCCTTATTTGGCATGTTAACCTTTAATCCCAAAGGAGGAGCAAGTACGATCACCCAACAATTAGCAAAAGCCTTATTAGACCAAGGATCTGGAAATGTATTCATGCGTGTGCGTGAAAAATTAAAAGAGCAAATTGTTGCTGTAAAACTTGAAAAAAACTTAACCAAGCCCGAGATTCTTACACTGTATTTAAATACGGTGCCTTGGGGTTATAATTCTTTTGGAATAAAAAGTGCTGCTAAAACATACTTCAGTAAACTTCCTATAGATTTAACCATAGAAGAATCTGCTCTTCTAATAGGTATGCTTAAAGGATCTACTATGTATAATCCTGTGCCAAATGAAGATAATCCTCAAAGAGCCGTTCGTGCTTTGGAAAGAAGAAATACAGTATTGGAACAAATGGTAAAGAATTTTAAGTTAAGTCCTTCTGATGCAGAAAGATTAAAGCAATTACCGATTAAACTGAATTTTAATCCTGTAAATGATACACATCATGAGGGGGTAGCTCCTTATTTCAGGCAAGTTGTAGAACAAGATGTAAAAGCTTGGTGTAAGAAAAAAGGACTGAATTTATATAAAGATGGATTAAAGATTTATACCACCATTGATACAGCCATGCAAACGTATGCTGAAAGAGCTGTTGAAAAACAAATGTGGGGCAAGGTCAAACGACCAGGTGAATATGTTTGGAAAAAACATAAAAGAACGCTGGATCGTGCTATGAAGGAATCCGAAAGATATAAGGCATTGAAAAATGCAAATATGAGCGAAGAGGATATTGTAAAAAATTTCAATACTAAGACTAAAATGAAAGTCTTTGCTTGGAACAATAAAAAAGAAAAAGATACCACCATTACACCTCTCGATAGTATTAAGTACATGAAAGGTTTTGTACAAACTGGCTTTTTAGTGATGGACCCAGCCACTGGCGAAGTAAAAGCTTGGGTTGGGGGTATTAATCATAAATACTTTCAATTTGATCATGCAAATTTGAATACCAAACGTCAAGTTGGCTCTACCATTAAACCACTTCTCTATTGCTTAGCTGTTGATAATGGCTACTCTCCTTGTATGTCTGTATCATTGAACAAATCATTTTTCCCTGGACATGGATGGTATGGCCCCGATAGAAATGCAGGCGCCATGCCTATGAAAACGGCTTTGGCCTATTCTAAAAATAATGCAACTGTGGCCATTCTAAAACTTGTGGGCATCGAACACTTTGTTCAATTTGCAAAAAAACTGGGTATTGTGAGTAATCTTCATGCTTTCCCTTCAGTTTGCTTGGGTGCAGATGATATTTCAATCATAGAAATGCTTCGTGCCTATACCATGTTTCCAAACTATGGAATTAATACCAAACCCATATATATCACCAGAATTGAAGATAGAAATGGCAACTTACTGGAAAATTTTGTGCCTGAACGTACCGAAGTCATTAATGAAATCACAGCCTATAAAATGATTCGTATGATGATGGGTACAGTACTTTTTGGTACAGGTAAAAGATTGAAACCAGGATGGAATATTAAAGGAGAATGTGCTGGTAAAACTGGTACTACCAATAGCGAATCTGATGCTTGGTTTATTGGATACACACCACAACTATTAGCCGGTGCTTGGGTTGGTTGTGACGATAGATTTGTAGGCGTAGGTCTTGGCGAAGGTTCAAAAGCTGCTATGCCAATTTGGGGCGAATTTTTCAAATTAATTCAAGCAGATAAAAACTTAAAATATTCTACTGTTGATAAATTTGTGATGCCAGAAATCATGAAAAATATGGACGAATGCGATGCGGTAGATCAAATTAGTTTACAAAGAGCAGAAGCTATTTTGAATGTTTCTCGTGGTGAAAAAGAAGAAGAAGAAATAAGCGAAAAAACACCTCTCGATAACTCAAATAGTGGTGTGGATGAGAAAGACTATGGGAATTAGATTCTTCATATCTACCGTCCTACTCTTATTCTTCAATGCAGAAATATTTTCTGAAAAAAGTAATTTCTGCGGAATAAAAAATGAAAGCAGCACTTCGGGTGAAATTTTAAATTACAAAGTATTTTATGCCTTAGCAGGCGCTTATATTGGAGCAGGCGAAGCTACCTTTAGCAATAAGCTAGAATCATTTCAGCAAAAAACTGTCTATCATTTTACAGGATTTGGAAAAACTTATTCTGCCTATGACTGGATCTATAAAGTGAGAGATACTTATGAAAGTTTTGTAGACACTTCAACGATGTTGCCACTTAAATTTAGTAGACAGGTAAATGAAACAGGAAATCATATTTTCAACAATGTTTTATTCAATCAAACTACCAACCGTGCAGTATCCACAAATGGAGTTTTCAATATTCCTCCATGTATTCAAGATGTACTTTCAGCCATCTACTACGCCAGAAATATAGATTATAGCAAGGCGAAAAATGGAGATATTTTTCCTTTTTCGATTTACCTCGATGATCATGTCTACCCGGTGTATATTCGATATATGGGCAAAGCCAACTTAAAAACAAAATATGGTAATTTCAATACCATTAAATTTAAACCTAAATTAATTGAAGGCACCTTATTTAAAGGTGGCGAACAAATGACTGTCTATGTTACCGATGATGCCAACAAAATCCCTGTCTATATCGAAACACCTATTTTAGTTGGAAGCATCAAAGTGTTTCTTCATGAATTTAAAAATAACAGAAACAAGACAACAGGAATTATCAGCATGAAGAATTAGCATCAATATTTCTTTTGTCGATCTTTTTTTATTTGGGCGGCACACACGCTGTTCGTTCCAAGCCATCTCGTTTTGAAGAACGAGATGGGCTTTCCACTACAATCGTTGCCGCAATACAACTTGCCGTAAAAATCGGAATTCGCTACCTTGAATGAAAACTCTATTTTACGATTTTTTGTACCAAGACAGTAGCATGCGCCACAACTCCTTCTTCTCTTCCCACAAATCCAAGTTCTTCTGTGGTGGTCGCCTTGATAGAAATCAAATCCCGATCGCATTGCAGACATTCAGCAATAGCCACTTGCATATCATGCACATAGGGTTTAATTTTGGGCAATTGCAAACAGATTGTGCTATCTACATTGACCATTTGATATCCTTTTTCTAAAAGTATTTCTCGGCATTTTCTCAATAAAATCTTACTATCTATGTTTTTAAAACTTTGATCAGTATCCGGAAAATGTGTACCAATATCACCAGCATTCACAGCGCCAAGCAAGGCATCACAAATAGCATGCAACAACACATCAGCGTCAGAATGCCCCAAAGCCCCTTTATGATGCTGTACTTGTATACCACCTAACCAAAATTCTCTTCCTTCAACTAATTGATGATAATCAATACCATAACCTATTCTAAACATAAATTCAATTTTTGTTCAATTAATAAAAAAAAGCTATTTGGTAAAATAGCTTTTTAAAATGTTTTATTTCTTTTTCTTACGTTCATCTTTCTTATCGTCATCTTTTCCTTTCGGTAAAAGAATTTTATTCAGATCAGCAAAATCAAACAATAAAGAAAAACGAAGTGTATTTGATAAAGGATTTCTACTAATTCCAGATCCAGAAGGCACTAGATAGGCAAAATTCAATCCAAAAATATTGTATTTGACACCTACACCTACAGTTAAAAATCGACGATCTCCTTTGTATTTACTTTCATAAAAATATCCAGCTCTCACAAAAAATTGATTTTGGTAAGAATACTCTGCACCCAAACTTAACATCACTTCTTTAAGTTCTTCACTTCCACCACCAGGTGCATCGCTAAATGATCCAAACATCCCATTAATGATATTCTTTTCGTAAGGATACTTTTGAATTAAATTCCCCAAAGTATCTTCTACAAAATAAGGAGAAGGGACCAATAATTTATTCGCATCTACAGCGAAAGTTAATTTGTTATATTCATCAATACTATAATTGTAAGCTAGACCAATACCTAAATTTGTAGGAATAAAATCTTTTCTATCTCCAGAATATGATATTTTTCCGCCAAGGTTACTAATGATAATACCTGCATTAATAGAAGACGCTTGACCAGTTTCATCATTTGAACTTAAAGACTTGGTATAAAATGCCCCAAAGTCTACGGCAAAAGATTTCCCAGGCTTATAGGTTACCCCATTCGAATTACCAGCACCATTAATAATGTTCGAGTGAATATATTTACCAGATAGTCCAATAGACAAATTATTAGATAATTTTCTAGAATAGCCTAAGTCAAAAGAAAATTCACGTGGCTTTCCTGTTCCAGCAGGTTGGGCATTAAAATCAGTATAATTAATATCCCCTAAAGAGAAATAGCGCATACTTAAACTGATAGCTTGATTTTTGTTATCTTTTTCTCCAAATTTTACATACCCAGCTAAATAAGCCAAAAAGATATCAGGAACAAGATCCTTTAACCAAGGTGTGTAAGTAATTGAAACACCAGCATCTTTATCAGACATTGCTAACTTAGACATATTCCAATATTGAGCATTCGCATCAGGTGAAAGTGCAATTCCCACATCGCCCATTGCTCCTGAACGCGCGTCAGGACTAATTCTCATGAAAGGTACTGCAGTAGTAATAGTATTATATTCAGCACCCGTTTTTTGTCCCCCTGTTGTAGGTTGAGCATTTGACACTAAAGAAAGATTTGCCAATAAGATGCCTGCTGCAAACTTAAAAGTTTTGAAAGTCATGTATACGTTAATTTAATGAAGTAAATTTTTGGCTATATGTTGCTGATTATAATTCTCAAAAGTTGGGCAAATATAATGAAAAAAAAACGATTTAGCGCAATTTTGAAAATGATGTATACGTTAATTTAATGAAGTAAATTTTTGGCTATATGTTAATTATTATAATTCTCAAATGTCGGGCAACAATATTGAAAAAGAACAATTTAGCGCAATAAAACCAATTTTTGAAGCTTGCTATCACTGTATCCAGTTTGAGATTTTATGGATAACTTATATAAATATACGCCCTTCCCTAATTTATCACCAAATTCATCTAATCCATCCCATTCAATACTATCTGACCTTGTCCCAGGGGTATTTATAATCGTTCGTATTGACTTAACTTGCTTCCCGCTTATGGTGTAAATATTGACCCCCACATATAAATTCTGGTTTGGCAAATTATGTTCAAACATAAATTTTGTTTTCGTGGTGAAAGGATTTGGGTAATTGTATACCTGTGCCAATTTACCATTTGATGTGTTCACCACAATAAAATCTAGTTTTGCTTCCGCAGAATTATTAAAAATATCCCAAGCTTTAATAATAATGCTATGCTGCCCCTCAGTCAAATTAGAAATAGGAAATTTAACAACCCCTGAACGGTAATCATCCAATTCTGCTTCGAAAAAGTTATTTAAAACATAAGTATTTTGCGAATTCCCATCCAATACAGCTGTGATATCATGGCCAACTGAATTACCCGTATAATTAATCCCATTGACAACAGAAAGCTTAATGACTAATGTTGAATTTTTAGTGGTTATTCCACCATTCACAAATTTCTCATCATTCATAAATGGTTTAATCACTGGACCTGCATTATCTGTGATTAGATTCCCTGAACTACCACCAATAAATATTTGTGTATCAAATCCATTCGCATCTTCTATTCCATTATCAGCATAATAACTTATTTTCCCATTGGCTATTTCATAATTAATATCTTTGGGCACAACAAAAGTGAAAGAAAATCTACCATCCTTCACTGTGGCTTTTCCTTTATAAATAATATTATTCTGTACAAAATAATCAGCTTTGTTACTCTTTGGATCATTCTTTAATGTGCTTAGTTTTCTTGGTTTATCAAATATGGTAGGATAAACAATACCATTAAAACTTGTCAACAACTGTCCATTCTTATCAGCTATATGTCCTGAAATGGTATACTTTTTTAAAGCTTTCAAGGTATCGGTATACTGTGTTACTGACATACCATTTACACTATCTGTAAATATTTGATGAACAGGAAAAGCTAAGGGCAAAGCAGGATCTCCCAATAAAGCAAATTTTCTAAAATTAGCTGCTGTACTTGCATCAATTGGACTATTATACCTTTTGTTTTTTGAAATTCTATAAGCATCCCCTAAAGTAGGAAAACTGCCATCAGCCATTCTTTTAAATCCTGATTTTATATAATTCATGTTCATGATCCAATTCTGATCTGCATAAACCAGTTGTGTGGTTGTCATTAATGCGATTGCACCACCTTCTCCATTTAAAATCAAATTTTCTCCAGCTGAAACTTTGGCAGGATTATCAAAAGGCGCAAAATCACATGTGGCAGTGATAAATAAGGGTAAACGATTTCTATTCTTTAATCCGTTAATATCGTCCATTGTAAAAATCCTTTCTTCACACCAACTACTAGGCCCACCATGTCCATTATAATTCATTAAAAAAGTACCATTAAATAATTGTTCATTCACAGCTTTGTTTGCATCGGGTGTTCTAGGTCCTGCTGGTGTAGATTGCTGAATAAATCCATCAACATAAATTTTTGTATTATTGTATACAGGTAATGAATCTGAAATAGCCTTTGACATATCTTCAGCATCACTAAAGTGATTATTATAATCTTCGTCATCGGCATTAAAAGTCATGGTGTTTTTCCAAGTACCAAAGGATGCTGGACTATCATACCGAATTATTTTATCAACTACCTCAGCAGCTTTAGCAGCCGTAATTACAGGCAATCGCCCTACACCAATATCTAACATATTTATTTGACTTCCTCCAAATATATTAGGGTCTTCGCTATCATCTAAAAAACCAAAAAAATCATCTGTACAATATCCTGTAATTTTACTGATACTTTCGTTGGTTTCAGATACAGGCACCATATTGGTATTATTACTTAATCTATTTTTATAATCATAAGAACCATCGCCCATAAGCAACAGATACTTAGGCATATCATTCAAACTCGACTTATCGTAAAGCATTTTTACAAAATCTCTTAAAGCAGAAATATCTTGGGTGCCTGAAGAAAACTCATTATAAATTTCTTCTGTGGTTACAACCTTATAACGATAATTTCTTTTTGCTTGATGATGTAAGGCAAGTCTTTCAGCTTCTGATTTAACAATCGGATTTGTAATGAGTATATAGTCTATGCTTGACAATGCATGTAAGTCTTGATTTGCAACTTTATCAATAAAAAGAGGCGTTTCGAATACTGAACCATCATAAGCTATAAAACGATGTAATGTTGAAGCCTCTTGTTTAAAACTAAGAATTGAGCCATTCAAAACGGATTGAATTCCAATTGGAGATAAAGGATCTGTAATATCCCAAATTTGAGTATTGGCATTGGCTGACTGCAATTGATAACTAGCTATATTATTCTGTCCTACAGAATTCCAATCGGCGAAATTCAAATAACCATTAAATACTAAATTTCTTCTGGTATTAATTTCGATATCGTCTAAAAAGCCTGCGGCAGCACTGCTACCTTTTGTAAAGGAGAAATTAAGACTTAAGGGATTTGCAGAAGTCATTAAAGAAGTACTTTGATTAATTACTTCAATCACAGGTTTATTATAGTCTTCAACATTCGGAAATGGAGGGTATTGAAGGTTTTGTAAAGGTTGACCATTTGCAGTGATATTCATGGATGAAAATCCTGAATTTGATACACCGCCTGTAACAGTGGTAATATTCAAAGGAGTTGTTTGATCACAATCTGGTATAGAAAAACTAAAAGTTCGATTCAAGTATCTTCCAGGAATATCATTAAATTCATCTCCCCACCATCTTTTTCCAAATCGGCCTAGATTCACTGAATCTTTTTCATAAAAAACAAATTCATTGAAGCTATTTACGTTAACAGTAGAAGCACCAGTTGGATTAATATATTGAATTCGTTTACCCACACCTTGATCGAAATTTAAAAAATATTGACTGCTCTCACTATAAATATTAAACGTGTGTGTAAACTTTTTATTTAAAGAATCTTTGAGGATAGTGTGCGGTCCTGAAGCATAAAATAAAATATAATCTCCTTCATTGAATTGATTATCTGCGCCAAGTTGAAGCTGAATGGCATTCTCTACCAAATCATCAGCTCTTTGATCCGCATTGCTTTCTGAGAGCACTTGTCCTCCATTTCCAAAAAGTCTAATATTAGCTGGATTAATACTTTCTGGAGTTATGCCTAATTTACTTTTAATGAAATTGTAATCAATTTTATACAATCCTTGTTTAGCTAGTGAAATTTTATACCAATTGCCTGTTGCTAATACGGAATGAGCAGCATAAACTCTATTTCCAGTAGTTTTATAGGCACTTGAATTTGATTCATTCAAGGTCAATTGGTAATTATTCAATTTTTGAATTTGGCCCGTGGCATTTTTAATAAATTTCGGAATAGAAACAATTGCCACTGCCTTTTTTCTTTCCATAGCTATTTGAACAACGGGTTCGAATGAATTTGGCAAGGAAAAATTTGCAGGAAAAATATTTGATGAAATGGTTTGCACATCAAGATTTGAAAGAACAGCTTGAGGCATGGCAAAACGCGCCAGTGGTTTAATTTCTTGAATCCAGCAATGTTGAGTATCTATCTTCTCTTCTACAACTCGAGTTGTTTGCAGTTGCAAATCTCCACTTGTCGCATCTTTAGAATTTCTTTCTTGTGCACATAAGATCATGCTTGCACATAAATTCAGGAAGGTAAAGGCAAATACAGTTTTCATAAACAAATTAAAATGCGTTTTTCAAAGTTAAGTAAATTCAATCTTTGCTGAATACTTTATATTAAATTAATCAAGATTACTAAAACGCTAAACAATTAACATTATTGCCCTACTCTACTACATTTTCAGTAGGATTTATGGTTAGCTTAATTTTTTGTAGTCGAAGTTTGTCCAATTGAATTACGGTAAAATCAAAATTCTCGAAACTAATTACCTCATTCTGCGCAGGGAATTTTCCAGCAATTTCTAATACCATGCCCGCTAAAGAGTCGCTTTCGCCTCTAACTTCTTCAAATTTCTCGGCAGGAACTCCAATCACTCTACAAACATCATTGATTAATGTTTTTCCTTCGAAAAGGTAATTTTGGTCATCTATTTTTTTTGAATCTAATTCATCTTCATCAAACTCATCTTTAATTTCACCAATAATTTCCTCCATGATATCTTCTAAAGTTAGCATGCCTGCAGTTCCACCAAATTCATCCACCACTATGGCCATATGGCTTCTCTTATGTTGAAATTCTTTTAATAAATCTTCGATTAATTTACTTTCGTGAACAAAATACGTAGGTCTGATTAGGTTATGCCAATCAGGATGTGTTTCATCTAAGTAGGCAAGTAAATCTTTAGCATAAAGTATCCCCTTAATTTCATCAAGAGATTCATGATACACTGGCAATCTAGAAAACCCAGTATCTAAAACTTGGGCTTTAACCTGATCAAAATCCCATGAATAATCTAAGGCAGAAATATCCAATCTTGTTTTCATGATTTGTTTAGCAGTAATTTCACTAAATTTCAATATCCCTTTAAAAATATTTACTTCTTCTTTAGTGGCAGAATGCCCTACAGTCAAAGCAATAGCATGTTCAACATCTTCATTGCTTATATCACTCATACGAGATCTACTAGATAATCTTCGCTCAATAAAACCCGTAGAATTGACCAAAAAGCTACTTAAAGGACCAAAAATCTTATCGAGAAATTTGATGAAAGGCGCTGTAAACAAACTTAGCTTTAAATTATTTTGGGTAGCATAAACCTTTGGCAATACTTCTCCAAAAAGCACCAATAAAAAAGTGACTAATACAACTTGGATAAAAATATTCAGTAAAGCATAAAGTCCAGAAGATAAGTTTGGAAATAGTTTGGACAAATCGAACAAGCTATTAAACAAGAGATTAGTACTAATAATGACACCTATACTTAAAAAATTATTCCCGATAAGCAAAGTGGCCAAGAGTCGTTTAGGTTGCTCAATTAAATTTAAAATGGTTTTATACCCTGTATCTTCTTTTTGTTTTATGTAATTGATGTCTTTAGCAGATAGTGAAAAAAAAGCAACTTCTGAACCTGCAATTAGAGCGGTTAATACCAATAAAAATAGAATAAGAATACCAAGAATAATATGCGCATTTGTGCTAAGATGTTGCACTTGTAATAAAAAATGGGGCGCAAAAAGATTTACCGAATCGGGGTCCAAGATGAATAATTTTTGTGAACAATAATGAAACACTTCTGGTGAAGTTTGATCATTTTAGGGACAAATATAACTAAAATGGTAATTCATCAGTTAAATCTTTGTTTGAACTAGGTAATAGATCATCCATGTGTAGCCCATGTGTTGGCATATTAATTTCTTCATGAACTGATTTAGTTTCTACATTTTTTTTATCTAACATCACCAAATTTGAAGCAATAATTTCAGTCATAAACCTACGATTTCTATCTTTATCTTCCCATGATCTTGTTCTTAAACAGCCTTCAATATGAACCAAGCTTCCTTTGTGTAAATATTTTATGGCCAATTCTGCTAAGCCACGCCATAAAACTATATTATGCCATTCTGTTTGTGGGATAGTATTCCCTTTTTTGTCTTTAAAAGTCTCTGTAGTTGCAAGAGGGAATTTAGCCACGGGTATATTTCCTTCGATATATTGAATTTCAGGATCCTTTCCTAAATTGCCAATTAAAACTACATGATTCACTCCTCTCATGACGTATGAATTTATTACTAAAAATAAGTAAAGGCAATTTAAAGATAATCATTATTCTTAAAAAAAGTCATCATTAGCTTAGGAAATGCGTAATCTTTAATTTGGGATTTATGAATCTTTATTGATCCTGATTCTTTGATTTTCGAAGAATTAAAAGAATGAATTACAAAAAAATGTCCTGTTATTCTCTGATGTGTAAGCAATTGAGAAATAACTATTGGATTTTGAAACGGAAAATTTGAAAGATAAATCGGCATTACCATTTCTTCATTTTTCTCTACTGAAGGAAATGTATACAAATCTTGCCATATATCCTTTTCAAGACGTTTTTTAATATAGAATGACGAACCTTCTTCAAGTACAAAAAATTGAAATTCCCTTTCAACTACTTTCTTCTTGATCTTCTTAAATGGAAATTGTTTTATTGTCTGATGTTTATAAGCGTCACAATCTTTTTGTAAGGGGCATTCTGAGCATTTTGGATTTTGCGGTTTGCAAATTTCAGCCCCCAGATCCATAATGGCTTGATTATACTCAGCAGCGTTTTGGGGTGGTAATAATTGAGCTGCTAATGAAGCAAATTCTTTTTTACCTGCACTAGATGATGGATCCTTATCAATCTCAAAATATCTACTCAACACCCTAATCACATTACCATCAACCACTGCATAAGGCAAATCAAAGGCAAAGGAAGCAATAGCTGCAGCTGTATAATCACCAATTCCTTTTAATTCACGAATCTGATGATACTGGCTAGGAAATACGCCTTGATACTTATCAACAATATACTTAGCTGTGAATAACATATTTCTGCAACGGTTATAATAGCCTAATCCTTGCCATAAGGTAAAGAGTTCTTGCTCATTTGCTTTAGCTAAATGATTGATATCAGGATATTTGAGGGTAATGGCCTCATAATATTTGAGTCCTTGTTCTACTCGTGTTTGTTGCAAGATTATTTCACTTATCCAAATTTTATAAGGATCACGAATACCTTTCCAAGGCATTTCTCTGAGGTTATTTTTCCTGTTCCATCTGAGTAATCGCCTTTTAAACACTTAATTATCAATGCTTTAATGAGTTATTCACATAAAAAAATATGAGATAGCTTGCAAAATTAGACAATTTTGCTTTACTTTCGCAAAAGTTTACATCACCTAATATAACACTACAGTGAAAAAAGCAGATTTAATTAACCTCATAGCAGAGCAAACCGGCGTACCTAAGGTAGACGTGTTAGTTTCATTAGAAAGTTTTTTTACCAACGTAAAACAAACTTTAACTGATGGAGAAAATATTTATATCCGAGGTTTCGGTAGTTTTATTACCAAAAAGCGTGCCGCAAAAGTTGGACGCAACATAAAAAAGAATACTTCAGTATATATTCCTGAACATTTTATCCCAGCATTCAAGCCTGCAAAGGAATTCATGGATGAGGTGAAAAAGATTACAACTTCTAATATTGAGGTTGTTCATCAGGATAAAGATTAATCCTCCCAACTATTTGTGCATAGAAATCAATATTTTCTCCTTTTTGCAGCGGCCCTCTTGTTTGCCGGACTTTATTTTTTAGGTAATACTAAAGGTGAAAAAAAAACAAAAGAACCTGCACCCTCAAATGGCCATGAAGCAACTGCCATGGCAGGCCCAATGGCTAATATTGAACCTATAGATATTGAAGATTTTATTAAAAAGGCGAGTTCCACACTTGCTGAAACTGATAATTCCAAAGTCAATTCA
>CAZSUF010000009.1:23568-23985 GCA_964609875.1 uncultured Bifidobacterium sp.
GGGAAGCAAAAAAACAAATCACTATTGCAGCTAATTATTATAAAAAAGCTGCATTTTTGGAAAATACAGAAAAAAGTATCACCTTCGCAGGAAATTTACTATTGGCTGTTATGCAAAAAACAGAAGAGCCAGCAGTAAAAAAGTGGCAGGCCATGCAAGCTATTGATTGTTTCAATAAAGCATTAGAACTCAATAGTGAAAATACTGACACAAAAGTTGCTTTAGCCACTTGCTATACAGAAGGAACAGGTGAAACCATGAAAGGTGTAACTCTACTTCGAGCAGTGACTCAAAAAGACAGCAATAACGTCCCTGCAAATTTATTACTGGGAAAGTTAGCCATCCAATCTGGTCAGTTGGACAAGGCCATTCGACGACTAGAACTAGTTCTTACATTACAACCAAAGAATACAGAAG
>CAZSUF010000009.1:23995-29978 GCA_964609875.1 uncultured Bifidobacterium sp.
ATTTTCTTGCAGAAGCATATAAAAATCAAGGAAACAAGGCAAAAGCCATTTCCTTACTTGAAAATTGCAAACGCATAGTAAATAGCCCTGAATTTTCTAAGGAAATAGATCAGTATATAAACTCTTTTAAATAAACTTATTTTTAATAACAAAAAACATTTTTAATCATGCCTTGCGGAAAAAAACGTAAACGTCATAAAATTGCAACCCATAAACGTAAAAAACGTTTAAGAAAGAATCGTCATAAAAAGAAATAGTTGATTCCCTCAACAAACTCTCTCAGAAAAGATACTTTATGCTAAATAAAGTATCCTTTTCTTGTGTACGTGTGTGATTATTATTGTAAGAAACCATTCTTGCTTTGAACAAAGAACTTGTCATTCAATCGTCAGAAGCCGGTATCGAAATTGCCCTCCTAGAAGATAAAAAGTTAGTAGAACTACACTATGATAATTCAGGTGGTCATTTCAATGTTGGTGATTTATACCTAGGTAAGATCAAAAAGATCATGCCTGGTTTAAATGCTGTATTCGTAGATATCGGCCATGAAAAAGATGCCTTTTTACACTACACAGATCTCAGCCCTTATTTCAAAAGCCTGTTGAAATACACAGAGATGTCTATTCAAGACAAATCTTCTTCTTCTTTTGATTTTTCGAAATTTACTTTAGAACCAGAAATTGTAAAAACAGGTATGATGACTGAAGTCATACAAGGTAAACCCAATATTCTGGTTCAAATTTTAAAGGAACCTATTTCATCTAAAGGACCAAGAATTAGTTGTGAGATATCATTACCAGGAAGGTTTATTGTAGTGACGCCTTTTAATAATTTCGTGAATGTATCTCGTAAAATTCATTCAACAGAAGAAAGAAAAAGGCTACAAAGAATTATTGAAAGCATCAAGCCCAATAATTTCGGGGTCATTGTTCGAACAGCAGCTGAAGGACAATCCACAGCAGAGTTACATAAAGATCTTTTGATGATTATTGAAGCTTGGAAAGCCATTCAATTTAATTTAAAAGGTGCCAAACCTCCTTTTAAAGTTTTAAGCGAACAAAATAAAACGACTTCCTTATTGAGAGATCTACTCAATAAAGATTTTAATAAAATTATCGCCAATGATAGTTCTATTGTAAAAGATGCTAGAGAGTATATTTTGAATGTTGCTCCAGGTAGAGAACATATCGTATCTCAATTCCCAAATGGCAATTCTATTTTTGATGGCTTAGGTATTTCTAAACAAGTGAAAGCTTCGTTTGGCAAAACAGTGATGCTTGATAGTGGTGGCTATTTAATTATCGAACACACAGAAGCTTTACATGTGATTGATGTAAATAGTGGTCACAAATTTTCAAATGATAACCAAGAAGAAACTGCCTTTCAAACCAATACTGAAGCAGCCAAGGAAATCGCTAGACAATTAAGATTAAGAGATATTGGCGGCATTATCATTGTTGATTTTATCGACATGAAAAACCCCGAATATCGAAAAAATATAGCTAGCATTGTTGAAGATCTTATGGCAACTGATAGGGCTAAACACAGCGTACTACCCTTAACAAAATTTGGCTTACTACAAATCACTCGACAAAGACTTAGACCTGAAATAAAAATTTCTACTGGAGAGACTTGTCCGAGTTGTGAAGGCACGGGCAAAGTTCGTTCGTCTCAGTTATTATTAGATGATATTGAAAAACATGTCAAGTATCTTAAAGCCAATTTAAGCACTCAATTAGAATTGCACGTACACCCTATTCTCAAATCACATCTTACCAAAGGTTTGTTATGGAACTCCTTATACAATCGTTGGAAAAAGGCCTATGGCAACTTTAAAATTGTCGAAGATGAAGGATTCGAATTTATACAGTATAAATTTTTTGATGCAAGTAGTGGCGAAGAAATCAAATTTTAATCTGAGTGATTATTGTTGATTAGGAATACTGATTGATAGTAAATTATACTTCTAAAGTTAATGGTACTTATTTTTTACTAGAATTTAGGTCATTCACTATTTAGCCATTGAGTTACAATATTTGATGGGTTATTACACAGAGTGTCACAGAGAGAATACAACACAGAGGTTCACAGAGGAAATGCGTAAATTGGATTATCGTATTATTTTAGTTTCAGGATTATTGCTGTTGCAGTGACCCTAGGAAAATAAATACTTGAGAGCGAGGCACAGGTTGCAAACTTTCGCCAGCCAAAGGTTAGCTAGAGCAAAGTCTATCTATAAAATATACTAATGGTAAAAATCCAACTATTAATAGAAATAGGAAAAACCATAATATCCTTGCACAAATAACAGAAATTTTCCTATCGTACTTTTCTTCTAACTCACAAAAATATTGGTAAGAATACTTTTGCCTTCCTTTCTTCTGATATAAATATATGTATATAATAGATGGAAAAATTATGACTACGCTTAGAATAATAGATAAATTATTCTTTACTTCAGAAAAATAATTTGACAGTAACACTGAAGAAAACATACCTAAATTATAGTAGCTTCCTAAAATTAGAACATGATAAAAATAAATAGTAGACTCTTTACGAGATCTTCCATTTTTGAATGCCTTATAAATAATAAAGATTAATTTACTTTTTATTTCCTCCAATCCATCCATGTTTATTATCAACTCCAAATATTGTCTTCGCTCTCTTGAGTTTGCAACTCAAGAGCTTCATTATCTTTTCCAATTTGATTCATCATTTGCAAGATACTAAAATAAGAATTTAATTTCCAACAACCCATTTTGATTCGTTAGATATTCTATCGAACTGCCATACAAGAAATCCTCTTCCTTTTCTAATATGTCTGCCTTAACTAGATTGCAAGGACATAATCCATCTTCTGACATGTAAAATTCTCAGTTATTAATTCTTTCAGCTGAATATCTTGAGTTGCAAACTCAAGATAGCACTAAATGGTTAAAATACGGATAGCGGTGAATAGTCAAGCTAGTCAGATATCAAAATACTTTTGTTAACTTATTTTTCTAAATCCTTTAATTATTTCATTAAACCAAAAGTAAAAGAATATACAAAATAAAACTCCTAATGAAATAGTTATGTAATCATTTAAAAAATGAAAACTACTTTTTCTATGGAATCTCGCATTAGAAAGTGACAAGATAATCACCAAGATTAAACCACTATTTCTTCTTAAATTAATTGATTCGACTTTCATGATTTTCAATTATTTAATCTCAAAACTAAACCATTTCTTCGAGATGTCTCCGCTCTCTTGAGTTTGCAACTCAAGAGCTTCATTATCTTTTCAAATTTATTCATCATTTGCAAGATACTAAAATAAGAATTTAATTTCTAACAACCATATTTGATTCGTTAGATATTCTATTGCACTGCTATAAAAGAAATCCTATGCCTTTTCTACTATGTCTGCATTAACTAGATTGCAAGGACATAATCCATCTTCTGACATGTAAAATTCTCAGTTATTAATTCTTTCAGCTGAATATCTTGAGTTGCAAACTCAAGATAGCACTAAATGGTTAAAATACGGATAGCTATGAATAGTAAAATCCTTCTCCTATTTCAAACTCCCATTTTCATACTTAAATGATCGCGCACCACCATTTTCATAAAGTATATTCCTACCTGTTTTTACAATACGACCATTTTTAATTATAGGAGATTTGAGTATTCTTGTCAAATATTTTTTTGCTTTTGATCTTGAATATTTTTTGACTTTAAACAAAGTAGTTATAATCCTACTGTCTCCCAATGTACTTCTTAAAACAAAATATCCAAATTTGCCTTTACAGAGAAAATCGCTTTTATTAAAATATCCTAATTCCGAATCTTGTATAAAATAATTCACTCGAAAATAAAGTAATCCGCGATCAAGATTTACTGAGTCAATAATAATGTCAAAAGTTACATATTCTCCTATACTTTTATTATAATTAGTTATGTTACTAAAACAAACCGTCATAGATTCGTCTAAAATCTTAATAAAGTTATTTCTAGCATTTCCAACAATTTGGTGAAGGAGTATCACTATAAATAATAAAATACTTTTTACCATAAATCTAAATTTTAATGAAATTTATTAACTAACACTCTCCCCCGCTCTCTTGAGTTTGCAACTCAAGAGCCTCCTTATCTTTTGCAATTTTATTCATCATTTGCAAAATACTAAAATAAGAATTTAATGTCTAACAACCCTATTTGATTCGTTAGTTATTCCATTGCACTGCTATAAAAGAAATCCTCTGTCTTTTCTACTATGTCTGCCTTAACTAAATTGCAAGGACATAATCCCTCTGTTCGAGATTTGCAATCTCGAACCCATTTCGAAGGATTTGTAATCCTTTACACAAAATATCTTTAAGATTCATACTCTAATTAATAAGAGTTAAATATAATCTTCTCCGCTCTCTTGAGTTTGCAACTCAAGAGCCTCCTTATCTTTTCCAATTATATTCATCATTTGCAAGATACTAAAATAAGAATTTAATTTCTAACAACCCTTTTGATTCGTTTGATAATCTATTGAACTCCTATAAAAGTATTCCTCTTTCTTTTCTACTATATCTGCAATAATTAGATTGCAAAGACATAATCCATCTTCTTATTTGTAAAATTCTCAGTTATTAATTCTTTCATCTGAATATCCTGAGTTGCAAACTCAAGATAGTACTAAATGGTTAAACTATGGATAGCGGGGATATAGCAAATGTCGCACAGTCATTATTTTGGAACATCACGAATAGTTGGCAAAGACTGTTTTGTCTACTTCCATTCATTTGGTCTTTTTAGTTTAAAACCTGTCTTACTAATTATCTCATCTTCAAACTGGGCGTCTAGCAATTTTTTTCTTCCAATAGTTAAAGAGCCTTTAGCTACTAAAGACATAGAAGCATTATGTCTTTTGGGCGGGAATGCAATAAAAACTCTTTTAGTTTTAAAATTTTCATGTACTGCTTTAATCGGTGGCACCAAATCACTATCACCTGTTATTAGCATCGCCATATCATATTTATCCTGATAAGCATCTACTATGATAGCAGTTGCAATATTTACATCTGTCATTTTTTCTTTGGCTGTCTTCCAAATATGACCGCAACGTTTGCACTCTTCTTTTCCATCTTGATAGTTCCCATAGATTATTTTGATACCAATACTAGATAAAGCATCAATATATGTAGACTGTCGTTTTTGTTTATCTGGGCTATTGCTAACACGGCTTGTAAAATACTTTACTTCTACTAAGGTCTGATTTGCTTGTAATAAACTTTCAGCTAAAGCCAACACATTAAGCCAACGACAGGTATCGAAACCCGCCTCACGCATACCAAAATACAAGTTGAATCCGTCTATATAAACTACTACTCGCTCTTTTTTATCCATTTACTCTTTGTATTTTTTGTTAATCTTTTTGAATAAATATTGATTTATTCAAAAGTACTTCTATATTTGTACTCACGAACAACACCAAAGATAGCATCTTCGGTCCGACGCCTCCCTTTAAAGAGGCGTTTCTTTTTGCACAAAAATTACTTACTCTTATCTTTTTGCCCATTCATCAAATTGGGCCAAAACGTATCTCCTCTCCGCTCTCTTGAGTTTCCAACTCAAGAGTTTCATTATCTTTTCCGATTCTATTCATCATTTGCAAGATACTTAAATAAGAATTTAATTTCTAACACCCCTTTTTGATTCGTTAGATAATATATTACACTACTATATAAGAAATCATTTGCCTTTTCTATTGAGCCTGCTTCAACTAGCTTGTCAAGAACATAATCCATCTTCTTAAGTGTAAAATTCTCAGTTATTAATGCTTTCAGCTGAATATCTTGAGTTGCAAACTCAAGATAGCACTATATGGTTAAACTATGGATAGCAGAGATAGCACTAAATGGTTAAACTAAGGATAGCGGAGAAAGTTGGAATGGATCAGATAACAAAATCTCACAAAAGATGTTTTTCCCACATTTCACTTTTCCCTTGT
>CAZSUF010000010.1:0-4261 GCA_964609875.1 uncultured Bifidobacterium sp.
TTCGTTTGATTAATTAACCTTAAAAAAAACAAACTATGAAAAAAAATGTATTCATTTTAGGTGTTTTGCTATTGCTCGGAGTTTTTTCTCCACAATGGGTCAAATCACAATGTGCAGGGCCAGTTCCCAATGCGCCTGTGGCCTCAGCGCCAGTTCCTTTAAATGCTTGTCCTGGTAGCACGATTTCACTCAGTGCCACTGAAGCCGGAACCAACATATTATGGTATGATGTGCCTAGTGGTGGCACGCCATTTACGACAGTACCAAGTGGCACGACAATTACTGTCAATCCCATGGTCAATACCACTTATTACGCAGAATCTCAAACCATTCCTTCTGCTTCAACAACGTTTAATTTCACAGGCAGCATGCAGACTTTTACAGTGCCTCCAGGTGTAACTTCTCTATTTGTTCAAGCATGGGGTGCACAAGGTGGTAGCGGAGCTCTTGGTGGTAATAGTGTAGGTGGCGGTCCTGGTGGATTAGGCGGATATGCCGAAGGTTTTTTAGCCGTAACTCCAGGCGATGTGTTAAATATATTTGTAGGTGGACAAGGTGCCACACCAACAGGAGGTTTTAACGGTGGTGGTAATGGGGGTACTCAAAATGCCGGTGGTGGTGGAGGTGCTTCTGACATCAGAGTTGGTGGTACAGCTGAAGCAAATCGTGTTCTAACTGCTGGCGGCGGTGGCGGCGGTGGCCGTGGCGGTTGTCATGAAGGCAGTGCATCAGGTGGTATTGGCGGTGTTGGCGGTGCTGGTGGCGGTGGCATTGGACAAGATGGCAATGATTCCCCTCAAAGTTCTGGTGTTGCAGGTGGTGGAAAAGGTGGAAATTTTGGAAATATACAAGGCGCTTTTGGTCCTGCAGGAATTGGTTGTAGTGGGTTCTTAGGAAATCCAGGTAGCACCGCAACTACTGGATCTGGTGCAACTGGTGGTGGCGGACAATCATGTTGTTGTAGTAGTTCAAACTCAGTTGTCGGCGGCGGCGGCGGCGGTGGCGGTCAATTCGGCGGTGGCGGCGGCGGCGGCGGATCTGCAGGCACAACAGGTTGTGCAGGTAATTCTAAAGGTGCTGGCGGCGGCGGCGGCGGCGGATCTTCTTTCACAGGTTCATTAACTAGTGGTGTAGTTAACAATGGTATATGGTTAGGCAATGGTCAAATTTCAATTTCCTATACATCCCCTTTAACTGGTTGTGTGTCTGCAACAAGAACAGCGGTTCCTGTAACAGTATCTATCCAGCCTCCAACTTTAGTGAGTGCAACACCTGCCACAATTTGTGCTGGTGGAAACTCAAATTTAAATGCTACCTCTACTACAGGAACTGTAAGATGGTATGATGCGCCTACAGCAGGCACTTTATTAACAACTGTACCAAGTGCTACAAATTTTAATGTTTCACCAGCTGGTACAACAACTTATTATGCTTCTTCGGTAGAAATTCTTCCATCTGGAAATGCAACTTTTAATTTTACAGGAGGTATTCAAACATTTACAGTACCTGCAGGTGTGACTTCATTAACGATTCAAGCATCAGGTGCTCAAGGTGGTACAGGTGCTACAGGTGGACAAGCTTCTACTGGAGGTGTTGGTGGTTTAGGCGCTACTGTTAGCGGTATTTTAGCCGTAACACCTGGCGATGTATTAAATATCTTTGTAGGTGGACAAGGAGCTACCCCAACTGGAGGTTTCAATGGTGGTGCTAATGGTGGTAGTGCAAATGCTGGCGGTGGCGGTGGTGCTACTGATATTCGAATTGGTGGTACAGCAGCAGCAGATCGTGTTTTAGTTGCTGGAGGCGGCGGCGGCGGTGGCCGTGCTGGTTGTGAAAATCCTACTAATGTTTCTGGTGGACAAGGCGGTGATGGCGGTGGTGGAAATGGAGTGAATGGCACTAATGCAGCTACGCCTGGTGGTTCAGCTGGTGGTGGTTTCGGCGCAATTGGCCAAATTGGAGGTAGCGCAGGTGTTGGTTGCGGAGGATTTTTAGGAGGCCCTGGTGCTAATTCAGTTGGTGAAAATGGTGGTAACGGTGGTGCAGGACAATCTTGTTGTTGCTTTACTTTTTCAAGTATACCAGGCGGCGGCGGTGGCGGCGGCGGTTTCTTAGGTGGAGCTGGCGGTGGCGGCGGTTCTGCAGGAACTACGGGTTGCTCTGGTAATGACAAAGGTGCTGGTGGCGGTGGTGCGGGTGGTACTAATTTTACTGGTACCATGACTTCAACTGCTGTAGTGAATGGAATTTGGACAGGTAATGGACAAGTGGATATCACATGGGGTGCCGTAGTTGGTACTTGCGAATCTGCAAGAGAGCCAGTTACAGTGACCATCAATCCAATTGCAGTTACAGCGAATGCTAATCCTACTTCTCCTTGCGGAAATTCAATTGTAAGCTTAACAGCAACAAGTGCTACGGCAACAGGATATACTTGGCAACCAGGTGGTTCAACCAACCAAACTGAATATGTACAAATTGCAGCGAATACAACTTATACGGTAACAGCTACAGATGGTACATGTACTAGCACAAGTACAGTGGCGTTAACTTTTAATGCTCCGACAGCAAATTTAGCACCTGTTACAAGCAATCAAGTTCAATATCATGCTGATGATAAAGAAAGCACTTATTTTGACGCAAGTTGTAATTTAATAGCCAATATTGATGATGCTATTGGGGGAAATGTATTAGGATTAACTACAACAACTGTTCATGTAGAATCAAGTTCATTAACTTATAATGGTCAACCCTTTGTTAGACGTTGGTACCAAATTACACCATCGAATAATGTAGGGGTAAGTGCCTTAGTAAAGTTATATATCAACCAATCTGACTTTGATAATTATAATGCAGTGGTTACGCCTCCTTATTTAATGATGCCTACTTCTGGAAATAATTCAGATCCGAATATTCCAAATGTTAGAATTACAAAAAATTCAAACCTAGGATTAGGTAATTCACCAGTGATAGTGCCAGCAACTGTATTTTGGAATGGTAATTTCTGGGAGTTATCATTCACTTCAACTGGATTCAGTCAATTTAGAGTGCATAGTGTGAATAATGGAAATGTGCCTTTACCAGTAGCATTAAATAGTTTCTCTGGTCGTAAAGTAGAAGCAACTAATTTGCTTGAATGGTCAACCAGCACGGAGGAAAATAGTGCCTACTTTAATTTACAATACAGCACAGACGGAGGAAACTTCAACACTTTAAGCAAAGTAAATTCTAAATCGAATAATGGTAACAGCACCGAATTATTAAGCTATGAATACGCACATACAAATCCTGCTTTAGGACATAATTATTACAGATTACAACAAGCAGATTTAGATGGTCATTTAAATTTGACTTCTGAGGTGATAGATTTAATGAGAAGTACTTCAGGTAGCACATTAAATGTATATCCAAATCCTACAAGAGATATCTTGAATATTGATTTGTATTCTTCTAAAGTTTCTTCAACAACACTGAAATTGTTAGATATCAGCGGAAGAAAAGTGAAAGAAATTAAATTGAATACAGAAGTGGGAATGAATAAATTAAATATTTCATTAGCTGATGTTGTTAAAGGAATGTATACTTTACAAGTGTATGAAGGAGAAAATCTTTCATTTACCCAAAAGGTGACTAGAAAAGATTAATTGATTTTACATAATAGAAAAGAGGCTGTCTTAAAGGGCAGCCTTTTTTTATTTAAAGAAGAATGAAGAACGAGGAATTAAATTTTTATATATTTGACTGATATAGGTAATTGTAGAGCGACACGCTGCAAATGACAACAGACATTAAAAAATACGACTTCAAAATAGGGCTTCCACAAGAATTTGAAATTGTGGACTTATCTGAACTTTACAGCAAATCAAAGCATATTTTGACACACTTGCACAGAACAGGTTTTTATCATATTATTTGGTTTCAAAATTGCAACTCTAAACATTTAGTAGATTTTAAACCCATAAAAATAAATCCTAATTCTCTACTATTTCTAAACAAAGATGTTGTTCATCGTTTTGATGACAAAGAGAAAGTAAAAGGTAAAGTGATATTGTTTACCGACAGTTTTTTTTGTAAATCGGAAAATGATACTAAATTTTTAAGAAAAAGTATTTTGTTTAATGATTTATTGGAAGTTTCAGCAGTAGAAATGCAAAGTCAATCTAAGCAATTTAATGCCTTATTGCAATTGATGACAAATGAATTTATGTCGATGAACGATGAATTTCAAGCCAATATTTTGCATAAACTTCTACATAATTTT
>CAZSUF010000010.1:4308-17508 GCA_964609875.1 uncultured Bifidobacterium sp.
AAAAAAGGTGCAGACTTTGATTATGTAATATTGTTTAAAGACTTGTTAGAAACTGACTATAAAACTCAAAAACAAGTGTCATATTATGCCAAAAAAATGATTGTTACCGAAAAACGCTTAAATCAAGCAACATCAAAAACTTTGGGTAAATCGCCAAAGGAACTCATCAACGACAGAGTGCTTTTAGAAGCCAAAAGAATTTTAGTTAACACAAACAAAAGCATTAAAGAAATAGCCTACTATTTAGGTTTTGAAGAGCCAACCAATTTTATCAAAAACTTCAAGAAAAATGTATTAATTACTCCAACTGAATTCAGAGAACAAAACTCTTTGGCGTAAAAGTATTATTCAAAAGCACTTTTCTACCTTTTCCATTTTTACAGTTCGTTGCACTTTTGCATTGAAATATAATAATCGCATAATGAACAAAATCATATTTGGCGCAACGATAATTTTAGGACTTGGATTATCCAATGTAAATGCACAGAAAAAGTCAATTGTAAATCAAAAAAAATAATGTAAAAATGGAATCAAAAAAAATTCAAGTAATAGGCAATAAATTTAAGGTAGATTTTGGGCCAATGGCATTTCAATTACACTTTGAAAGTGCTTCTCAAATGACTTTTGCACAAATAACACCAAAGGGTCTTGGGGAACCTGAAACGGTTAATCCCACAATGGTTGAAGTAAGACCTAATGTGTATATGGTGTATTGGAAAGAAAAATCAGGAACAACTGTTACACATCTAGAAGATTTTGAAAACGAAATTGTGTATACGAATATTACAACACCAGACCACAATTTCACTAACTTAAAAGGTAAATTAACTTTAATAACAAATAAAATGGACAACAAACAAAAAGTAGTAGCACTACTCAAATCACTTGAAACTGGTGCATCCGAGCCAGTAAGTTACATCAACCCAAACAAATACATTCAACATAACCTTGCAGTTGGTGATGGATTGGAAGGTTTTGGAGCAGTTTTACAAGCACTTCCTCCAAATTCTGCTAAGGCAAATACTATTCGTGTTTTTCAAGATGGCGACTTTGTATTTGCTCATACAGATTATAATTTTTTTGGACCAAAAGTTGGTTTTGACATTTTTAAATTTGAAGATGGGAAAATTGTTGAGCATTGGGATAACCTTGCTGAAATAACACCACCAAACCCAAGTGGAAGAACCCAGTTTGATGGAGAAACTCAAATTTCAGAATTAGATAAAACCGATGAAAACAAAAAGATAGTATCTAATTTCGTAAGCGAAGTTTTAATGGATGGAAAAACTGAAAAACTGACTACTTACATCAATCCACAAAAATATATTCAACACAATTCAGGTGTTGCTGATGGTTTGGATGGTTTAGGGGCAGCACTTGATTATTTTGCTAAAAATGGGCTTGTAATGGTTTATGACAAAGTGCATAAAGTGTTGGGAGAAGGTAATTTTGTATTAACAGTGAGTGAAGGGAAATTTGGAAAAGGAGAACACGTAGCATTTTATGATTTGTTTCGCTTGGAAAATGGACAAATTGTAGAACATTGGGATATAATTGAACCAATTCTTGCAAAAGAAAATTGGAAAAATAATAACGGAAAATTTTAATAAAAAAAGTACCTTATGCTAAAAGCCATTTGCAAATAATTGTGAATGGCTTTTGGCGTAAAAGCAACCACTGCTAATAAAGGTTTGGCAAAAGTGGGGCTTAAGGACTAGGCTGAACATTTGTATTTTCTATTAGCATTTGTAGTAGATTTGAACTTTGGTACTTTCTAAACCCGACCTTGACCAATTCCAAAAACTTTCAAAGATGGCTAATAAAATAAAAAATATGAAGATGTCAGATCGTCTATTTATTAAATCTCAAACCCGAAAATTTACAATGACTTTTCGACTCTATAGTTTATGTTTACTAAGCTTAATGTATATGTCTAGTTGTGCAAACAAAACAAGTAAGGAAGTGGCAAAGACTCAAGAAGTAAAACAAGAAGGTAAACCTACAAGAGTAGGTGGTGATCAGGATGAACATGGATGTAAAGCTAGTGCTGGCTATACATGGAGTGAAGCATTACACAAGTGTATTCGAATTTGGGAAGAAGGTGTCAGGCTAAATCCTGTAGATAAATCAGGGTCGTATACAACCATTGCAACTGTGGTTTTATCCGCTGATACCAAGAAAGCTGAATTGTTTATTGTTGATGAGCATGGTGGCCTTATATTGACTTCAAAGATTGGAGAAACTTCTACTTACTTAGGAAAAGATTTTATGCTAAAAAAAGAGCAGGGAATATGGAAATTATATAAAGTGAACAAACTAATCTATACGCAGTAATTACGTTTTGCGGCTATGCTTTCGGTGCAGATTTAATCTTGCTTTAATCTATCTGCTTTACGATCTACAACTTATCCTTCTATGGCCATTTCTTAGGGTCCTGATGAGTATTAAAAACTGCAAGAATTCTTACGTAAAGTTCATTTTCATCAAGTTCATAGAAAACAAGATAGGGGAATTTATTAAGAGGAGTAGCTCTATAAGATTTAATTCTGATTTGATTAAATGGATTCAATTCCAAATTTTTATAGCAATCCTGAAGTTCTGCATAAAATTCTGATACAACAAGAAAACCAGCATTTTTCATATAATATTCCATTGCCTCATCTATGTTTATTTGAGCAATAGGACTCACAATAATTTTATAAGCCATACTTTGCCTTTAATAGCTTATTTGATTCATCGAGAGTATAATATTTTGAATTTTCAACAGCATGACTTTCATCAAGTATTGAAAGATTTTTTGGAGTAATAATAAAGTCAGATTCATTTAAAATGGATGCTTCAGGAATATGACTAAAATATTCTAGAACTTCAGGGATATAGTTGTCAGGTATATTTACTGTTATTTGTTTCATCTAAACAAAGATAGAGTAATAGAACAAATCCTCAAAAATAATTCCTATAAAAGCCCCACCAAGAAACGAATGCTGCTTTGTATTGCGGCAACGATTGAAATGGAAAGCCCGCATTCCGAGAGGCTAAACGACATTGAATTCTTTATTGACTGTTCATAGCCGATTCGGAAGAGGACTTGGAATGAAAAGCGTGTGTGCCGCCCCAACAATAAAAAATATTGTAAACAACTTTTTAATGTATAAGTTTAAGGAAAGCTTGTTTGTATGTTTCTGAAATTGGGATTTCTATTTGAGCTATTTTTATTTTATCTTTTTCGATAACCTCGATTTTGTCGATGGCTACCATATAAGATTTGTGTACCCTGCATAAAATATTTTCTGGAATATTTTTTTCGAAATCTGTAAAGGTTTGCAAAGTCATGATACGTTTTTGACGAGTATGTACTTTTCTGTAATCGCGCATACCTTCAATAAATAAGAGGTCTTCGAAGCAAACTTTTTCAAGTCGATTTTCTGTTTTGATAAACATATAATGTTTCGTGTGCAAAGATTCTTTTGGAGTAAGCGTCTGTTGAACTTTGTCAATAGCCTGAATAAATCTAGTAAAACTAAATGGTTTAAGGAGGTAATCTGAAATTTGTAAATCATATCCTTGAAGGGCATATTCTTGATAGGCCGTAGTAATGATTACTTGGCTTTGATAAGTATTTGCTTCAAGAAACTGAATGCCAGAAATTTCATGTAGATGAATGTCGAGAAAGATGACGTCGATTTTATTAGATTGTAAGAAAACCATCGCATCCATGGCATTTTCAAATACCTCTATGAGATGTAGAAAAGGTAATTTTTCGATGAAGCCTTTGAGTTTTTCGAGGGCAAGGGGTTCATCTTCAATAATGATGCAAGTGATATTCATATTAAAAAAGGATCAAGACTACTTTGTAAAGGTCGTTATTTTGTGTAATGTTCAACGTATGTTTATGAGGGAAAAGTAAATTCAATCTTTTTTTGATGAGTTCGTTACCAAGTCCCTTGCTTTGATTCATCTTAACTTCTTGCAACATGAATTTATTTTCGCAAGTAAAAATTATTTTGTCATCTGTGATATCGAGTTGAATGGAAATCGCATCTTGAGATTTTTTGCTTTCAGCGTGTTTAAAAGCATTTTCGATAAATGAAATCAGGAGCATGGGAGGAATTGTTTTAGTTGAAGGGTCGCCATGTACTTTGTAATGAACATAATCGGGATGGCTGCTTCGAATTTTCTGTAGTTCTATAAACTGATCTATATATTGTAATTCTTTTGACAAAGGAATCAAATCCGTTTTGGTTTCGTACAACATAAAGCGCATGATGTCAGAAAGTTTGTTTAAGTAGGCAGAGGCTTTGACAGGATCTTTGGTGATGAGTGAATCAATATTGTTAATTGTATTGAATAAAAAATGTGGATTGATTTGAGATTTCAATAAGGCAATTTCAGTATCATAATTTTTTTTATTCAACTCGGATTTGAGTTCAATATCTTCATACCATTGAATGAATCCTCTAATCACCAATGCAATGCATCCATGGATGGTGGCAATTAGGGCAAGGAATAAACCCATAGATATGCAAGTATTCCAAGACCAATCTGTACTGCTTGAAGGGAGCAGGGTGTACATGCAAAGTTGAGTAATGGCAGCGGTGAGTATTGCAATCATTGTGGCACCAAGTAAAAGATGTCCGAGTTTTTTAGGTTTAAGGGCCTTGTCGAACAAAAGAAAGTAGTAGGCATAAAAACCAAGTAAACCAGGGATGAGCGCGCCGAAACTTATAGGCGACATGAAATGCGCAAATCTGAAGTGAAAATGAGCATGAGACATATTTAGGGCAATGATCATCATGATTAGGATAAACAAATAAATCATCCAATAGATGAGGTGCAGAGAAATAACAAGGTACTTTTTCATAATCATTTAATTTAAAGTGTGAAAGATGGAACAAATATATAGGCACTACCATTCGCTAGATTTGTTGTTCTGCCAACTTGCTAAATTATCCTGCAAGTTGCTTGAAAATAACTTTGTATGAATTTGATAGTTGATATAATTTGAAAAAGGGTATGATTCATATATAATTGGTTGGAATTCTATCCATATATTAAATTCTTTTCGTTGATCTCTGCTTTAAAAATGACAACTGAAAAACAGCATATACTATAAGGATGGGCAGGGATCATGAGTGCTACATTCGGCATATTGTTGAAAGAGTTAAATATCGCTTTAAGAATAACCATCTATGAAAGATTACTTGAGGTAGCAGCAGAAAGTAGTGAAGCCTGGAATAATGCAGGCACGGGTCATTCAGCCTTCTGCCAATTAAATTATACACCTGAAATTAACGGAGAAATTGATATTGCCAAAGCGATAAAAATTGCAAGTCAATTTGAAATGTCTAAAGCATTTTGGTCTTATTTAGAGAGACAGCAATATTTCGAAAAGCCCGAATCGTTTATCAATAATATTCCTCATGTGAGTTTTGTTTGTGGAGAAGAGGATAGGCAATTTTTATAAAAGCGTTATGATGAATTAAAGAATCAAATTTTTTGTAAAGACATAGTTTTTACAGAGGACAGAGATGAATTATTGAATTGGATTCCTTTAGTGATGAAGAACAGAAATGTAGATGAAATAGTGCAGCTACCAAAGTGACAACAGGTACTGATGTAAATTTTGGCAATTTAACCTGTTCGATTTTTAGTTATCTATCTTCTTTGCCCCATGTTGAGTTGCGCCTAGGGTATGAAGTAAGAGATATAGAGAAGACGGAGCATGATCAATGGAAAATGAAAATCAAACATCTAGATTCAGGTGTTAAGTTTTATGAAGTAGCAGACTTTGAGTCTTTAGGTGCTGGTGGTGGAGCCTTACCTTTATTAGAAAAAGCTGATATTCAAGAAGGAGAAGGGTAGGGTGGTTTTCCTGTAAGTGGACAATGGCTGGTGTGTAATAATCCAGCAATTATTTCAATGCATTAGTTTTGGAGTAACCTACAACCCTGTGATGCAAACCTTATTCATTTATACGCTTCAATATTTTTGTCCAATATTTATTATTTATTTTAATGAAATATATACCGGTTTTCAGTGAGGAAAAATCTAAGCTTACCTTGCTGTTTGATTCAGTAAATACATAGTTCCCTTGTTGTTGCATCATCATATTATAAATGGTCACCTGATGAATATACTCTTTCGGTATTTCAACAGTTATGGAATTTGTAAATGGATTTGGGTAAATGATAGTTGGGTTTAGCCATAGATAATCATGTATTGAAGTTGCACACGATATCGGTTGATTTTGACGATAAGTGATTCTTGAACTTGCAGCCAATGAATCTTGGAATTCTTGTGCTTTTGAACAATCGTCTTTTAAAAAATAAGCTAACCAATTTTTCAAAAAATTATTTGCAGTCAATTGCTGCTCTTCTCTTGTAATGCTTGGAGTAGGTGAGCATGAGGCTTCGCCAAATGTGCAGTTGAAATTTGAATTGGCAAAAAAGCAATGTCCTCCACCTTTGATGTTGATTTGTGTTTTATAGGCTGCAGTTGTCGAATCAAACATGATATCTTGATGTTGTGAAGGCGGTGTGACACAATCATTGACCCCGCTGAATAATAAAGTTGGGACGGAAATCTGCTGAGATGCTGTAATTGAAGAAGGGTTAGTATTTGCTGCTGCAAACGAAACCATGGTTGTTAGGGTTGCATTATTTTGCGCAGCAAGGAAAGAACATCCACCTCCCATTGAATGTCCCATGATAGCTGTTTTGGGTCCCACACTCGAAGATGGAATATCAACGCCTGCTCCACTACTTTGAATTTTTGTAATTAAAAAACTAAGGTCTTTTCCGAATTCAGCATGACTAGGAGAGAACCCACTTTCAGTAGTAGGAAATGCCATGATATATCCCATCGGGACAATCACGTCCCAAAAATTTTGATAGGCACTCCATGTCATTACAAATCCATGACCAAAGGTTATAAGTGGAAAAACGCCCGCTGCGATCGGTGTGTTATTACCTGCGGTAATTGCTGGATAATAAATTTCTGTTTCAATGGGGCGATTGTTCCTTGACGAATCAACAAAGGTTATAGTCGTGTGTCCCACTAGTTGTGCATTTATATCTAAGCAGCAGATGAGTGATATAAAAAGCAACATAATTTTCTGATTCATAAGGTAGTGTTTGTGATTATTCGTAATTTTTTTTAGGGTCGTTGTAATTTCTTTCTGATGTAATGGATTTATACTTTAAATTTCTGAAACAAAGGCTGCACGAAAGAAGTAGATATGTAAAGCAAATGTAATTATTCATGTATGAAATTAGAGAATTTGCTGGCACACTCTGCAATATTAAGCACTATACTTAAAGAAGGCCTTCCTAGTTGATTATTGGTATAAGCAGGAAGATTATGAGTTTCAATAACTTTATTGCAAACGATATGAAAGGTTTTAGTTTTTTTATAAACCTCCAAATTTTGAAAGTCAAACCTAAATGCGGTTGTGGTAGATAAAAATTGTGAGAATGAGAGTGGGTGTGAACCCCGAATCGTTCCTCTCAGGGCAGGAAAAAAAATAGAGTGAGTGTTTGTACGGGAGATTCGCTCTCTTTACTCACACTCACTCTGATTTCTAATGTTACCCGACCTGGATTCGAACCAAGACTAACAGTACCAAAAACTGCTGTGCTACCTTTACACCATCAGGCAGTAACGGGTGCAAATATATAATGATGTTTGAATTTTAACAAACAGAATTTGCACCTTTTGAAAGATTTTTTTTACATCAACTTTTTGACCTGAGCTATCGTCGCGTCAATTTCGTCGAAAGTATTGTGTTTGCAGAAAGAAAAGCGTATGGTTACACGTTGCTCATGAGGATAAACTGCCTTGATTACATGACTACCTCCTTGTGCACCACTGCTACAAGCACTACCTCCTGATACACAAATGCCTGCCATATCCAAATTCATACTCAGCATTTCTGTGCGTTCATTGGCAGGAAATGATACACTTAATACTGTATATAAACTTCTTTCCCCGGTATCTCCATTAAATTTCACTTCAGGAATTTGCTGCATAAACTGCTCACGCATATAACTTTTCAGTGACTCTATATATACGCTGTCCTCTTCTAAATGACTCATAGCAATTTCCAAGGCTTTGGCAAAACCGATGATACCAGCTACATTCTCAGTGCCTGCACGCATATTACGTTCTTGTCCACCTCCATGAATATAGGGTTTGATATGCACTGAACTGTTAATATACAAGAGCCCACTGCCTTTTGGACCATAAAATTTATGCGCAGATCCACTCATGAAATGAATGGGTACTTTTTGTAAATCTATGTTGTAATGGGCAATACTTTGAACACCATCTGTATGAAAAATGGCCTCATATTTCTGACAAAGCTGAGCCACATAAGGTACATCAAGTAAATTGCCTAACTCATTGTTGGCATGCATCAAAGTCACTAAGCATTTTTTGTCGCTTTCAGTTAGTAAACGCTCTAGATCAATAAGGTCGATATGTCCATCTTGCGTGAGTTTCACATAACTTAAGGTACAAATGCCTGTTGAGGCTAAATACTCTATGGTATGTAAGGTGGCATGATGCTCAATAGGCGAACTAATAATATGCTTGCAACCTAAATCATAAACAGCTCCATGAATGGCTGTATTGCTGCTTTCTGTACCACCACTTGTAAAGAAAATTTCTCCTGGTGTGGTATTTAATAAACCTGCAATACTTTTTCTGGCTTTTTCAATAGCCATTCTAGTTTCTCGACCGTATGAATAGATCGATGAAGGATTGCCAAAATGCTCAGTCAAATAGGGCATCATAGCTTCGAGTACTGTTTTATCTAAAGGGGTTGTAGCGGCATTGTCTAAATAGATTCTTTGCATATACGTAAACTTCAATGGTTTAAGGATAAGTCAGTTTAAGTTTGATAATCATTACTTTGACTTAATTGGAGGGCAAAACTAATATAATAATTTGAATAGCATGTATTACAAGCTAAAGTAGATAAAAAAGAAATAAAGTTGGAATAGCGTAATGCCCGCCTATAATTTAATACAGTTCTTTGAACTCAAATTTTGGACTGCCTTTAACGCCTTGTGGGCTATAAAAATCTATAAATCTTAATTTGAAATAATGATTCTTCTGATTTTTAATGATATAATTATACTTCTTTTCAACTGTATAAAGATTCAAATCACGATCGTAAGATTTCCAATTGTAACCAATGATATCGCGCTTGTCAGAATAAGGTAAACTCTGCACAAAATCCTTATTGATGCCATTATATTCACTTACAGAATCATGATAAGCATAGGTTGAATAATGATTTAATAAAACCCCATTCACGACATAAGGCAAAGGCGGATTTTGATCATAAAAAGTATAATTGTATTGTGTAAACTGCAAATCCCAAGAATTTTTATTCGGCTCGATATTCGCCACTGTACTTAAAAAGTCTAAAGAAAAGTAAGTCAAATTTTGATCTTTATTTTTCAATACAATAAAATAAGAAGGGGTGATAGAATTAATATCTCCTAAAGCAATTTTATATTGAAATAGGTCTTCTTCAACAATTTTAAATTTGCGCATCTGATCACCCTTGGCATCTAAACGAATAATATAAACTTGATCCTTATCTTTCCAATTGCCTATAGCAGTAGAATCTAATTCGCCCGAAGCTTGATCTACTTTCCAATGACCTTCTATTTGCGTTGTATCTGAGATATTTACGTCTTCGAAGTTAGTTTTACCAGTGGCAAAGGCTGCCATTTGTTTAGCACCATTCAGATAAATGCCGTGCTCATTGGCCCCACTTTGAAAAGCAAGATCCCAACTTTTTATTTTGCTGATATGCACAATTTGTTGAGTTTCTAAGCTAACAAAATACTGATATTCATAAGTTTCACCCATGTCTACTTGCAAAGCCATCCCGTCTGAACGAGAAGGTAAGGTGATAGGTAGCTCTCTTTTTTCACAGGAAGTAAAAAGCCCTAGTAGTAAACTCAAATATAAAAGATAGGATGTCTTCATCTTAGAGGCACAAAACTCGGAACTTAATCTTGTATTTGTCCACTTTGGGTATATGATTTATATCATGGAATTGTCATATTTTACGGTTTTCCACATACACTAAACAAACATAATCTGTCGAAAAAGCATGAAAGGGTTCCCGTAACCTAACATCAGGTGAGCACAGAGTCGATCGGGAGCATAAAAAAAGCCCCGAAAATTCAGGGCTTTTTGAGGTCTCGACCGGATTCGAACCGGTGTAGAAGCTTTTGCAGAGCTTTGCCTAGCCACTCGGCTACAAGACCTTGGAGTGCAAATGTAACAATAATTTGAAATTATGCAAATTGTGTTTTTAATTCTGAAAGTTTCTCCCCGCACTTGATCTTCTTTAAACCTGCTGCTTGTTCATCCTTATTTCAGTATTACATTTGTCAAAATTAATTTGTCATGGATAAAATTGGCGCTTCAGAACTGATACTTACCCAAGAAGGTAGGGTGTATCATATCAATCTCAGACCAGAAGACCTTGCAGATACTGTAATCACCGTCGGAGATCCAGATCGAGTGAAAGAAGTATCTAAATACTTTGATACCATTGAATTTAAAACCCAGCATCGCGAATTTGTGACGCATACTGGTTATATCGGAAAAAAACGTTTGACTGTTTTATCGAGTGGCATTGGTCCAGATAATATTGATATTGTGATGAATGAGTTAGATGCACTTGTCAATATTGATCTCGAACAACGATTGCCTAAGGCTCAACATCATACCCTGCAAATACTTCGTATGGGCACTTCAGGCAGCTTGCAAGAGGATATTCCTGTGGATAGTTTAGTAGCCTCGAGTCATGGCATTGGCTTGGATAATGTATTGCATTATTATCTGTTTGAACCCACAGCTCATGAAAAGGCCATTCAAGAAGCTTTTGTGAAACATACCGAATTAGAAGGTCAGCCCGTTATTCCTTATGCCGTGCAAGGTTCAAGTAAATTGCTTGCTCATTTCAACCAAGGGTATCATCAAGGAATTACCGTGACTTGTCCTGGTTTTTATGCACCTCAAGGTCGGGTGGTTCGTGCGGGTTTAAGGTTTCCTCAATTAGTCAATCGATTATCGGCTTTTGCTTTTGAAAATCATCGCATCACGAATTTCGAAATGGAAACTTCAGCCATTTTTGGTTTAGGTAAAATACTCGGTCATGAATGTTTATCCATCAACACTATAGTCGCCAATCGTATTCAGAAAAAATTTAGTGAAGATGGTGCTAAAAGCGTAGAAAATATGATACAAAAGACCTTGGCCATTATCGAAAAAATTTAACATGCACATTCACTTTTACAAATATCAGGGCACAGGCAACGATTTTATTTTGCTCGATAATCGGAAGCAGCAATACTCAGCGCTAACAGCAGCCCAAATTGTTTTTTTATGCAACAGGCAATTTGGCATTGGGGCAGATGGACTGATGCTACTGGGTACAGAAGAGGGCTGGGATTTTACCATGACCTATTTCAATTCGGATGGGGGCGAAAGCAGCATGTGTGGCAATGGCGGCAGATGTATCACGGCTTTTGCGGCACACTTGAATTTGATTCAACAAACTGCTCGCTTCAAAGCCATAGACGGCGCCCACGAAGCACTTATCAATGAAGCAGGTGATATCGAGCTTCACATGCAGGATGTGCATTCGATCAAGCATTTCGAGACTTACTCACTACTCGATACAGGTTCGCCACATTACATACATCAAATCGATGAAGTGAAAGACTTAGATGTAAAACGCGAAGGGGCCCTAATCCGCTATAGTCCAGTGTTTAAAGACCAAGGCGTGAATGTAAATTTTGTAGAAGTGCAACAAGACGATGCCATTTTTGTACGTACATACGAGCGTGGCGTCGAAGATGAAACTTTATCTTGCGGCACGGGCGTTACGGCGGCGGCTCTGAATCATATTCGCGAAAAATTGGGTCAGCAGCAAGTCAATATTCAAACTTTAGGCGGCAATTTGGTGGTTAGATGCAATAATATCAACGGACAAGAATTTAATCATATTTGGCTATGCGGCCCAGCCATGAAGGTTTTCGAAGGAGAGATAGTTTTGTAATTTCTTGGGCGTTCCCCACGCTAATCAAGTATCATAAAACCGAAACTCTAGTGAAAGCGTGGGTCGGGCTATCCGCTTCAATCCATCTCGTTTTGAAGAACGAGATGGGATTTTCGCTACTATCCCTAACGCGCCTACAAAGATGCGGAGGGTCCCCGCACCAACAGACCCGGCAACAACTAACTTTCTCGGGGGCATAATAAAAATTCCAATCGTGTAACGCAAATTTTCTAGTGAAAAATGGGTACAATAATTTTTTTATAATAATTTCTTTATAGAATGTAATTTCGCCCACTGATTTTGAAAGTTCAAATTGTTCATACCGGTAGTCACCCCTTGCCTTCCTATCAAACCATAGGTTCGGCGGGCATGGATCTATACGCCCATATTCAAGAAGCCGTAGAACTTCATCCAATGGAAAGACAATTGATTCCTACCGGCATTTCGATTGCCTTGCCCGAAGGATTTGAAGCACAAATTAGGCCTCGAAGTGGCTTGGCGATCAAACAAGGATTGACTTGCTTAAACACACCCGGTACCATAGATAGTGATTATCGCGGAGAAATTAAAGTGATTCTCATTAACTTATCAAATACCACACAAAGCATACAACCCGGCGATAGAATTGCCCAAATGGTGATTGCCAAATATGAGCGAATTGAATGGGAAGAAGTTCAAGGCTTAGATGAAACAGCACGCGGACAAGGTGGTTTTGGCAGCACAAATTCAATACAATAACAATTTTACAATACAAATAAATACAACATAAGATGAATATTATTATACCAATGGCCGGAATGGGCAAACGCATGAGACCTCATACTTTAACTACACCTAAGCCTTTGGTGCCGATTGCAGGCAAACCTATGGTGCATAGAATTGTAGAAGATATTGCCAATACCACAGATCAAAAAATAGAAGAAATTGCCTTTATTGTAAGTCCAGCTTATGGGGCTGTTGCTGAAGCAAGTTTGGTGGCTGTGGCCGAGAAGTTTGGCGCCAAAGGAAAAATATTTTATCAAGAAACGCCGCAAGGAACTGCCCATGCTATTTTATGCGCCCAAGAATGTTTAAAGGATAATGTTTTTATCGCTTTTGCGGATACCTTATTC
>CAZSUF010000010.1:17519-22774 GCA_964609875.1 uncultured Bifidobacterium sp.
AGAAGCCATTATTTGGACACAAAAAGTAGATGATCCCTCAGCGTTTGGTGTAGTGCGTTTAAATGAACAAGGTGTGATTACTGAATTTGTAGAGAAGCCAAAGGATTTTGTTTCTGACTTAGCCATTATTGGGGTGTACTATTTTAAAGATGGAGAAAATTTGCGCAAAGAACTTCAGTATTTGATCGATCATGATATTAAAATTAAAGGAGAATATCAGATTACAGATGCCATGGAAAATATGAAGCAAAAAGGGCTGAAGTTTTATACGGGTCAAGTAGAAGAATGGTTAGATTGCGGTAACAAAGATGCCACCTTATATACCTTAGAGCGTATTTTGGAAATTAAGCAAGGTCATGAAAATTTGACTGATCCAAGTGCTAAGATCGAGAATTCAACCATTATACAACCAAGTTTTATTGGGGCGAATGCTGTAATTAAAAACGCGGTGGTTGGACCTTATGCCTCTATAGAAGCCAATGCCACGGTAGAAAATGCTGTGGTGAGTAGAAGTATTGTAGGTCAACATAGCAGTGTTAAGAATTCCGTAATGCAAAATAGTTTATTAGGAAATTACGTAGATTGCCAATCCAAACCAGATGAATATAGTTTGGGCGATTACTCATTTACGAATTAATGAAAATAAGTGTTTACCTCAGCATCGTAGTATGGTTATTGGGCACCGCCTGTAACTCTAGTAAACATGTTGCAAGTAAACCTCAAGTTATAGCTAAACCCTCATTTTCTGCCATTGCCAAGGAGTATAATCTCTTTTTTGATGCAGAGAATGCAAGGCTTTTAGGAGATCGTGCCAAGGCATATACCTTGTATAAAGAGTTGGCTACTAAGTTTCCGAATAACGCAACTGCCTTATATAATTTTGCTCGAATTCAGTTTCAGAAAAAACAACTGATCGAAGCTGAAGAAAATGCCGAGAAAGCGCTAAAACTTGATCCGCAAAATAAGTACTATCAGGAATTGTATACACAGCTTTTAGTCTTTAATCGCAAATTAAAAAAGGCACAGACGCAATATACTCTCATGCTTAAACGTGAGCCCCGAAATCAAGAATATTTATATGAGCAGTCTTTGTTGTATTTGAAAGTCGGCAATTTTGATAAATCATTAGAGTCATTAAATCAACTAGAAAAATTGATGGGCTTTAATGAAGATATTATTTTACAACGAAAAAGTTTATTGCTTCAACAAGGCAAAGTAGATGAAGCTGTGTTGGAAGTAAGAAAACTTCAACAATCAGACAAGGGCAATTTGGATTATCCTTTGATGTTGATTGATATGTATGAAGGGAGTAAGCAACCATTAAAAACAAAAGATGTATACAAAGAAATTGAAACTGATTATGCACAGAATCCTTTAGCGCAATTGGCCCTAGCTGAATATTATCAAAAGCAGCACGACCCAATTCGATATAAAGAGTACATGAAGAAAGTGATGCAGAATAAAAATATGGATGTGCAAACTAAGATGGCCTTGATTACACCTTCCTTAAGAAATTTTGATACCGATTCAGTCAAGGATCAAGAATTAATTATTGAATGGGCTAAAAGTATACAAGAAGAATCGCCCCAAAGCAAAGAGGCTTTAGGCTTGTACGCGGATGTGTTGTTTGTATCAAAAAAATATCCTTTGGCTTTAGAAAGTTATAAAAAATATCTAAGCTTAGATTCGTCAAATTTTACTGTGTGGAATCAAATCATGAGTATTTATTTTGATCAACTCAAATACGATAGCGTAATTTATTTTGCTAAGCCTTGTTTAAGTAGGTTTCCAAAAAATCCTATGCCAGCCTTTTATACAGGTATTTCACAACAACAAAACAAAAACTATGCGGCAGCAATAGTGGCTTATGAGAAAGCAATTAGTCTTGAAAATAAAAATGACGCTTTGCTTGGACAAGTGTATGCCAATTTGGGAGACATTTACCAAAACCAAGGCGACTATGTAAAAAGCGATAGTTGTTTTGAAAAAGCACTCGTCTATCAGCCCGATGAAGCTACCACCTTAAATAATTACGCCTACTATTTATCACTCCGAAAAAAGAAATTGAAAGAAGCCGAATTGATGTCTAAGAAATCTTTAATCTTGCAGCCAGATTCAAAATCTTTTTTAGATACCTATGGTTGGATACGTTATGAGCAAGGTGAGTATGAAGAAGCCAGAAAATATATAGAAAAAGCCATTCAAGCTGGAGGCGAAGAGGATGGCACTTTATTTCATCATTTAGGCGATGTGTTTTATAAATTAGGTCAACAAAGTAAAGCCATCGAAAATTGGAAAAAAGCTAAAGAAAAAGGAGAAAATTCTCCTGAGTTATTAAAGAAAATTAAAGAAGGAAAAAATGCAGAGTAGAAAATATTTGTTGGGCTTATGTATTATCATGGTTATGATGAGTAGTTGTCATTTGGTAAAGCCATTTTTTATCAAAAACAAGAAGAAGGAAGCCAGAAAAGAAAAAAGAGAAGAAAAGAAAGAAGATCGAAAGGAAGAGAAAAATAAAAATTCATTAGATAGTAATAAAGTGGTGAAGAAGGATTCTTTGAAGATACCTTCTTACGATACGGTCTTGGCACGAAATATTATTCAAAGCAGAAATATTCAATATGAAACATTTCAATCCAAAGCCAAAATGCATTTTGAAGCAGGTGATCAAAAGCAAAATTTTACAGTTAATTTTAGATTGAAGAAGAACAAAGTCATTTGGGTCGCCATTTCTGGTTTTGGCATTGAAGTAGCTCGGGCTATCATCACACCAGATAGTGTGAAAGCTATTGAGCGAATTAATAAATTGGCTTATCTCTATAGTTACAAAGACATTCAAAAATTAATTAATTTGGAAGTTGATTTTAAAACTTTACAAGATTTAATTATTGGCAATGCTGTGGCTATTGATGGACAAATTACTGATATTAAAGATATAGGGGCCTTGAGTACTATTTTTATCAAAGGACAAGATTTTGTCAATCAACTGACTTATCAGAAATCTGATAGTACGCTAAAGCAAATTCAAATGCAAACGATGCGGGCTGTATCCACAAGTTCGTTAATGATTACTATGGGGCAATATCAACGAGAAGGAAATTATTTGCTTTCAACTTTGCGTTCATTTAATATTCAGGATGTAAAGGGTGCTGCTCAATTAGAGATGGATATCAACAAGTTTGATTTTGATAAGGAAATTGATTTTCCATTTTCCATACCAGGGAATTATTCTTTGAAAAAATAAATTATTCTTCACTGAGCTCAACAAACTGAATTTGTTTTTTGTTCAAATAGCCATACATGTTAGGAGATTTTTGGGGTATTTGATAAAATTTGACTTCTTTCAGCATTTCAGCATTTGATAATTTGCTTTCACCAATGATAAACTTAGGTGTTGTTGTTTCGGCCATATAGTAAGTAATACTATCGATCTTTGCTTGGTATGTATTTAATGAAGAAAAATTTCCTTGAACACCCACGTTAATATGATTGAGGAAATATAAAAAGCAATAGGGGATATTCGCTTCTTCTAACATGGAAGCATATAAAGTGCTTTTGCCAGAACAATCCGCTTCCCCAGCAAACAATACTTCATGGGCTCTTTTGGTAATTTCGGTTTGATACCAATGGTCTTCATAACTATATTCTATTTGAGAAGTGGTAAAGTCCAACAGTTTTTGCGCTTTGGCTTCATTTGTTTTCAGATCTTTCGTTAAGCTATCAACCAATTTTTTAAGAATTGGATCATTTCCTTTCTTGGATACATAGGCGCCTATATTGGAAGCTATGTTTTGTGACTGAAAGTAATCTGAAAGATCTACATGTTTTCTTGTATTGTAATAAATAGTTGAATCTAATTCTTGCGATAATTCTTTAAAAGAAATTTTCACTTTGGCATTCTTTAAATTGCAAGTAAAAGTTTGTGTACTATCTACTTTTAAATTTGTACTTGGCATGCGGAAAGCATAGTATCCATCAATATTCACATTCCCCTGAAACGCAAGGAGAAAATTCTACTAAGGTTGTATCTAAAGCTACTTTGGCTAAAGCAGTCTTGCGTGGAATATCATTACTACAAAGAAAATACATCTGATCATTTTCAGTATCTAGTCCACGAAAATCTATATGACTTTGCCAAAGAATTCTTGAGAAAGTATCGCACAATAAGGATTTATGATAGAGATAATAAATGGCAGTTGATTGGGCTTGATTTAAAGTCTGCTTTTTCTTAGCTATGTCGCATTGCATCAAACCTATAGACATGAGCAACAAGCCAAGGATGTATGTTTTCATACTAGCAAAGATGCAGTATAAAATTTATTTCTAATAAATTAACCTGCTACACTTACCCCAATTAATTTGCCTATACCAAAGGTGATTGCTGCAGCAGCTAAACCAAAGATAACTTGTCTGAAACCGGAATACCAAACAGATTTTCCAGTGAATAAAGTAATAGCTGCACCTATTAGAAAAAGACCTATACCACTTAATACTGTACTTGCAATCACGGCTTTCATACCATGAATAAAGAAGAAAGGAATCACAGGAATAATGGCTCCGATACCAAATAATATAAATGAAGTAATAGCAGCTTCCATGGCCGAACCTTTTAAATCTTCAGGATTGATACCTAATTCTTCTTTGATAAGAATTTCATGGGCATGATCTTTGTTAGAAATAATATCCTTGGCCATTTGTTTGGCTTGTTCTTGCGGAATTCCTTTAGATTGGTAAATCAAAGCCAATTCTTTTTCTTCTCCTTCTGGATTATGTTCTAGTTCATCCATTTCTAATTGCATTTGATTTTCGTAAAGCTCTTGTGAACTTTTTACAGAAATCCATTCGCCTAAAGCCATAGATAATGCGCCTGCCAACAAGCCTGCCATTCCTGCAAGCAACACACCTTCTTGTCCGGATGTAGCACCTGCAATCCCCATCACTAAACTAAAATTCGACACTAATCCATCGTTGCCTCCAAGCACTGCGGCTCTGAGTGCGTTGCCACCAACAGATCTATGTCGTTTTTCAAAGCGAGCTAAATTAGATCCCGAAATATTCGGGTTGTAGTCTAAGATATTTTTTAAAATGGTGACATGAGCAGTATCCGATAAAGATGAAGGCGAGTTCAGTTTTTGACGTGAGCCTATGACTGATGATGAAATACTTTTTTCTGTATCTAACAGTATGCCTAAAATATAATCATAGCCAAAGAGTTTACCAATTTGATGCAACATTTTTGCTCTGCCTGAAGGTGT
>CAZSUF010000010.1:22826-29511 GCA_964609875.1 uncultured Bifidobacterium sp.
ATTTGTTTAGATTTCATGAAGGCGATAGCATGTCCGTGTTCGATTTCGCTCATTTGCTTAAATACCTCTTTCACATTTACATCTTCTTCATGCTCCGAAAGAATTTGGTATAAATAACTGGCATCTATTTCTGTTTGTATACTTTTTAAATCTGGCATTACATGTGTTTATTGAGGTAGGCAAAGGTATCCTTTAAATTAATTTTCGAGATTATTTTAAGAGAGGAAATAAGATGAGAATTATCATGTTTTAGATGTAAGAAAATGCAAGCTAAAGATTGGCCTAAGTGAGTTGAATATTTAATTCGTTTTCAACCATCCAGTAATACTCATTCTAGGTTTATGTGTGATTAGTACTTCATGAGCTGATTGGCTGCTTTTGAAGAAAACACAAGTTCCGTTTTGGGGTGCAATAAGTTGTGAAGTAGTTTCATGGTAAATGCATAATTCACCTCCATCAGCTTTTACCCAATCTTCATTTAAGTACATAATCATCGAGTAAGCTCTATCTCCATTATTTTTAAATTGATCTAGGTGTTTGGTATAAAAACTTCCCACTTCATACAAAGTATAATGAAATTCATAGCCGGTGATACCCGTATAGCAAGATTGATTTAAGAAAAGCACAAATTGGTCTATGAATGCAAAAAATTCATCTTCGTATTTGTCATGATGATTTACATCTAACCAATGAATCTTATCATTTCGAATTAGTTTGTCGTGTTGTTGAATATCTTGATTGCCAATACCGGCTAGTTTCATATCCTCATGAAGATAAAGCGCTTCGAGGTTCTGTTTTAAGTGATTTAATAAGGCGATTGGTAAAAAATCTTTACTTAGGCCAACTTGGTTTTCAATAAAACTATTGATTAGGACATCGAAGGAAGGATTCAAATGTGGAGGAATTATGCTATAGGCATAAAACCTAGAGTGCACTAAGGTAGTGAAGTTTGGTGTAGAGAAGGTAATTGTTTTATTGAACAAGCTTTGTGGGAGGCAGGTAGTTAAGGTTTATTACAATGATGGGCCCAAATCGAGTAAAAGATATTCTGAATCAACCAAATTTCTTATTTTCGTAAAAATAATTAAAATGACACCTGCGGAATTAAAGTTAGATTTATTTAGAAGGCTCGATTCTCTTGATAATGTGAAAATTCGAAGGATTTATGGTTCAATGTTGAATTTATTTAGTGAGAATGAAACTTATGAAGAGTGGGAATTACTTTCAGTGGAAGATAAGGCTAAAATTGTTGAGTCTGAAAGTCAATATACTCAGGGGAAGTATCGAAAACACAGTCAGGTTGTCTCAAAGCTCCAGTAACAATTTGGTATTTGAATGAAAGAAGTACTTTGGACGGAAATTGCTGAAACTGATTTGGATTCCGTGTTGTTATATTTAAGAGTTAATTGGAGTCAACAGGTTTTAAATAAATTTAAGAGTAAACTTATTACCCAATTAGAAAGAATTATTAAAAATCCAAATCAATTTCCTTTTTTAAATAGAAAAAGAGGATACCGTAAATGTGTTGTAACGAAACATAATACAATTATTTATAAAGAATTTGAATCGCATATAGTTGTATTAAGATTATTCGATACAAGACAGCATTCTAACAAACAAATATTTGAATAATGATCAGCAAATGATCTACATTCTTTGTAGTTATTTTATTATCTATGGATATCAACTTCTTTCGAGTAATTTTTTCTTACAATATTATCTAGAAAATGGCTTGGGGCGATGAAATAGTTTTTTTTAATAGACGAGTAAGTGCTAAAGGTGTATTAGGTAAAATATAATTAATCATTCGAAAAAGGTGCTGGATTGCCAAACCTGATCAGGTTGTTATTAGAAAGAACGAATGTTTTAGCTGTTTGTACAATTCACTTTATTTAAGCAAATTGTTTTCGTCGAATTTATGATTTTCTGTAAGTCTCCACTTGTTTGAAGGCTTCCAATAAACTTCCTCTGAACAATATTTTTTTATTTTTTACCACAAAGGTCGTCGGCACTTCATACATCCCATATTCTTTGTTTACCACTTCCCAGTTAGGAATAGTTAGCACTGGGAATGTGCAGTTCTTTTTCTGAACTAAATTCATTGGTGAAATTGTTTCGTGTTTTGTTAAAATACAAGCTGTGTAGAGTTGAATGTCCGTTGTTTTTTGGGAAAGTGCATAGAGTGAGTCAACCTGAGGAAATTCTGCAATACAAGCCACACAAGTTGTTGCCCAAATATTGAGAATAATAAATTTTTCAGTATTAAACACTTGCTCATTGACTTGATGATTCGTTGAATCAAGATATGGAACTGAACTGATCTGAATCGGTGTAGTGTTTTTATAGAATAGATTAGAATAATTGATCCAATCTAGCACATAGTCATATGAATTATAAAAAAACACTGAAACTGTAAGTGCAAGGCCGACGGAAATTATTTTTACAATTTTACCAAATTTGTAAAATAAGTAGCCGAGTAGCACGCCAAAAATTTCACACAAGAATTCAGGAAATGAAACAAGTTGACTATGAAAATCAATAATTCTTTGAGGTAAATGCACAATGATAACACCCAATAGTATGATCAGTAGATTTAGCCAAAAGGCTTGATTTTTGAACTGCCTAAAAGTAAAGTAAGTAAAGACTGAATAGAAAAAAATAGATAATACACAAGCGATATTCATTCCGATAAATCCACGGATAATACCTAGTATTAATATATTCATCAGAATGGAAATGATAATAAATTTTGTTTTCATAATTTAATTTCATCTTTAACACTTATGAGCTAATATTCGTTAATCTTATATACGTTTTGATGCTGAAGTATTTTAGTAAGTCTATTTTAATCTTAAATCGTTTATCCAAATATCCGTCACTTTTGATACAATTTTTGACGAACTTCACCATTAGGGATATTACTTCACATTTGAGTCTTTTTTCTGTCAAGTTGGGTTTTGAGTATGGTTGCCAACTTTTCCAAAGTTTAAAACTTTGGAAAAGTTAGCGGGCATTAGCTTTTTTTTAAGCCAACTAATTAAAGTATTGACATCTAATTTTTCTTTAATGCTCAAATGCCCTAGCCCCGATTGTCGTGGAAATCCCCTGCAAACCAAAGCTTGTTGTCTACAATACTGCTGTTTGCAGGGATTGGAACAAAAGCGGGAAATAGCTCCTAATTCTTACTTCATCATAGTCTAAAAAAGTAATCCTCAAGGATATGTGCGTAAATATTCTGGATTCCTAAAAATAAAGTAAAAAACTAAGCTATTTTTGCCTACCAATAGAAAATTATGCAAGTAGCTACTTTAGAACAAGCCCTGAAACTTGGGTTGAATGAACAAGAATTTGAAGCCATCAAAAAGGTGTTGGGCCGTGATCCGAACTTTACCGAAACTGCCATGTATAGTGTGATGTGGAGTGAGCATTGCAGTTACAAAAATTCAATTAAATGGCTTAAAACTTTGCCTAAAGATGGATCGAAAGTATTAGCCAAAGCTGGTGAAGAGAATGCGGGTCTGATTGATATTGGTAATGGATGGGCTTGTAGTTTTAAAATCGAATCGCATAATCATCCTTCTGCTATTGAGCCATTTCAAGGCGCTGCCACAGGTGTTGGCGGGATACATAGGGATATTTTTACCATGGGGGCCAGGCCAATTGCCACCCTCAATTCTTTGCGATTTGGCAATTTGAAAGACCCTAAAACCAAACATCTACTTAAAGGTGTAGTGAAGGGCATTAGTCATTATGGAAATTGTTTTGGTGTGCCTACAGTCGGCGGTGAAATTTATTTTGAAGATTGTTATCATACCAATCCGCTGGTAAATGCTATGAGTGTTGGGGTAATGAAAACAGGGAAAACAATTTCTGCTACTTCCTATGGCGAAGGGAATCCAGTATATATTGTGGGCAGCGATACGGGTAAAGATGGCATTGGTGGAGCAAGCTTTGCAAGCGCCGACATCAGTGAAGATAGTATCAATGATTTGCCTTCAGTACAAGTGGGCGATCCGTTTCAAGAAAAAAAATTGCTAGAGGCTTGCATGGAATTAGTCAATACAGATGCTTTAATTGGCATGCAAGATATGGGCGCCGCAGGTATCACTTGCAGTACTTCAGAAATGAGCGCAAAGGGCGAACACGGCATGATTATTCACTTAGATAAAGTGCCGACCAGACAAAAAGAAATGAAGGCATGGGAAATGTTGTTGAGTGAGAGTCAAGAAAGAATGTTGATTGTTGTCAAGAAAGGAAGTGAATCAATTGTACAAACTATTTTTGATAAATGGGATATTCATTGCGAACAAATCGGCGAGGTGACCAAAGACCCCATGTTGAAATTTTTTATGCATGATCAATTAGTAGCTGAAGTACCTGCTGAAAGTTTGGTATACGGCCAACTCAAGTACCAATGCACCTTCAGATTCTGCTGTATCTTGGGTAAAAGAAACTCAGAAAGGCATTGCATCCACGGTTGATTGCAATTCACGTTATGTGCATGCAGATCCTTATGTGGGTGGCATGATTGCTGTATGCGAAGCCGCACGTAATATTGTATGTAGTGGGGCGGTACCTGCTGCCATTACCAATTGTCTAAATTTCGGTAATCCTTATAATCCTGAAGTTTATTATCAATTTGTGTATGCGCTCAAAGGCATGAGTGATGCTTGTTTGAAATTAGATACGCCCGTAACTGGAGGCAATGTGAGCTTTTATAATCAGTCTCCTGATGGTCCTGTATATCCAACACCTACTATCGGTATGGTGGGCGTGATCGAAGATATTAGCAAGCGTATGACTATGGATTTTAAACAAGCTGGAGATTTGATTTATATGATAGGTCAGCATCGCAATGATATAGCAAGTAGTGAGTATTTGCATAAATTAATGAAGGTTGAATTATCGCCTGCGCCTTATTTTAATTTAGAAGAGGAATATCAAGCACAACAAAAAGTATTACAATTAATTCAAGAAGGTTGTATTGTCTCTGCACACGATATTGCAGAAGGCGGACTATTTGTGGCTTTGATTGAAAGTGCCAAACAACGTGTATTGGGTTTCAGCATAGACATGTCTTCAGAAATTCGTCCGGATGCTTATCTCTTTGGTGAGGCTCAGGGACGATTTGTAGTAAGTATAAGCTCTGCCAATCAAGCTGCATTCGAAGCTATGATGCATGATACGCCTTGTCAATTTTTAGGCAGGGTAGAGGAAAGCAACATTCAAATTGGCACTGAAACATGGAAGCCGATCAGTGCTTGGACAAATTTGTATGATACCACGATTGAAAAGATGATGAGTGCAGCAATTTAGTATTTTTTTATGCCCCCAATGATCTTAGAGGTCAAGTGTTCTTTCGTTTTGGGGACCCTGTTATCTTTGTATTTCGATGAGTAAACGGACATTAGATGCACAGACTTTATCTGAGAGCTAATTGTTGAATTCCATTTGTCTCAACGAATTTCAAATGTTTATTTTCAAGATTAGTCAATAGCCTTGCTTATAATTTTTCTATCTTTTTGTAATGAATTTGATCATCAATTTTTATTCGAGCAACATAAATTCCAGTAGGCAAAGAAGGTAATAAAATATTATTTTTCCCTTGTTGCAATTTTTGTTTACTAAGTACAACGGCACCGAATAAATCAATTAAATCCATCTCTATTTGTTTACTGCTTTCTTTGATATCAATGATTAAATTTGAGCTTGCAGGATTAGGATAAATACTAAAATAATTTTCTGCAGAATAATCAGATTGCTGAAGTGCTTGATTGCAAGAATATGAACTGCTACAATACGTGAAGACGGTAAAAGGAAATTGTACTAAATTGATGGATAATGCATTGACAACAGGAGCCGTATAGTTAGATTCAATTAGATTTATATTCGTATGTTTATTCTTTACCAAAGGCCACGATATGGGGGCTACAGTCACAGTGCTATCCATGCAGTATTCTCCTTTTTCATTTGTTTGAAGTAAAATATTGTCGAGTATTTTTGTGATGATAAAACCGCAGTTTCTTTTCGCAATACTTGCTGTATAGCCATAGTTCCCTTTTAATTCTATGGGGTAACCAACTTGAGAAACTTTGGTGTAATGAGTTTTTAAATGATTTCCTGAAGAGTCGATATGTAACATATAATTTTTCCAATAATTAGTTGTAAACAAATCTTCATGATACCCTGCACAAATTGCCTTACATTCAGTTAAATAATGTCGACACCATGATATATCAAATTGACTGTTTAGTTTTAGGATATTATGTTCTAACGTTGATTTGGATAGCAGATAAAAATCCCCTTTCGGAGTTTGTTCTATTTGTATAAACTCATTTCGATTTAAGTTAGAGTCAATCACATAAGAATGTGCATCGATTAGAGTCCCTGAGGTATCTAATTGCATCACACAAGGGCGCATGTAGTATTCACTTAAGGTTCTTCCTGCACAAATAAGCTGATTGTCTTTTAGTATCATGTCACTCATATACAAGGTGTAAGGACTTATATTATATGTATATTTTTTACTCCAAAGAAAATTTCCATTTCCAGAAATTCTAGTTAGAATCGCACTTGAAAGCAAATTGCTTGTTTCTATATTGCCTAAGAGAAAATAGCCATTGGATGTGGCAATTATTTTTTTATACAAAACTTCATTGTAAATCCATTGTTTTTGCCAGAGTAA
>CAZSUF010000011.1:0-504 GCA_964609875.1 uncultured Bifidobacterium sp.
AATAATAGGTAGAAAGGTTTCTGCTTTTAGGGCAGCACCTCCAATTAATCCACCATCAACATCCTTACAAGAGAATAATTCTACTGCATTGCTAGCATTACAACTTCCCCCATAAAGAATGGTAGTATTCTCTGCAACATCTTGATTAAACTGTGCATTAATTTCTGATCTGATATAGGCATGAATTTCTTGTGCTTGATCAGAAGTAGCCGTTTTACCTGTACCTATTGCCCAAATGGGTTCGTACGCGATCACTATATGCTTACTAAATTGTTCAGCACTTAGATGAAACAAACTTTCTTTGAGTTGATTCAGCACATATTCATTTTGATGATTGGCTTCTCGAATATCTAAAGGCTCGCCACAACAAAAAATAACTTGTAAACCAGCATCAATTAAGGCATCCACCTTGCTTTTTAAAAAAGCATTCGATTCATTAAAATATTGCCTTCTTTCTGAATGTCCTATAATTACATGTTGAATGCCTATTTCTTTTAACATCGA
>CAZSUF010000011.1:565-4886 GCA_964609875.1 uncultured Bifidobacterium sp.
TAAGCCCCTGAATTTTTATCATGACAATTCTGTGCCCCAATATAAGCATGATTCGAAGCTTGACTTTTTAAAGTTTCATTTGCATGATACAAGGTGGTGAACGGTGGACAAAATATCACTTGTCTACCCTCTTTCATTTGAGGCATTTTGCTCAGGATTTCTTGAATAAGCGCTTGCCCTTCGGCTATGCCTACATTCATTTTCCAATTTCCTGCAACTATTTTATTTCTCATGAGTATTATTTTGTGGTATCTACTTTTGGACTTTCTTTACTTTCAAAATTTTTCGAGTTCATGCCTTCTATAATATCTTGTGTGACATCTAAATCTTTGTTTGCAAACAAAATAGACCCATCTTTTGAATAGGATAATATAAAATCATAACCTTTTTCTTCATTGTATATCTCAATATATCTATGTAAATTATCATGAATTTCTTTATTGAAGGCTTCTTGATCTTTCATGTATTTCGTGCCAAGATTTTGCCTTTTCAATTCTAATTCTTGTTGTCTTTGCATCAATCTTTGTTGCGCTGCTTCTCCTTCTGATTGAGATAATTGGCCAGACTCAGCTTTCTTTCTTAAAACTTCATAATCGTTTTGAAGCTGATTCGCACTTTTCTCAAGTTCAGCATCGATATTTTTTTGACGAGATTCAAACTCATTCTTCTTTCTTTTGAAGTAATCGTAATTAGCTTCTAAGGTATCGATATCCACATAAGCAATTTTGCTTCCTGAAACTATCACTTCTTTGCCGCTAGAGTCTTTTGTTTTAATAACTTGTCTAACCGGCGATTTATCTTTAGATTTCATAACAAATAAGGCTACTACACCTATCAAGGCTAAGCTACTAAGTATGAGTGAAAGTTGTTTCATATAATGTATTCTTGAATGTTCAAACAATTTCTGTAATCTTCTTGTGAAGCATTACCAAATTTGAACGGGGGCAAAAATAATAGAAAATGGATGGAAACAAAGGGCCTATACCATATATTTTAGTTAAAAGAAAAATCATGGCAACTTATTCTTTATTTTTTGGGCGGCACACAGGCTTTTCGCTGCAAGTCCTCTCCCGAATCGGCTAGAGTTTGGTTTAAAAATGATCAGGGTAAAGCCTCTCGGGATGCGGGCTTTTCGCTACAATCCTTGCCGCAACAGCCATCATCTGTGTGGTTCAAAGTAAGTATTGATTATAAAAGCTTTACTATTTTGCCAGGCTCAATTTGAATAAGTCCTTGCATTTCTAAACTTAATAAGGAAGAAGCTATGTATGAATAGCTCTTTTCTGATTGCTGAATTAACTGATCTATATGCAAGGGGCCATGGTGTTGGATAAGATCGAATATGGATTGGTCTTGCTCATTCAATTCTACAAACAAGGATTTTTGAATCTTTTTAGAGGACTTGTTATCCTTCCAACCTAGGCTGTGTGCAATATCTTCAGCACTGGTAACTAATTGGCCTTTTAAACTTTTTATTAGTTGCAAACAACCTTGACTTTTTTCGTCATGTACTCTGCCTGGAAAGCAAAATACATCTCTGTTGTACGAAAAGGCTAATTCTGCTGTGATCATGGAGCCCCCTCTTTGGCTAGTTTCCACGACGATAGTGGCTTCTGACATGCCAGCGACTATTCTATTTCTAGAAGGAAAATTGGCTTTATCAGGTATGGTTTCTGAAAAATATTCTGTCAATAAGCCCCCTTGTATTTGCATATCCTTGGCTGTTTTTTTATGCTCCAGATGCCATGACGCCAATAGTTGGAATGTCTTGCTTTAGACAATTTGAATGTGCTAAAAAATCAATCCCAAGGGCTAAACCACTTACCACACATACATCGTAAGGTTTTAGTTGTTCAATGAGCTCTTCACAAATCTTTTTGCCGTAAACAGAATTTGATCTTGTTCCAATAATAGATACAAATTTCTTGTGTTCAGGAAATTTATCGCCTGCAAAAAAAAGCAAGGGTGGCGAATCACTGCAATTTTTTAAAGTACTTGGATAAGGTGCTTCATCAAAATGCAACACGGTATACTTGTTTGCTTCAAGAAAGAACAATTCCTTTTCGATTCGATCAAAATCTACAAAGCTTTTTAAAGATTGATAATTCGCATCAGTAAGTCCTGAATGCCGAATTAATTTTTTGTTTTTTGTGAGAAAAACCTCTTTGGCTTTCCCAAAATTTTCAATCAGTTTTTTAAATTTAACAGGTCCAACCCCATGAACTTCTGTTAATGCTAACCTATAATACAATTCCTCTCTCTCCATCTTCATTGTCACTAAAAAGTAAAAATATCAAACATTGTTTGATTTAAACACATTTTAAGTATATTTACGATCTAAATAACTTCGTGAATGAATAATAAGTACATTAGATTTATGTTGGTCTCTATGACGTTTTTGTCGATCATGTATTCGTGTAAAAGAAGTGATAACAGCATTTATTTTTATAGTGAAATTCGCGATACCATTGCTCCAGTAATTCTGACAAGTGTTCCAACGCCGAATTTTAATTATAGTTATGGTGAAACTATTCATATAATTGGAAATGTAGTTGATAATGAAACGACAAAACGTGGGGGTAAATTAAAAGACTTAAAAATTAAATTACTTCAGTACCTACCAATTAATGATTCTGTACTCAAAGTATTTAAGGAATTTGCTCCTGTGGTGGATGGTAAAGAAGCATACACTTACAATGTTCAATATGATATTGCCCCTCAAGTTGGTACATTATATGGCAAGGTAATTATTACAACCACCGATTATTCAAATCGCACAGATACCGAAACTACTTTATTTACTATGCAATAAATTAAATTCTTCTGATATAAAAAAAGGCTAATCTTCATGATTAGCCTTTTTTATTTAGGGATTTAAATATTATTGCGCAAATAAACTTCTTGTACTCACTTATAGTTCCTTCTTTGGATTTCTTACAAGTACTTCATCTACCATGCCATATTCTTTAGCTTCTTCAGCTGTCATCCAATAATCACGATCACTATCTTTTTCAACTCTAGCATATTTCTGACCACTATGTGAAGCAATGATATCGTATAATTCTTTTTTCAATTTTCCGATTTCTCGTGCAGTAATTTCAATATCACTAGCTTGTCCTTCAGCACCGCCTAAAGGCTGATGAATCATGATTCTTGCATGCTTTAAGGCTGTTCGTTTACCTTTTACTCCAGCACACATCAGCACTGCTGCCATGCTTGCTGCTATACCTGTGCAAATTGTACTCACATCTGGCTGAATTATTTGCATGGTATCATATATGCCCAAACCTGCATATACACTGCCTCCAGGACTGTTCAAATACATTTGAATGTCTCTTGTTCTATCAGTGCTTTCTAAAAATAATAATTGAGCTGTTACAATATTAGCTACATAATCATTGATGCCTTCTCCAAGAAAAATGATTCTATCCATCATTAATCTTGAAAATACATCCATGGAAGCCACATTCATAGGACGTTCTTCTATGATATAAGGTGTTAGGTTAGTAAATCCTCTATTCATATGAGAGGTAAAATTGTGCAAAGTCGCACTGCTTATGCCATGATGTTTGACAGCATATTTTTGAAATTCGTTCGGATTCATATTCTACTATATTTGTTTTGAAATATTATCCCAAAACTAGGATAATTCTCTTATTGAACAATCATTCATTTATTGTTCAGTTATAAATAAAGTCAATTTTAACTCAAAGAATAAAAATTCATTTTTCTATGGAAAAACGATGCCTTTATATTGAGTTACATCTAATTCTGGCAATGTTGAACCAAAATAATTATTGATCGTTCGGATAAATTCATTGGCAATTAAGGCATATCCTCTTGGATTTGGATGTACACCATCTAAACTAAATGCTCCACCGCTAATATAAGATGCATTTAAAGCTATTCCATTAAAGATAATTCCAGATTTAAATGTTTTTAAAAAACGGTTCATATCTACATGGGCTAAATGATAAGTGGCAGCAATATTCGCAATAGACTGATTATAATTGTTTGTATGCCATTGAATAGATGCGATTTCAGTTTTATCTAATACATACTGATCTAGCAATGGCTTAGTAGGATCTACACCCCATTTTCCACAACGAAGTGAATCACCTGGCGTGGTTAATAAAATTAAATCCTCTTCAGTAGCATGACGCATTAAAGCCGGTGCTGTTGTGTCTACAATCATTAATCCGTTGGCACCTTCATTCCACGTAATACCTAAAGGAGCATAAATAGTATTAAGCTGACTCGCTTCGCTTGCTGTAAGAACAGCTGCATTCCAAGGAATCGTTGTAAAATAGGGAATGGAGGT
>CAZSUF010000011.1:4896-10867 GCA_964609875.1 uncultured Bifidobacterium sp.
CGTTTTTTGTAAGGGTGTCTACTACCTTTTCTAATGAAATTCTTACAGCGCCTGTATCCGATAATGAGGGTGCAAAAGGACCTGATGCATCTACTGCGCCGCCTAATGCATATAATAACACATCATTACTTCCTAACCAAAGCGTAAAGAAAGTAGGATTTATACGCAAAGCTTCTGAAGTCATACTGCTCACCCCAGGATTTAAGCAGAAACGTGTAAGGAAAGCATTTCCAAAACTAGAACTATAAACACCTGAATTTACATCTATGGCTCTGGCACCAGGCACACCTACCATGTTGTAAGGTCCCATCGCTGAAACATTATTTAGGGCAGTGCTACCTGCTGGATCCCAAACTGGTGAAAGACTGGGTGTGGTGCTTCCACATGGAACTACATAACCCAATACTCTTCGTGGATTGCCGCTTAAATCATTTCCGCCTCCATCATTCATGTAAGGAATTTTAAAGGATCCGCCGCCAGCTAATTGGAATTGTTTGGCTAACATATTTGTGAAAGAATTTTCTTGGCCATCTCTATACAGAGCCCCATCCGCAAATCCTGAGGTCAGAGAATTGCCGATAGCCACATAGCGTGTGAAATTTGCTTTTCCTGAAGTGACATCTCGTGTTTCGAGATTGGTTTTACATGAATAAAAACCAAGTAGTAGGCATATTGACGTAAGGGATAAAATTATTTTTTGCATAGCAAACATTTTATGGTTCTTGCACAACTTATGATTATGCAACTTATGATTAGATGAGTTTAATATGTAGTTGTTTTGGTTTGTCTGTTAAATAAATACGTAAAACCAATGGCTGGAGCAATCACCTTAGTTTGAAACGTACCGTCCAAGCCACTTTCTTTATTTACTTGTGTTCTTTTAAAAACATTTTCATATAAACATGAAAAATCAATTAAAAATTTCTCATGTAAAGTAAAGCTAGCTCCAGCAGTTAAACCTAATTTATTATTATCAGGTAATTCAGGTGCTACATACCCGTCTGCCACGGGTGTTTGATCATAAAATGCACCAACCCTAGCAGTAATGCTTGGACTTAACACCCCTTGTAATCCTATTCTGAAAGCCATTGCATTTTCATATAGTCTTGGAGATTCATAATCAAATCCTAGAGAGTCAAAGGATTTCCAGAAAGTATAATTGAAATCAAAAGCTGCTTTTAGCTTGGGTGTCACTTGATAGGCATAACCGATACCAAGTTCTGATGGCAAGGTTAATTCGGAAGTAAATTTATTTTTAGCTGGGAAACTAGTTGCCAAACCAGCAGGGATATTGTCGAAGGTGGCGTTGCCATCATCCACTTTCATCACAACTTTAGAGTGATAGGTTACACCCATAGATGTTTTTGAATCAGGTTGATAATAAATGCCTGCATTAAATCCTGCGCCGTGAGCTTTCCCATCTAAGGTGGCATGGGCAATTTGTTGGTCAGCACCACTTAGTAATGGTAAATCTTTTTCGAGTTGTACTCTGCCATTTGAAAAAATATAACCTATACCGATTCCAATTTCATCAGACACTTTATAAGAAATGGTAGGTTGCACATACACAACTTGTAAATTAATACGACTTAAAATATATCTTCCTGTCCAATCTGTAGGATACATAACTCCGCTTCCAAAAGGAGTGTATACCCCAATACCCATATGAAGTCTTGGAGCTAGCTTTGCACTCGCATACAGAGAAAAAGGAGTAAATACCTGACTTGTAGCTTGGGTGAGTGTGTTTGATTTTTTATCTAAGAAACTCACACTGGGAATGAGCATATTTACACCGCCATTGATTTGACCTTGAGTAAATGACATGCCACCTGGATTAAAATAAATGGTGGCTGCATCTTGTGCAAAGCCAATTCCTGTATGCCCCATTCCATTTTGCTTTAGCCCTTGTAAGCCAATTTTAAAACCACCAGCAAAAGAGAGTGGAGAAATTGCCAACATAGAAAGTCCAATGAGTAAATGTTTTTTCATGCGTTGCTATTTTAATGAGTACAATATTAATAAGTTTCTGAACTATTTTATGGCATTGTTTATAAAATGCGAATAAATCTTATTCACAGGCATTTGTAATTCAGGTGTTTCAAAGAATAATTAAACTAAAAAGTTCATTCTTGGATCTAAAGAGTTTGCATTGCGGCAAGGATTGAAACGAAAAGCCCGGATTCCGAGAGGCCTCACAAAATCTCAGGTTACATGACGGATCATGGCCGAATCGGAAACGGACTTGTAGTGTAAAGCCTGTTTGCCGCCCAAAAAAAAGAAAAAAATACGTAAAATTACCTACACAAATCGGGTAATACTACGTAGAAATTTGATAATGACACGCGCTAATTTTGCATCATAATCAACACCAACCCACATGATTGCTCAATTAGCCGCGGACTTGAAATTTAAAAAAAACCGAATTTCCAAAAAAGAAAGCTTGCATCAGCATTTTGACCTTGTTGACCTTTCTATGCAAGCCGAAATGCGCGATGAACCCATTTTTGCAGTGTCTAGTGCTGTTGTGCGTAAGCAATTTCAGATATTAAGAAACAACTTGCCCAATGTGCTACATCATTATGCCATTAAAGCTTTGCCCTTAGAAGAAGTGGTAGAAATATTGCGACAAGAAGGTGCAGGATTTGATTTGGCTTCGATTGGCGAAATTGAACTGGTGAAAAAACTAGGCGTAGATCCCGCACGTTGTATTTTTACGCATCCCTTCAAAACCACCAAAGATATTGAACATGCCCTCGATTTTGGTATCACCACCTTTGTAGTCGATAGTGAAATGGAGTTGAAAAAAATGGAACCTTATAAAGAAAAGGTAAAGCTTTTCATCCGTTTTTCTTTTCCTAATTCGACAGCTCGTTGCGATTTATCTTCTAAATTTGGTATTGCCCCTAAAAAAGGACTTTATTTAGTATTGCTGGCAAAAAATTTAGGTCTGCATATAAGAGGCGTAAGTTTTCATGTGGGTAGTCAAACAGAAAGTCCAGAACCATTTCTGAAGGCATTAGAAACTTGTAAATTATTTTATAAACAAGTACAGAAATATAAAATTCAATTCGATATAATTAATATTGGAGGCGGATTTCCCGCAAATTATAGTGAACATCAACTAGAAACAAACAAGTTTTTTGGTCCTATTCACGATTATCTTCAACAACATTTTAGCGACTATCAAGTCATATCTGAGCCCGGCAGATTTATTGCTGCACCTGCTGCCATTTTACTCTGTAAAGTAATTGGAAAAACTTATCGAGAAGATTGGCCATGTTATTATTTAAATGATGGATTATATGGAAATTTCTCAGGTATTATGTTCGATAAAGCCAACTACCCTATTTTTACGCTAAGCGAATTGTGTGATGAAGTTCATCAAACTTATCCTTGTACATTGTTTGGACCAACTTGCGATTGTATAGATATAATAGCCCAACAGATCACTTTGCCCGAACTTGACTTGAATGAAATTTTGGTGGCCACTGATATCGGAGCCTATAGCATGGCGGCTTCAAGCAAATTTAATTTCTTGGGCAATACACATGTTGTGGTAAAATAATTTCAAATCGAATTTTTATGAAACCCTATTTATTTTTAATCCTCACGATACTTTTCGAATCTGCCGCGGTGGTATTTATGAAAATGAGTCATGGTTTCACGCATAAACTGCAAGCCGTATTAGCCATCGTATGTTATTCCTCTAGTTTTATTTTTCTTACTATGGGGTTGAAAAAATTACCCATGGGTTGGGCCAATGCCATTTGGGCAGGAAGTAGTACCGTGTTGGTGGCGCTATTTAGTATGTACTATTTCAAAGAAAATTTAAACTTACATCAAATCTTCTTTTTAACCCTCATTGTGATTGGTTTGATTGGCTTAAATATTCAAACTCAAGGATAATTATTTTTTTTGGGGTATCCCCTTTCGCCGAATTAAAATTTGTGTCAACGTAGACTGTAGTCATCGGCTTAGGGGCCGGGCTATCTCTGCAATCTATGCGAGGCGCATAGGATTTCCGTTCTATCCCTTACCCGTAAGTAGCGTCTTGAAGTTTCAAGTGTAGAAATGAAGATAAACTTTGCAAATTGCCTACTTTTAATTTTTCACAGCATCTATGACAAATAAAATTTTTCTTTTAACCCTGTTCGCATTGTGCATACACACTTTTGTCTATGCCCAATCTAGCACAGCGGCTCAATTAAGTTCAGATAGTGGTAAGATTGAATTTTTTATTCAGTCTAGAAGTGATACGCCAAATTATTCCAAAGCTTGTCGAATATTAAGCAATCAAGTGAAAGAAAATCCAACAGATGCAGAACTTAGATATTTTTTAGGGTATGCGCTGGATAGATTAAATTCGAATGATGGGAAAACCATCCCTTCTATTCAAAAACAACAGACTATCCTCGCAAGTGAACAATTTGAAAAAGTGAATAGTTTACAACCGACCTATTTGGGCGAAAAGGCACTGCTTGATCCTTATAGTAAATTGACTGCTATTTGGGGAAGTTTAGCTATGGCTTATTTAAATCATCATCAAAATGATTCAGCTATATGGGCCTTTAATCAAGGAAAAGTTCGTGGTGGATTTATTGAGCCCTTCTTGAAATTTAATAAAGATATGTTGCAACAGTGTGATAAAAATTCAATTTTAATTACTTCTGGCGATAATATCACGATTCCCATTTGGTATCTTCAAACAATAGAAAATTATAGAAATGATATAACCGTGATTGATGTAAATTTATTGAATGCAGCTTGGTATCCTAAATATTTGAAGCATGCGAAAAAATTGAATCTTACATTGTCTGATGAAGAAATTGATTCATTAACGTATATCACTTGGCAACCCGACTCAATCAGTATCGTTAACCCCATAAATTCTCGTCAATCTTTCACATGGTTATTGCCGCCAAGTTACTTAGGTGAATATTTATTATGTGGTGATCTGTTATTATTAGATATTTTGAAGAACAATTTTTTCAATCATTCAATTTATTTTTCCTTAGAGTCTGATTCAAGTTATAATCTCGCTTTAGGGGCACATCTTAAAAATAGAGGCTTAGTACAACAAATAGATTTAGATACAACTATACATGAAATAGAAACTAAAAAATTGAAAACTGCTATACAATCATTCAATTTGAAAGATTTAGATAAAGAGGATATTATTCATTCAGATGATGCTTTAAAAATGATGAATTACTATCGATATAGCTATTATAAACATGCTTATGAATATTACAATCAAGGAAACATGCGAGAAGCAAAAGCATGTATGGATACTATGGATATACATTTTCCTACAAACTTGCTACCCTATGAATCTGAATTGCAAGAGAAAAGCTATGCAGACTTTCATCAATATTTAAATTCTCAAGTTGAATAGGGTGTTTTTTGTAGACTAATATTTCAGATTAAAGAACTTTCATGATTTATTAGCGTGGGCTTTTGTTTTTTAAGTTTTAAAGCTTATTTTGCTAAAAATATTTTTATGAAAAGAATCTTACTTTTAGCTGCACTTTTTATCATTTCCTTCTCTCACAAATCATCGGCGCAATGTGCTTATACAACTTTGCAAAATGGAAATATTATCACCTTTCAACATGTATGGGCTATTCCCTTGATTTATGCTTTAGATAGTATTTTCCTAGATTATGGTGATGGGAATACACAATTAAAAGTGGGAGCCAATATAGGTCTAAATACAATACATACTTATGCAAACCCTGGCACTTACAATGCATGCATTACAAGATATCTTTCTTCATTGGGTAGCCCGGGTGTTGCCATTCCATGTACCTATTGCTCAAACATAGTCATTAGTTGCGGCACGAATGCTGGTTTTAATATTTCAAACACGAATAATATTGTCAACTTAACTAATACTTCCACATGTCCGTCATGTGTGAGTTTGACGTATGCATGGGATTTTGGTGATGGAAGTCCAATATCTTCTGCACCC
>CAZSUF010000011.1:10887-16495 GCA_964609875.1 uncultured Bifidobacterium sp.
ATGCATATGCTACAGGTGGCACCTATAATATTTGTTTATATGCAAATGGATTAGATTCAAGCAGTAATATTTGTGTCGACACTCTTTGTACTACAACTACTGTGGCAAATCCCCCAGCCCAATGTGTCGCTGATGCAAATTTTAGTTCCGCGAGTACTTTCTTAACAAGCACTTTCACCAACGTATCGACTTGTAACAATTGCGTGTCTTCTGTATACACATGGAATTTTGGAGATGGAGGAACATCTAATTCTACTAATCCTAGTCATACTTATACAACAGCAGGTACTTACACAGTTTGTTTGAAGCTAAGTGGTACAAATGCAAATGCCGAACCTTGTATTGATAGTTTTTGTAAAACTGTGGTCGTGAATTCGAATGTAGGTTTGCAAGAAAAAGAATTATCTAAATTGACAATCTATCCAAATCCTGCAAGTAGTGAGTTTAGTTTATTGAATCCAGCTAATAAGGAAATGAAAGAATTAATCATCATGGATTTATCTGGAAAAGTAGTTCTAAGAACTAATCTGCATAACACGACGAGCAAAGAATTGACAATTAATACGCAATTATTAGCTAAAGGAATTTATGAGATACAATTAAATACAGGAGATCAATTGTATCGATCTAAATTAATTATTGAATAGTGTTGACTCATTCATTTAGAGTGAATGATTAGGATTTGCCGTTTGTGATTGTTTTCTTCACTTGGATTAAATTTTGCATCATTTGGTACCAATAAGGGGCTCCTAAAGTTAGGCAGAAGGTCGTAATAGAAAGTCCAAAAAGTTTAATTAATATATACCACCCCCACTCAAAACCTTTAATTTGGCTGGTTTCAATTGTATATTGCTTAGCATAGATAGGTAATTCAAATTTGTTTAAGGTGTCCATGATCTTTTTATTCTCTGCAAGGATTCTTTTAATTCGTTGATCATTTGTTACTGCAATACGATTCGTTGAACTTTTATTTGTATCTATTACATTCTTTGCTTGCAAACTATCAAGCTTGAAAGCTTCTTCATTCAGCCTTTCAGCAAATCCAACCATCATTTCTCTCTTTTCTTTATTTTTCCAAAAGTATTCCGTTAAGGTGATAGTGTCTAAATTCATTCCCACACAAATAATGGCACTGAGTATACAAACTATCACTTTACTTCTAAGTTTATATACCTCGGTGACAGTCTTCATATAATCATCAAACCATTTCATAATGTTTTCCTTGATGCCTGCCATGTTTTGTTTACCCGTATCTAATTCTGCAATGAGGGTTAATAGTTTTTGTTGTAAAAAATTATTTTTTATGAGTAAGACTTTTTGTTTGAATTGCGAAATTTCCTCGGTAAGATGACCTCCATTAATATGTTCAAACAATGCATTTGCAAAACTTTCAGGAGAAATATGAGCAGGTAGGTATTGGCTACGATTTAATTTTTTAAAAATCCTTAGTTTGTAAATATGTGCAGATTCATACATTGAATCAATGATGCCGGCACCCTTTTTATTTTCGTTGAGTAAAAGTTTTAATGAATTTTTTAATACTTTTCCTCGACTGCTGAATACTAAGGCAATGATTTCATAGATAAAAGAAACAAGTGTGCTCATCAAAAAGAAAATCACCACAAGTGAAATAGCAACTTCTATAATTATTGGAAACATGGTTGAAGGGTTTTAAAAATGATGGTTTTAATAGGTTAAAAATAATCATATCTATGTAAAAAAATTAGTCTTTTTTAGAAACAAGTAAATCCTTTTTTATTTTTATATCTCGAACAAAATTAAGTTGGATCTACAAATGTTGAAATTACACTTTTGTGTGGCCCATTTAAAAGTTTGAACAATTGACTGAATTTCATTGTTGTTTTCGTATAAATTAATATGCTTAAAACAAAGTAATATAAAAGTAGACAAAAGGAATTTTACCCTTTTGGGGATTTATGTCCTTTTCAATATGATAGATTTGAACTAAATTATTAAAATTTCCTTACAGATGATACGTTTTACTCATACATTTGTGCGTAAAATTTTAAACATTGAGCGCTAAACATCAAATGAGTAAGGCTTCTGTTGCAGGACTCATTATCGCCTTAGGCATTATTTATGGAGATATTGGTACTTCACCTTTATATACGATTAAAGCAATTATTGGAAAAAATGTTGTCAACGAGCTATTAGTCATCGGAGGAATCTCATGTATAATTTGGACGCTCACCCTGCAAACAACTATCAAATATGTGTTGCTCACCTTAAGGGCTGATAACAAAGGCGAAGGCGGCATATTTTCTTTATACGCTTTAATAAGGCGGCATGCTAAATGGGCGGTAATTCCAGCTATGATTGGTGGCGCAGCCTTATTAGCTGATGGGATCATTACCCCGCCAATTACGGTTACCTCGGCTATAGAAGGATTAGATTTAAGTCAAACTACTACGATTAATATTGTCATTGCCATTTTAGTGGCTTTGTTTTTTCTTCAACAATTCGGGACTAGCAGTATTGGCAAATTATTTGGGCCTATCATGTTTATTTGGTTTAGTATGCTTGCTATCTTAGGTTTCATGCATATCAACGATGCCATCGTGGTATTAAAAGCCTTCAACCCCTATTATGCGGTTAAACTTTTAGTGTCATTTCCGAAAGGATTTTTATTGTTAGGGGCTGTATTTTTATGTACTACTGGAGCCGAAGCTTTGTATTCTGATCTTGGGCATTGTGGGAAGAACAATATTCGAATATCTTGGATTTTTGTCAAAATATGCTTGATACTAAATTATCTTGGACAAGGCGCTTGGTTACTTTCGCATAAGTCTGGTCAAACTTTAGTTGGCGCGGATAATGAAAGTTTATTAAATCCATTCTATGAATTAATGCCACAAAGCTTTTTGTATATAGGCATTGCCATTTCTACGGTGGCGGCAATTATTGCGAGTCAAGCTTTAATTTCAGGGTCTTTTACTTTAATTTCAGAAGCCTTTAGATTAAATCTTTGGCCTAAATTGAAAATTAATTACCCTTCCAATGCGAAAGGGCAATCTTATATACCAGCCATTAATATTTTATTATTAGTGGGTTGTATAACCATTGTTTTATTTTTTAGAGAGTCCGAAAAAATGGAAGCTGCTTATGGATTGTCTATTACTATTTGTATGTTGATGACTTCTGTGTTATATGCTACCTTTTTATATTCTCATCGTGTAAAATCGCCCATTATTATTTTGTATTTGATGGTGTATATTTCTTTGGAACTTTGTTTTCTTATAGCCAACTTAAATAAATTTTTACATGGAGGCTATGTAACCCTGTTTCTGGGAGGTGCTTTATTTGCGGTGATGTTTGTTTGGTTTAAATCTCGTAAAATTAAAAACCGCTATGTTGAATTCGTGCGTATGGATGATTATATCCATCAATTGCAAGAATTGAGTAATGATATGAGTATTCCAAAGTATGCTACCCATTTGGTATATCTTACTAGTGCGAATAATCCCAAAGAAATAGAACACAAAATCATGTATTCTATTTTAAATAAAAAGCCAAAGCGTGCTGATATTTATTGGTTTATTCATGTAGATGTGGTTGACCAACCTTATAAAACACAATATGTTGTTGAAACGATTATTCCAAATGAGATTATTCGAATTGAATTTAGATTAGGATTTAGAGAAGAACAACGCATCAATTTGATGTTCAGAAAAGTAGTTGAAGATTTGGTGAAGAATAAAGAAGTAAATATTACAAGTCGTTATACATCCTTACAGAAAAATAAAGTGGCAGGAGATTGGAGATTTGTGGTGATGGAAAAATTCTTGTCGCATGATAATGACTTACCTTTATTCGAGAGATTTATCATGAATTTGTATTTCATGATCAAGAAGTTTAGTTTGAGCGAAGAGAAAGGATTTGGGCTTGATAGTTCTTATGTGAAAGTAGAGAAGTATCCTTTAATTGTAGAACCAGCTACTATCTTCAAATTAGAAAGAGTGGAGCCTCGAGTTAATAGTTAAGGCGGATTATCTCTTATATTCTTGAAGTACAATGAAGTGATGAAGGGAAAATAGTTGTCAATAGACCTTTATGCTTGGTCAAAAATCTTGTGGATTAAATTTCAATTTATTTTCAACATTAATCAGCAAACCCTAATTAGGTTGTTAAATTTCTAAATATCTCTTCAAGACTTAGTTTCGGATATTGATTTTGCAGATTCTTTAAAGTGTCATTCGCCACAATTTTTCCTTTGCTAATGAGGATAACTCGATCGCACATGGCTTCAACTTCTTGCATAATATGCGTAGAAAGGATTACCGTTTTTGATTGTCCGAAATTTTTAATGAGTTCTCTGATTTCTACAATTTGATTGGGATCTAAACCCGAGGTAGGCTCATCTAGAATAAGTACTTCAGGGTTATGCAACATGGCTTGTGCTAAACCAACGCGTTGTTTATATCCTTTAGACAAGGCCCCTATCTTCTTTTTTTCTTCTACATGTAAGCCAGTTTGTTGAATCACTTCGGTAATACGTTGTTGACTTTGACTTCCTAATTGATGAACACCTGCTAAAAATTCTAAATATTCTCTTACATACATATCCGGATACAAGGGATTAGATTCAGGTAAATAGCCAATGCGTTTTTGTACTTCGAGATTATCATCGCCGACTTGAAAACCGCACACAGTGGCCTTGCCATCAGTAGCAGGGATATAACCAGTAATCATTTTCATCGTAGTAGATTTGCCAGCACCATTTGGACCTAAGAAACCCACAATTTCACCTTTATTTATTTCAAAAGAAATATGATCAACAGCGATTTGTTCGCCATACACTTTAGTTAATGAATCAACTTTTACAGACATGCAATAATATGTTTGGGCGCAAATTTCGACAAATAATTTTAAAGTCATGAAAAAATCATATCAGTGACTGAGAGTGGCTGTTTGCGTGAGGGGGCGTAGCGAAAATCCTCACGCTTGGCTGTTTGGCGTGAGATTGCAGCGAAGAACGCGATCTCGTTGGGGAGAGTCTATACATTCGGTCAAATCTTGCATCACGACCCAACGAGACACGCCCCCAAAAAAAAGAATCATCTTACTAGGAAGACAATCCTTTTACGAATTTTACTACTCATTTCTGAACACCACTACCCCATCGAAAACATCTACCACAACGGGTTTATCTTTTTGAATTTCTCCGGCAATTAATTTACGACTGAGCAAATTGATGATTTCTTTCTGTATCAATCTCTTCAAAGGACGAGCGCCATATTGAGGGTCAAAGCCATGCTCGACAAGAAAATCGATGGCATAATCCGAGAATTCGAGTTGTACATGTTGCTCGGCAAGCATGCGTTGAACTTGTTGTAATTGGATTTTGATGATACCTCGAATATCGTTTTTGAGCAAAGGTTGAAACATGATAATTTCATCGATTCGATTGAGTAATTCCGGCCTGATGGTCTGTCTCAATAAATTCATCACTTCAACCTTGGTTTTTTCTACAACTTTTTCTTTGTTTTTTTCATTGACCCCTTCGAAGTTTTCTTGAATAATATGACTGCCAATATTGCTTGTCATGATAATAATGGTGTTTTTAAAATTCACTACACGACCCTTACCA
>CAZSUF010000011.1:16505-21661 GCA_964609875.1 uncultured Bifidobacterium sp.
AAACACATCGGGATGGGCTTTCTCAATTTCATCGAGAAGTACCACACTATAGGGTTTTCGACGCACGGCTTCGGTGAGTTGTCCACCTTCATCATAACCCACATAGCCTGGAGGAGCCCCAACCAATCGACTTACACTATGCTTCTCTTGGTACTCACTCATGTCGATTCTGGTCATCATAGATTCGTCATCGAACAGAAACTCTGCAAGCGCTTTGGCTAATTCCGTTTTACCTACACCTGTAGTGCCTAAGAAAATAAACGAACCAATGGGTTTACGTGCATCTTGCAATCCTGCTCTGCTTCGTCGAATGGCATCTGATACGGCAGTAATGGCTTCTTCTTGTCCGACCACACGCTCATGCAAATGATCTTCTAAGGAAAGCAATTTATCTTTTTCAGATTGCAACATTCTGCTGACAGGAATTCCTGTAGCTTTCGCAATATTTTCTGCAATATCTTCAGCGTCAACTTCTTCTTTAAGCAAACGTTTATGTTGCGTGCCTTCTTGTTCTAATTGAGCCGTTTTTTCTTGCAAGAGTGCTTCCTGTTCTTTAATTTTTCCGTATCTGATTTCTGCGACTTTACCGAAATCGCCATTACGTTCTGCTTGATCGGCTTCGACCTTAAGTTGTTCAATGTTGGTTTTAATACTTTGAATCCCATCAATCCCTTCTTTTTCGTGTTGCCAACGAATTTTAAAAGCATCTCTTTGTTCAGAAAGATTGGCAATTTCTTTACCTAATTCTTGCATTTTCTTTTCATCATTTTCTCTTTTGATGGCCTCTCTTTCAATCTCAAGTTGACGCAATCTTCGTTCTAATTCATCCAACTCTTCGGGCATTGAATTCATTTCGAGTTTGAGTTTGGCTGCACTCTCATCAATGAGATCGATGGCTTTATCGGGTAAAAAGCGATCGGTGATATAGCGACTAGATAATTCAACCGCAGCAATGATGGCTTCATCTTTGATTTGTACATGGTGATGATTCTCATAACGCTCCTTTAATCCGCGTAGAATAGAAATAGCATCTTCAATGGAAGGTTCATCGACCATCACTCGTTGGAATCTTCTTTCAAGTGCTTTGTCCTTTTCGAAATACTTTTGATATTCATTTAAGGTAGTGGCACCAATGGCACGTAATTCGCCTCTAGCCAAAGCGGGCTTTAAAATATTAGCTGCATCCATGGCACTTTCACCACCTCCACCAGCTCCGACAAGCGTATGTATTTCATCGATAAACAAAATGATATTTCCATCGCTTTCAGTGACTTCTTTGATAACAGATTTTAATCTTTCTTCAAATTCTCCCTTGAATTTTGCTCCAGCTATGAGTTGCCCCATGTCCAAAGCATAAATGGTTTTATTTTTCAAATTTTCGGGAATATCTCCATTTAAAATTCTGTGAGCGAGTCCTTCTACAATGGCTGTTTTACCAACACCTGGCTCACCAACTAAAATGGGATTGTTCTTTGATCTTCTCGACAAAATATGCAGTGTTCTTCGAATTTCTTCATCACGACCAATCACAGGATCTAATTTACCTGCAGCAGCCATTTCATTTAAGTTTTTGGCATATTTCTTCAAAGACTGATATTCGGTTTCACTACCTTGAGAATTCACTGTACTCCCTTTGCGAGATTCAAGTATCGATTTTTTAAGATTTTTTTCTTGAAGTCCAGCATCTTTGAGCAAGTTCCCTACTCCATCTTTATTGCTTAAGAGGGCCAAGAGTAAATGTTCTTGGGAAATAAATTCATCACCAAAATCTTTAAGAAACGATCCAGCCTTGAGAATAGTTTGATTCATTTCTCGAGAAATAATTTGTCCTGCTTCCCCTGTAATTTTGGGAATTTTGGCAATGAGCTCATTATTTTTTTGCTCTAGGAAAGCAACGTTGGCATCATTTTTTTTCAGTAAATATTCTATAGCGCTGTTTTCATCTTCAAGTAAAGATTTTAATAAATGAGCCGTTTCAATTTGTTGATTTTGGTTATTAAAGGCGAGTTGTTGTGCATTCGCAACAGCTTCTTGAGCTTTAATGGTAAGGTTATTTAAATTCATATGGTTTTTGTTTGTACTTCTTTATAGCAAAGCCTGCACCAATACTAAGTTTTAAGAAGAAATGACAGATAATTGATTTTATTCCTGACTAGATAACCGAATCTTTATCTCAAACATGAAATAATAGCAGAAAATCTAATTATCTCAGTGCTTTGACTATTTTTGTCGAACCATGGCATTTCAAAAGAAAACATATCACAAAGAAGAAAATTGTTTGAATTGTGGCTATCCTTTAGTGGGTAAATATTGTGGCAATTGCGGTCAAAAAGCTTTTCTGCACAAGGACTCTTTTGTTCATATGGCGATTCATTTTTTGGGCGACTATTTTCATTACGATAATAAATTTTGGAACACTTTAAAGGCCCTAATGCTAAAACCTGGCTTAGTTACCACAGAATTTAATGAAGGCAAAAGGGCCAAATACCTTGGGCCAATTCAATTGTATATATTTATTACCACAGTGTTTTTTATTTTCTTTTTTTCTTCTAACAAACATGAACCCTTGGATATTGCTATCACTGATAATGGCCGAACCATTTATGAACAAACAGATTCAATAGCACTGAGTAAGGCAGATAGTATAATAAACAGTGGTGTTGATTCAGCTGAGCAAAGTCATATTGTTTATAGTAAAGAAAAGGTTGACTCCATTAAAGCTTTAATGACTAAGATTAATCCTTCTGATAATTTTGCTGAAAGATTTATTAAAAACAAAACAAAAAATTTGGGCGGAAAAAATTCAAGTATCGCTGAGATGAATCAAATGTTTCAAGAAAAACTCATGCACAACATTCCAAAGATGTTTTTTATCCTGCTGCCTTTTTTTGCCTTGATTTTAAAGTTAGTTAATTACAGAAAAAAAATTCTCTATATAGATCACTTAGTTTTTAGCATTCATTTTCATTCTTTAGTCTTTATAACAATAGGTTTATTGATGTTATTGAATCATTATATCGATAATGAAGTTTTTAAAACAATCAGTTACTTAACTGTGATTTTAGGCATTGGCGTATACTTATTTTTAGCCCTATATCATGTTTATCATTCATCTATCATAAAAACACTCATTAAACAATTTCTTTTGTTCTTCCTTTACATGATTGGTTTTATTATTGCATTGGCTTTGGTGCTTACATTCACCTTTGCCACTTTATAAAATTTACATACTACTTTGGATTCATTAACTCATATCGTATTAGGTGCAGCTATTGGAGAAAGTATCCTAGGCAAAAAAATAGGTCGAAAAGCAGCATTCATAGGTGCTTTGGCAAAAACCATTCCTGATTTTGATCTCTTTTACACAGGCCTAGATGACCCAAGGATGTATATGTGCCATCATAGAGGCCACACACATTCTTTAATTTGGGAAACTCTGTATGCCTTTCCATTAGCCTTTTTATTTTATTTGCTGTTTAAAAAGAAAGTAAATTTTAGTCGATGGCTGGTATTATTTCTTGTTTGTTTATGGGGCCATTCTCTGTTGGATACTTGTACGAATTATGGCACAAGATTATTTTTGCCTTTCACGCAAGAAGCTTATTCATGGCATAATATAGCCATTGCAGATTTAATTTTTACTGTACCTATGTTGTTGATGGTTATCATAGGACTGATTGCAAAAAATAGTAGTCGAACCAGAAGAGTCATGATACATATGGCCTTAGCCTACACGATGGCATATTTAGGATATACAGTAGTGAATAAAATTGAAGCAAATCAAATCGTTGCCAAATCACTCAAGGAGCAATCCATCAAGCACACACAATTTTTTACCAATCCCACCATTTTAAATAATATACTTTGGTATGGTTTGGCTTCTGATGATAGCACAGTGAGCATTGGTGAATTTACTTTTATGGATAAATCGAAACCTATTCATTGGTTGCAATTTCCTCGCCACACAGAGCTCATGGCCAATCATCCTGATACAGCAGATATAAAATTATTAAATTGGTTCAGTCAAGGGTATAGTATTGCCAGACAACAGGGAGATACATTAAATGTGTATTGCGTAAAATTTGGTCGAACGAATATGAAAGAAACAGAGTTGAAAAAGACTATGGTTTTTCACTACAAGCTATATTTAGAAAATGGGATTTGGAAAATGGGCATGGAAGAACCTTCTAATGCAAATACCAATATGAAAGAAGGATTTGTAGATTTGGTTCAAAGAATTCAAGGTAAGGCTGAGTAAATTATGTTGAATTTGGGCGGCACACACGCTGCCCGTTTCAAGTCCTCTCCCGAATCGGCTACAATCATTTAGGCTAAAATAGTCTAACGTCAAGCCTCTCGGGATGCGGGCTTTTCACTTGCATCGTTGCCGCAATAACCTCCTAATGAAATATCGGATCAAATAATGAATGTTTAGTTTAGTTTATGCCAATTTGGTTAAGTTCTTGATTGGTCAAATCTATTTAGGGGCTGCTGTTTATCTCATAGGCGCTTCAAATTCAAGGAAGCGACTAAGGGATTATACTAAAGTATATCCCTTGGGCGATGACACAAAAGTTGAAGATGCCGATGAGAAGTGAAATAACGTGATTAATATACAAGTTTTTCGAAAGGAAATCAGATAAAACCTTGCTCTAATTGATCACTTAATGTCCTTTAATCTTCTTGCAATCAAATACTTTCACGTTAAACAGCAGCCCCTATTTATTCGGACATTTTAGTAAACACCTTTCCGTTATAGCAATATAATCCCATGATCCCACTACTAAACCACAAATTTCCTTTTTTATCTTCTAAAATTGGGTATAATTCATTCGTAGGAAGTCCATCTTTAACTGTCAATATTTTGCATGTTTTACCATCATAACAACCTAATCCTGCTTTAGTATTGAACCATAACTTTCCTGAATTATCCATCACTAAACTCGAAGGACCATTTTTAGCGACTTCATTAAATACATTTTGCTCAAATTGTTTGCTAGCTGTTTTGTAACGACACACGCCTCTAAAAACAGCTGCAAACCAAATATCGCCATGTTTATCTTCTAGGGTTCTATCAATTCTATACACTTGATTATGCGGTACTATATTCTCTAGTTTCTTTCCATCATATCGATTTATACCTTCGTCAACACATG
>CAZSUF010000011.1:21706-29468 GCA_964609875.1 uncultured Bifidobacterium sp.
AACCACTGCAATTAACCATTTTTTTACTTTTTTTACATTCAAAAATTTAAATGTTGGGTTGAGCTTAATATTGTCTTTATTTATCAAATTTTCTTTATCCAAGAAACTCGTGAAATAAATTCCATTAAAGCAATACACACCAGCATCTGTACCAAACCAAATCGTTCCTTGCGAATCTTCCATCATAGTCCAAACACCATTCTGCAGTGGAGGATTTTTACTATAGGTCTTTTGAAGAAATAAGGTAGGTGGCGGATTTAATAGTATAGGAATCTTCGTAAACGTTTTTCCATCATATCGATTTAAACCAGTTTTAGTTCCTATCCATATTTGACCATGTCTATCTTCCAATAAACAATAAATGATTCCAGTATCGAGACCATCTTTTTCTGTGTAATGAGTAAATACCTTTCCATCGTAGCTGTATAAACCTTCTCCATTACTTGCAAACCAAATTTTCCCAGTCTTATCCTGAATGCTACAATCAATTGAAGATTCAACATAAAATCCCAAATGTTTAGGTATATTAGTAAATATCATGTTCTCATTACCGATAGAACAAGCCGAAAGTTTTGTTCGACCAATTCCTTTGTATGATAGCACACACATCATCACGAATAAACAGAAAAGAGTACCTTGTTGAACAATTGAAGTTTTCATATATTTTGTTTTTAATGGATAAAATTATTTGTCTAAAATTTTAAATAGAACTCGTTTCAAAATAAATTAAGGAAATAAGTATACTTCTTTCTCTTTTTACTTTTTTTGAATTCGAATGAATTTAAATTTCTAAAGCAAATTTGGGGCTTAATTCAACAAGATAAAGTTATTAAGCATAAATCAACTTCTTATCAACTTGTTATCAAAAAATATCAAGTTTCAAAATAACTACATTTGCTTTTATTCAATGAAATTTAATCGCGAACATACATTTATATTGATTTCATCTTTGGCATTAATCCTGTTGATGGGAATTCAAATAATTTGGATCATTGAATCTGCAAAAATCAAAGAAACATTATTTGTAGAAAGAGTCAATATGGCCCTTTCCAAAACTGCCGAGGTTTTAGCAGCAGACAAAGAAGCTTGTTTAAGAATTAGTGAAAACATAGAGAACAAAGATTCTTTATGGGCTAATGCTATTACTCAAAATAATGAAATTCATAAAATGGATTCTATTCTTAAATTGAATTTAGATTTTTATCATTTAAACTTAAAATATTCTTTCAGCATTGCCAAGGCAGCAGATGATGTAAGCCTCGAAGAAAATCCTTTCAATAATTTAATTCTAGATCAGAATGGTTGCTATAGAAAAAATATCCCTTCATATGATTCGGACAATGATCATTCCAAAGGCAATATTCAGCAAATGATGAAGAACAAGGGTTTAGAGTTAAAACTAGTATTCCCTGAACAAAAGCAATTTATTATGGCTGAAATGGGTGTGCTCTTTTTTAGCTCTTTAATGTTAGTTTTCATTGTTTTATTTACATTTTGGAAGTCAACAACTTGGCTGATAAAAGAAAAAAAATTGTCTGAACAAACAGCTGATTTTTTAAACAACATGACGCATGAGTTTAAGACTCCATTGACTAATATTTCATTAGCTAGTAAAATGATCTTAAAAAGTAATCATTCAGTGTTGGATAATAAAGCAAAAAATTATCTGCAAATCATTATTCATGAGAATAAAAAACTCCAAATGAATGTAGAGCAAGTTCTAAGTATGACTGCATTAGAGAAAGGTGAAATTCCTATACAAAAATCAGTCCTAGACTTACATGAACTCATAAAGGAAGCTACACAATCTATGCATTTGCAAATTGAAAATAAACAAGGTATATTGAATGTAGATTTTCAGGCTGAAAATTGTATTATCTTAGGTGATAAAATTCATTTACTAAATTCAATCTCTAATATTATTGACAATTCTATCAAGTACTCCATAACGAAACCAGCAATATCTATATCAACCTATAATCAGCATAAAAAAATTATTATCATCATAAAAGATAATGGCATGGGAATATCACAAAAGCATCAAGAAAAAGTTTTTTCACGATACTATAGAATTTCTACTGGGGATATTCAACATTCAAAAGGATTTGGACTAGGACTCACTTATGTTAAAAAAATAATTGAATTGCTCGATGGTTCTATAGAGTTAGAAAGTACATTAGATAAAGGAACTAGCATAAAAATAGTTTTGCCTTATGTTGAATGATAAAGTAAAAATTCTTCTTGCCGAAGACGATTTAAATTTAGGCGTATTGCTCGTAGACCATCTAGAAGTTGAAGGGTTTGAAGTGAAGTTATGTAAAGATGGGGAATGGGCTTTAGCTGTATTTCAACATCAAGCATTTGATTTATGCTTATTAGATGTCATGATGCCAAAATTAGATGGTTACTCATTAGCCACTGAAATTCGAAAGCAAAATAAGGATATCCCTATAATATTTATCACAGCTAAGTCTCTCAAAATGGATAAATTAAAGGGCTACGAACTTGGCGCAGATGATTACATTATAAAACCGTTTGATGAGGAAGAATTGATTTATAAAATTAGAGCCTTAGTAAGAAGATTGCCACTAAAGAAACCTACTATTTCTATACAGCCTTTATCCATTGGGAAGTATATCTTTGACCACCGAAATCAATCTTTAAACCTTGATGGAATAGTTAAAAGATTAACTGAAAAAGAAAGAGATATAATTTATTATCTTTTTGCAAATAAAAATAGCTTGATCAAACGAAGCGATATTCTTATTGATCTTTGGGGTAAGGATGATTATTTTTTAGGGAGAAGTTTAGATGTCTTTATCACTAAAATAAGAAAGTATTTTAAAGAGGATAAAAATGTTCATATCGAAAATGTATTTAATGTGGGTTATATCTTTAATGTAAGTGAAAGTATTTCTTGATTCCTATAAATACTAGCAATTAAAATCACTTATATATTCAGCAAATCAATGAGCTTACTTCCGAGGGTATCAATAAGATCTGAAGGCGAATCTATACTAGGTGTAACTGCTGGTTCTGGTCTAAAAAATGTAAAGTGATCTATAGCTCCATCATTTCCATTGACTGATTGTCCAACTCGTTGTAAGGTAGAACAATCAATGATATCAAAAGTTTTACCATTAAACTTAAATAAATAATCCCCTTCTAAGGCTGATAAATCTGATTCATCTTCAAATTGATATTCAACTTGTTCAGGTTCTTTATAGAAATCATTTTTAATATCCCCTACAAAACGATAGTATTTGCCATTATCTAATTTGGCGATTAAACAATATTTTTCATCCTTCACAAGTTCTTGTCGGATGATGCCTAAAGCTTTTCTGCCAGAATTTGATTCACGACAAGGTGCAGCAATTTGAAGTTTTTTTAACTGACGATTTTCTTGTAAGCAATTGACGATTATTTTTCTATGAGCAAATTTCAATTCTTTCAATTCTAGATTATTATCTTTTATATTATAGAAAACTTGCTTGTGCATTTTTTGTTCGTCTTTTTCCTGAGTAACTGTTGATGCATTCACATAACCGATGGAATTTTCATCACTTTGTAAATAGCCCCAAAAATTATTGGTGTCAAGGATCACCCGATTAAACGCAACTTCTTCACCATCTATCAAGAATACCTCCTTAGATTGGCCATACATTCTTATTTTCTCGACTGTCGGATTACTATCGTTTTTTACTACTCGACTATATAAATCCATTCGCCCGACAATTTTTGTATTTCCATCTCTGATGGCAATATTATTGGTAAGTGCATATAAGTAGTTCGGATTTTTAAAAGAGTAATACTGATAAGATAAATACAAAAGAAACATGATAGGGAGGCTAATACCAATGAATTTTATCCATCGAGGAATTTTACGGGTTGATTTTATACTCGAATCACTTGTAGGCGAATTTGTATCTACCTTTTTTAAAGAAAGCAAAAAATCTTGTTCTTCTTTTTTTCCTTGTAAGATGCTCCAAGACCATGATACATATAATCCTTCTAATTCTTTGTCGATTCTTTCATCTGGCAAAGATTTCCATTTCTCCACTAAAGCAGTCGGTGGATTTTTTTGATGCCTTAAAAAAAACAAATGTGAGATATAAGATTCAATATGATTCTTTCCAATTTTATTCATGTTGAGAAATTATTTTTTTTGTCATGGCAAATAAAACATCATTAGGCACTTGAACATAATTCAAGTGATTATGAATCTGTATTTTAAATTGTCCTAATATACTATTATCAGATTCATTCATTTTTATGTCAAAATTATTATCAGGAAACCCATAGGATAAAACATTTTTATTCTGATTAATAAAGTCAGAAAGCAATTGATTATTCTTTGAAATAGTGACTTGCAAAATTTTTTGCTTCTCTGTAATTTGAATAAAAGGCGAATAGGATTTTAGCAAGTTAGTTTTAAAGCTATCTAACAAGATATTTGAGACTTGTTGTTCAGGAATTATTTTTGTTACTAATTTTTCAGTGACTTCTTCATTTTTTTGATTGTTTGAACTAAATATGAAGTAACAGATACAAGCCGTTATCATACAGAAAATTAGCACAAATATTTGCACCCGCTTAAATGTTGAATTCGAATTATTTTTTTGTTTGTTAGCTGCCATTATTACTCAAAATATGAAATGAAAGATGAGGATTGCATGATCTGGTGTAGTATTTGAGTGTACAAGCCAGTGTCATGGTTTCGAGCATGATCTAAAGTAAAGTATACTACATAAAAATGGGCTGCATCATTATTCAAGCCTTCATGCAGCGAACGATCAGAAATAATTAAGGCTAACCTTTTTGAATCAATTGATTCTTTATCATCTTCTTCGTCTATGGTACCAGTTTTTGCATAAAAATAATATTGAGGATATTGATTGCAAAACATTTGAAGTTCTTTAAAAGTGCCATTAGATCCATAAATTACTTCATGCATACCTTTAAAAATTTGAGACGATAAGAATTGCTTGTATTGACCTTTAGCCCAACTGGAATCAATATACCATGGCGTAGATTTTTTTGGATCTCCAGTAATATGCAATCTATATTGACCATTTTGAGATGCTAAAGAACCATACATTTCTGCCATTTTAAAAGGGGTAATTTGATAAGGGTATCCACCTAAGGTGGCATTTTTTAAACCTATATTGAAGTTCTGTTGAATTTCATTATATGCGCGGTTCATTTGTAAGAAATAGGATTCCTCAGGGAAACTCCAAAAATACGTACTGCTTTTTTTAGCTTCAAGAGAATGATAAATCATAGAGTCGGTAAAATTTACTCTGTTGGTGGTTAATATGGAAAAATCATTTTTGTCTTGATCTTTAACTAACAAATTGAAATTAAGTGCTAATCCATTGGCTAAGATAGATTCTTCATGACCGAAATAATTTTGTTGATTATTCGATAAAGGCCATTGGTGATTTTTATAGGAAGGCAAAAAATAGATTTTGCCTCCTAATTCAATACGAGGGAATGAATTATTTGAAAGCGCTTTTGATTGCAAAATATTCAATAAAGAGATTTTGCCATTTTTTAGAAAGCTTTTTTTAGGATATGATCCCAAAAACATCATAATCGATTGATAATAGTTACTAGATCTAGCTAAATATTCTGGCAAACTAGTGTTAGCGGCAAAGGCATCTCCATGAGAATTTTTCCATGGTCTTTTCAGTTTTAAACCAGCATATGTTTCGATACTATTTTCATCATTTAGATTTTGCTTTAAGGCTGCCTGCATATTTAATTGATCCCATTCCAAATGGGCTTGAGACGTGATGGCTGCTGCAACTAGAGGTTTTACTGAAGAGCCTGGTCCTAAATACATATTGAGTAAATTCGCATTCCCCCATTGATCTCTTTCGTTTCTTGTATCACTAAAAAAGAAATGTTTTTGTGCTAATGCATAAATGGCTTGTTCATCATTTGGATCAATGACTTGTCGATTATTCACATGATCTAGCATCAATTTCACTTCACCATCACCATCAGCAGCAATCACGGCAAATTTGAATTTTCTGCTTTTATTTTCAGTCTGTTTATATCTGTCCTGAATAATTTTAGCGCATTGTTGTGTGAGATCATAATCGAATGAAAGTGATATATCTTTTTGTAATTTATTACTATTAGAATAAGCTGTCTTCACTGCATTGCCAAAATGGTACATCCAAAAAAATTGTTCCTTCAAAGGGTAAGCTAATTCATCTTTCCCATTCAGCTGAATGCTTTTAGCAAGTATGGAGGATGTTTGATTTTTCGTACTAATTAAATAAGATTGATTCCCTACCCTAACCTGCACTATTTGGTTCTCTTTTATTTCATTCACCAAAGCATCTGCAAGTTTAACCGTTGCCTTTTCGGATGGTGGATCAAAAATTACAAAGCCATTTTTAGATTTAACTCCTGAGTTTTTTATATTCAATAGCACTTTATCTTTTCGTTGCTCTAAGAACCACGAGGCTGGAAGTATTTCTATGTCAAATCCTCCACTTAAATCATTGTGAAAGTATGGGGCTTCCTGAACCAAACTTGTTTGATTAATTTCTAACTTGGTTCTTTTTTGACCTGCATTATTTTGAGTCGACATGATATTACCTTTCCACATGTTCGACGTTTCGTATGGGGGCAGTTCCAGATATAAATGACGGTTATAATTCGAAACATATCTTTGTTGATCAAATCTTATATATAAAGGGCTTTCAGGCCTAAACGCTAAGAAGGGTTTATCAATCAATCTTTGTAATAAACTACTTGTGTACGTATCACTGCTATCCATCAGTTTCTTAAAATCATTGGAACTTTTCAATTTCTCAATAAGCTGCGCATAAGAATATTTTTTACGACCAGAACTTCCAGATAAATCATCCTGGATATTTGATAAAATGCTATTTAGTTTTTCGTTGATAATTGTCTGACTTTTTTCTATGACAACAGAAAATTTCTCCTTGGCTAATTCATTGGGTAAAATAGTTGTCAGCGCAGTGAAAGCAATCATTCCGAAAAAAAGCGAATATCTTGTAAGACCTACCTTTAAATTTAATTGTCGTGAACGTATAGTGGGTGCCTTTAATAAAAGAGGAATAAAAAATAACATCAAAGGCAGCAATACACTCAGTTTGCTTGTTAAACTTAAAAAAGGTAAATCTTGTCCAAAGAATACAAAACGATTCGTTGATGTGAGCCAAACAAATAAAGAAATGGTGAATAATAAAATTAAGGAAACCAACCCTATATAAGTAGATTTGAGTATTGCTTGCCCATCGATAAATTGAAAAGATAAAAGAAATATTATCAGGGGAATTAGTAAGAGGAATAAAATTAAATACATGACCCAGTTTCCTTGTTCACCAATTATATATCTAGCCGAAATTACATCTCGAGTTTGAGTTGTAAAATCAACTCCCCCTTTGAAATGAGGTCTGAGATTTATAGTTTTTCGTCCATCATAAGGTTTTGAAACATACGAATTCATGAACCATTGATTTTCTGCTGTTTCCATGATCTTTTGTTCAGCAAATGAACCATAGACATTTTCAGCTATAAGTTCATCTATAGACTGATGTATGATAGAGGCACGATAAACTACATGTCTTATTTTATGATTCAAAAAGTTATCGATACTGTTCCTTACCATAGGAATGGCTAAGCAAATTATATAAAGACCGATACCAACTAAGAAGGAATTCTTAACGATGGATTTAGCTTTAGTGAGCCATAATATAAATGCAGTAATACCGAGTCCGAT
>CAZSUF010000012.1:0-4841 GCA_964609875.1 uncultured Bifidobacterium sp.
ATGGCAAGTTGGGTAAGGGCTTCATCGAAATAATCAGCGGCATATAATCCTTTAATTAAGGCTTGCCAAGTAGATTTGATATCTGGCCTGAGTTGTACCGCATTCAAATAGCAAACCAAGGCTTCTTTTTCGGCGTTCATTTCCATGAGACAATTACCAAGGGCCATGCAATAGGAGGCATTGTTTTTATTTATATGCAAGGCTACTGAATACGCTTTAATGGCTTTTTCCCATTGAGCTTCTTTAGTATAAGTCTCGCCGATTTTAAAAAATATCTGATCGTCTTTAGGATTCAATTGCGAAGCACTGCGATAGTAATGTCGAGCCTTGGCATATTCTTTTTGCTTTTCCCAACAATACCCGATGGCATCTAAAATTACATCTTCGGGCTTGGTAATTGAAAGGTGAACCTCAAGTACTTCAATGGCTTTTTTGTATTGCTTGAGTTGCATATACGCATCTCCTTGATTCCGATAAGCGTATTCGAATTTATCATCAATGGCTAAACAATATTCGTAAGCATCTATGGCTTTTTCATACAGTTTAATACCTTGATAAGCCACGCCTAAATTATACCAAGCCATGGCATTAAAGGGTGTTTCTTCAATTAACTCCTGATGCAGCTTGATGCTGTCTTCGTGTTTGTTGTTGATTTCGGCCCAAAAACAAATGCGTAATAAAGCATCTTCGTTACTTGGTTCGTATTGCAGAATTCTTTTTAAAGTGGAGTACACTTTATCATACTCTTCGAGTTCATCATAGATTTCAGAAAGCTCAAGTAGAATATCAGTTTTGTCTACACTATCAAAAGCGTCTACATGTTTTTCTAAAATATCTACAGCTTCGGAAAAACGATTTTGTTCGAGAAGAATATCTGATTTTAAAAAGATCGCTTCAATATTGTTTGGATCAATTTCGTCGATTTGATCTAAGACTTTTAATGCTTGGCCATATTTTTTATGGTCCATCAGCCATTCGGCCTTGCGCATAAATAAAGAAGAAGAGAAAGGATATAAGGTAGTTGAAATTTCGCAGGCAAGCTGTGTATTTTCATGATCGTGATTCGATTCGAAATAGTCTATGAGAAATTCGAAGTCATCTTCGGAGATATTTCCATGAGGTTCACCTTGTTTAACCTTATTAAATTCGATTAAAAGGTCCTCAATATCGCGAAAATCGTCATCTAAATAATCGTCGTTAAACATACCTTGGAGTTTAGCTTGAAGTAAAGTTAGCTGAAAGCATGTAAATATAATTTTTTTTGTTTCCGAGCAATGATTTATTAATCCACATGGTTGTGGAGATGAAAAAGTAGAAATACGGAAAAAGTTTAGCTACCTTCGCTCCCCAAATCATAAGAATATGGAATTTTTAAATCAAATACATGGTATCCTTCGTTGGGTTGTGCTTCTATTAGCGATTATGGCTATTTTAAGAGCTTACTTAGGTATGAAAAATAAGACTGAATTTGAAACAGGTGATCAGAAAACAGGTTTATTTTTAATGATAGCTTGTGATATACAACTTCTTATTGGCTTAATATTATATATAGCTGGCGCTTGGGGTATCAAAAATATTCAAAACTTGGGTATGGGTGAAGTGATGAAAGATAGCTATGCACGCTTTTTTGCTGTAGAGCATATTAGCATGATGTTGATAGCTATTATTTTAATTCATGTAGGAAGGTCTAAAGCTAAGAAAGCCTCAAATGCTTTAGCTAGTCATAAAGCCTCGTTTTGGTTTTATTTGATTGGTTTGATTATTATGTTGGCAAGCATTCCTTGGCCTTTTAGAAAAGGGTTTGAGGCTTTGGGCTGGATGTAATATAAAAGATTTGCATCTTGCTTGATGACCACAAGATTTTAAAACAGAATCAAACAATTGAAACATTTTCATTAAATTTGACATCATGAGAGCAGCTGAAATAAATACTACGATTGTTGATGGTTATGTTGGACTTTTAGACAATTTAAGTACCAATAACAAACTTGACCTTATATCAAAGTTGACAGCTTCAGTTAAGTCGGATTTGTCCGACAAAAAATCTTCTTTCAAGAAATCTTTTGGTGCTTTTGACTCAAAAAAAACTGCCGAAGAAATTATTGAAGAAATCCGTAATAGCAGAGTTTTTACAAGACAAATTGAATCTTTTTGAAAAAATATCTTTTAGACACCAACATTGCCATCTTTTACATGAAAGGCAAGTTTGACCTTGAAGCTAAGTTTGATAAAGTTAGTGCGGATAATTGCTTCATTTCCGAAATGACTTTAGCCGAACTCAAATTTGGTATTGAAAAAAGTGAGAAACGAGAAAAGAATAAAAAAGCTTTGGATAATTTTTTGACAGGTGTACAAATACTTCCCATTTTCCATTCCTTAGACTTGTACGCAAAAGAAAAGGCTAGGCTGCAAAAAGCAGGAACAGCCATTGACGACTTTGACCTTTTAATTGGTGTAACTTCTGTAACCCATAAGTTGATCATGGTGACTAACAACATGAATCATTTCAAACGTATCAGCGGAATTAAATTAGAAGATTGGACGAAAGAGCCATAGCACGAACGCTCAACATCAGTTTAGCGATAGAAGAGTCTTTATATTAAATTTGAACATCGGAATTATATTGGGCATATAGAGTGAATTGAACATATGTATGTTGAATCCACAACCATCTCAAAAACGGAAAAAGTTGCAGGCTTTATTTGTATTGCGGCAAGGATAGTAGTGGAAAGCCCGCATGACGAGGCTTTGCGAGGCAGCGGACTTGGAACGGATAGCCTGTGTGCCGCCCAAAGAATCACAAACAAAAAGCTTGTAATTTTATTTGAATATTTCCCAAGATAGGTTCACAATTTCATAATTTTCAATCTACCTTTGCGCTCTTATGTCAGACGAAATACGTCACGAATGTGGAATAGCTTTTTTAAGGTTGCGAAAACCACTTTCTTATTATCATCAACAATACGGAACTGCTTTTTACGGGCTCAATAAGTTGTATCTCTTGATGGAGAAGCAGCATAATCGTGGACAAGACGGCGCTGGAATTGCCATTGCTAAATTAGATATTCCGCGCGGAAATCCGTTCATGAAACGAATCCGAAGTAATGTTACCCAAAGTATATCCGATATTTTCAAAAAGGTACAAGAAGAAATTGAGCAGGTCGAAATATTGTATCCTGAAATTCGCAATCATCCCGAATTGATGAAGGGTTATTTGAGTTATATGGGAGAAGTGATGATGGGGCATTTGCGCTATGGCACACAAGGAAGAAATAATATCGAGTATTGTCATCCGTTTATAAAAGCTGATTTGGAGCCTTCGAGAAATTTAATTTTGGCGGGTAATTTTAATTTGGTAAATACGCGGGAGCTACTTAATTTTTTGCATAAAGAAGAATTGGTGAATGTAAAAGCGGATAGTGATTTGTCTGCCATGATGGAAGTGATACATTATTATTTAAGAGAAGAAGAAGCCAAAAATCCTGATGATATTCAATGGAAAGAAGTGTTAGGAAAAGCGACGGCCTTATTTGATGGAGGCTTTGTGGCTGAAGGGATTTGTGGCAATGGAGATAGTTTTGTTTTTCGCGATAAGCATGGTATTCGTCCGGCCTATTATTATATTGATGAAGAAATTATTTCGGCGGCTTCTGAAAGACCTGCTTTAATGACAGCCTTTAAAACCACTGAAGATAAAATAATTGAATTACCACCTGGTCATGCGTTGATTGTGAAGGCAAATGGCAATTATCAAGTAGAGAAAATATTGCCTTCGGCAGAAAAAAAGGCTTGTAGTTTTGAGCGAATTTATTTTTCAAGGGGTAGTGATACGGATATTTATAAAGAAAGAAAACAGTTAGGTAGGTTGCTTTCTGAAAAGGTATTGAAAGCCATCAAGAATGATTTAAAGAATACTATTTTTTCATTTATACCCAATACAGCAGAAGTGGCCTTTCTTGGATTAATAAAAGGCGCAGAGGCTTACTTGAATGAAATTAAAGTCAACCGTATTCAATCTTGGGATAAAAGTTTTGACGAAGAAAAGCTTCGTGAAATGATAGAAAGGAGAGTGAGGATAGAAAAAATTGCCATCAAGGATGTGAAGATGCGCACATTCATCACAGAAGAAGGCGCAAGAAATGAAATGGTGCAACATGTGTATGATATTACCTATGGGACTGTGCGCGCTGGTATAGATTCTTTGGTGGTGATAGATGATTCTATTGTAAGAGGCACTACTTTAAGAGAGAGTATTATACGAATGTTAGATCGCTTAGGGCCTAAGAAAATTATCATTGTTTCTAGTGCTCCGCAAATTAGGTATCCTGATTGCTATGGAATTGATATGAGTAAAATGGGCGATTTTATTGCCTTTCAGGCTGCAGTGAAATTTCTTGAATAGCAATTTAAGAATCAATTACTTCTTGATGTATATGCCGAATGTTTGCAAGCAGAAAAATCAAATAAATTAGCCTCTAAAAATTTCGTCAAGCAAATCTTTAAGCCTTTTAGTGTGGAGGAAGTGAGTATGAAAATTGCTGAGATGTTGAGACCTGAAGATGTGCATGCAGAAGTAGAAGTGATTTATCAGAGTATTGAAAATTTGCATGCCGCTTGTCCGGATAACAAAGGTGATTGGTACTTTACAGGAGATTATCCGACACCTGGTGGCAATGCGGTTGTCAACAAAGCCTTTATGAATTATGTAGAAGGCAAAGATGGCAGAGCCTACTAAGTTAAATCATCATTTACTTCATGAATGAAACTTTTTCTTTGCTGCATTCATTCCAAGCGTTGGAGATTACACCTATAAAATTATCCTTTTTAAACAATGAATCTGT
>CAZSUF010000012.1:4851-7031 GCA_964609875.1 uncultured Bifidobacterium sp.
TTCGTTCACGAAGACAATTTTAAAAACATGTAAATTAAACAAAAACTCTAAGCCATTGCTAAAGATTTAATCAATAGAAAGCCAAATTAAAAACTTCATAAAAAAGCACATCCCGAAAACAGTTAATTGAGCATTTCTTTTGATTCTTGCAGCATTATTGAGAATATTGAGCCAAATAAGATCTCATTTCATAAAGAATTATCCTTTTTAAACAATGAATCTGTAAGTCTAGATGTTTTGAGATTAGATCTTATACATCCTGCTATTTCCGGAAACAAATGGTTTAAACTCAAATATCAATTACAGCAAGCTACTGAGCAGGGAAAAGATACCTTGCTAAGTTTTGGCGGGGCTTATTCCAATCATCTGCATGCTTTGGCCTTTGCAGGTAAGAAAAGTGGTTTTAAAACTATAGGCATTATTCGAGGAGAAAAAGTGAATAATGCAACCCTTCAAGATTGCCTAGATTGGGGCATGGAATTGAAGTTTATGTCAAGAACAGCTTATAAATTGAAGAATGAAGCAACTATGCTTCAAGAAATACAAACGGCTTATCCTACATGTTTTATTATACCTGAAGGTGGAAATAATGAAGCGGGTGTAAGAGGTTGCGAAGAAATTTTAAGTGGATTGGAAAAAGAGTATAGCCATGTTTTTTGTGCAGTTGGCACAGGAACGACTTTGGCGGGATTAATTCGGAGTGCATCAGCAGACACTCAAGTCATTGGAATTTCGGCCTTGAAAAATGCCTTAGATTTGAATGAAAGTATCATGCAGTATAATTCTAAACAAAACTGGTCTATTATACATGATTATCATTTTGGGGGATTTGGAAAAGCTCCTCCTTCACTCATTGCATTTATGAAAGATTTTAATCAAGAAACGGGCATTGAATTAGATCGCGTGTATACTGCAAAGATGATGTTTGGTATTCTGGATTTGTTACAATCAGGAAAACTTCAATCTGTAAAAAAAATATTGGCGATACATAGTGGCGGATTACAAGGAAATAGAAGTCTATTGATGGAGTAAATTGGGCCTTCAGTGTGAGCGGATATCTCAACTTCAAGTTAATTTTGATGAGAGACTCTCTTTATTTCAAGAATTTAATATCTTCGCCCACATCAATTTTATATTTTGAAGCAACTATTTATATTTCTGTTGACTGTGTTTTTTGCTCAAGTAGCCTCAGCTCAATTACCCATATTGCCAGCTATGTTAGTGACAACCGAAAATGCACAAAACAAACTTAGTTGGACATGTCAGTTTGATGGTGTAAAATCTATTGCCATTCAACGATCCTCTGATAGTATTCGAAATTTCATGACTATTGGTGTGCTTACTGCTCCCAAAAAAGGGATACAAACTTATACGGATACTAGGTGCTGTAAATAGTGGCAGTACCAAGGCGACATCTTCCACCACTTCATCTGATGAAACTGGCATAAAGTCTAATGATTTTTATTTTGCTCCTTCTTCACGAGTGTATACAAATCCTTATACAGGGCATATCAATATTACCTTGCCAGATGCTTTATCGAAGAAGTATAACTTGAAATTTTATGAGCCAAGTAAAAAAGAAGTGCTACGTATTTCAAGAGTAACAAAAACCCAATTGGTATTGGATAAAAATAATTTCAATGCCAGAGGTACATACCAGTTTGAGTTGTTTGATGGGGTTACTTTAGTAGAAACGGGGTATGTAACTATTTATTAAATCAAGCAAATACGTGATAAGCTATCCATGAGCATAAATAAGCAATAATGCCCATGCCTATAAATTGCATGATAGGATATTTCCAACTGCCTGTTTCTCTTTTTACAATCACTAAGGTACTCATGCACTGCATGGCAATTACATAAAACATCAATAAAGACATGCCCGTTCTTAAGGTGTATATTTTTTCACCTTCGGCATTGACGGCACTAGACATTTTTTCACGAAGTGTTTTATTATCTTCTTCGTCTACACTATATAAAGTGGCCATGGTGCCTACAAATACTTCCCTTGCAGCAAAAGAAGTGATTAAGGCGATACCAATTTTCCAATCAAAACCAATAGGTTTAATGACTGGTTCAATAACTCTTCCAGCAATACCAGCATAAGAATTTTCTAAAGTTTTAGAAGCAATATATTCTGAGCTTTCTTGTTCAGATAAATTCATTTGAGCAGCTTCTTG
>CAZSUF010000012.1:7041-7681 GCA_964609875.1 uncultured Bifidobacterium sp.
AATTTTCCAATCAAAACCAATAGGTTTAATGGCGGGTTCAATGGCCTTTCCTGCAATCCCTGCGAATGATTCTTCGAGACTAGTTTCTTTGAATAATGATCCAGCAGATTTATTGGGTCCGTATGAAGAAAGCGCCCAAAGTATGACGGAGATGATCAGAATAATTTTACCCGCATCAAACACAAACACTTTAGCTTTCTGAAACATAATCATGGCGATATTATTCCATCGAGGCATTCGGTACACAGGTAACTCCATCAAGAAAATACTTTTCTCTTTGGCTTTTATAAAAAACTGTAGTACAAAAGATACAAGTAAAGCCATAAAAAATCCTGAGAAATAAAGTCCCATCATCACCAAACCTTGAATATTCAGAAAGCCAAAGATGAGTTTGTTGGGAATTACCAATGAAATTAAAATGGTATACACAGGTAGCCTTGCGCTACAACTCATGAATGGGGTAATTAAAATGGTGATAAGTTTTTCCTTTTTATTCTCAATAGTTCTAGCAGCCATGATAGCAGGCACGGCACAAGCCACTGCACTGATTAATGGCATAACTGATTTTCCATTGAGACCTACACTCCGCATAAGTCGGTCGGTAATAAAACTAATACGAGACATATTACCGGTATCTTCC
>CAZSUF010000012.1:7691-20970 GCA_964609875.1 uncultured Bifidobacterium sp.
ATAGAATCATGATTTGCGGAACAAACACCACTATGCCGTTGATGCCCGCTAAGATGCCATTCAAAAATAAATCAGTGACAAAATTTACAGGGAGTATATTTTTCAATGAAGAAATTAAATAGCCAAACCCTGTATCTATCCATTCCATGGGAAATTGAGCCAGCCAAAAAATACTTTGAAACAAAATAAATAAAACAAAAATCAAAAACAAATTGCCATATACAGGATGGAGTAGGTATTTATCGATTTGTCTACTAAACAACTCTCTTTGTAAAGGATCGGTTTCAACCACACAATTCAGCATGATTTTTTTTATTCGGGCATAGCGAAGTAAGGTTTCTTCTGCCTGGATTTTAGTTTTATTAAAGCCTATATCATCAAGCTCTTTTTTTAAGGCTGCTTTGTTTTCTTCCGAAATGATATTTAAGGTGTCAAAAGCTGAGGCAAAGTGAATAGCTGAAGTATCACTCGTGACTCGTTGATATTTTTTTACAATATTCACGACTTGAGATGCCAATCCGAAATTATCAATAAAATCTCTTAAAGGAGGTTCGTATTTATTCAATAAGGTCATCTCGAGTTGTTTTTTTAACTCCAATATGCCTTTGTTATTTCGAGGATTAATAGCGACTACAGGAAATCCTAATTCTCTGGAAAGCCCATTTACATCAATTTGTATGCCTTTTTGTTTGGCAATATCCATCATGGTCAGGGCTACAATTAAAGGCTTTTTGATATCAATAATTTGTGAGCAGAAAAGTAAATTTCTTTTCAAGTTAGAAGCATCTACAACCACAATTACGACATCAATTTTCACGGCTTCATCATCGTCGAAAAGCACATCAAATGTCACTACCTCATCGGCACTTTTCGGGTAAAGACTATAAGTGCCAGGCAAATCAATCACATTGGCTTTGATGTCTGCATTTACCTGACAGCGCCCTGTTTTTTTGTCTACTGTAACTCCAGGGAAATTGCCCACCTTTTGATTTAACCCTGTAAGTGAATTAAACAGAGAACTTTTTCCACTATTAGGATTTCCGACTAAGGCTATGTTCTTGTTTTTGATCAAAAGGGCAGGGGTATTAACTATAAAATTGAGTGCAAATGTACAATAGTTATCATAAGCTAAAGAGGCAATCAAGAAGAAATTGATGAGCTTGATTTAAATATATACACCTATTTTTGGGCTCAATATTTACCTTGACATTTTATTCCTTATCCATGCTTCAAATCAAGTATAAAAAAGTAGTTAGTCAGTTTGTATATCCTTTTACCACAGCTCATGGCATGAAAACTCAGCAAGAAGCTTTGTTTGTTGCGTTAAGCATGAATGGTGTCATGGGCATTGGAGAGGCGCCTGCCATAGTGTATTATGGTGTAAGCGTCGAAAGTATGATAGAAGAGCTACTTAGTAAGGTGAGCATGTTAGAGCGATACTCCTTCACCGAACCTCAGCGTTTTTGGCATTTTTGCCATCATTTGTTTCCTGAAAACCCTTTTTTAGTTTGTGCTTTAGATATGGCGTATTGGGATTTGTATGCTAAATTCAAAAGAAAGAAAATTCATGAACTGCTCAACATCACTTGGAAAGAAGGTCCTTTAACTGATTATACATTAGGTATCGATTCACAAGACAACATGATTCAAAAAATGTTGGATAATCCTTGGCCTATCTATAAAATTAAAATGAGCAGTCGAGACGATTTATCAATCATTGAAGCTTTGCGAACAAAAACAACGGCTGTTTTTAGGGTAGATGCCAACGCTTCTTGGACTCTTGATGACGCAAAATATTTGATTCCCGAATTAGAAAAATTAGGGGTCGAACTCATCGAACAACCCTTAGCCAAAGATCAATGGGATGATATGAAGCAATTAAAGGAAATATCAAGTTTGCCTTTGTATGCAGATGAATCTTGTGTGAGCGAGCATGATGTGAAAAAATGCGCCGACACCTTTCATGGGATAAATATTAAATTGACAAAATGCAGTGGTATTACGCCCGCTTTTAGAATGATTGAAGAAGCAAAATCCTTAGGACTTAAAGTCATGATGGGTTGCATGAACGAGACCGAAATCGGATCTTATGCCATCGCTCAATTTTTACCACTACTCGATGCGGTAGACATGGACGGCCCTCTCTTATTAAAAGACATCAAGCTAAGTAAATTAAAGTATGAGGCAGGCAAAGTGAGCTTGCTGGATTAATGGTTATTTTTTTATGCCCCCGATGATCTATTGGGTAGCCGCGTATTTTTAGTCGGGGACCCTATTCATCATTTATCGTTATGGATGTTTCTTTAAAAGTTTGTCGAAAATGAAAAAAGGGTTTCAACGTTATTTCGCTGAAACCCTTTGTCTGAGTGGCTCTCCCTCCAGGACTTGAACCTGGGACCCCCTGATTAACAGTCAGGTCTAATTGTTTTTCATTGCTTTTCTTTCATTTTCTCTGGTTGTCATATTTCGTTAAAAGCATTGCTATCATTGACTTATAGCGATTTTTATTTTATATTTGTTATCACAATTTATCCTTATTATTCATTAAAAAAATGCAAATTTTATGCAAATTTATCACCCAATTTTCAAACTTTATTTAGACATCAGAAGAGCTAAAAAAAATGGTCTATTCCCAGTAAAGATTAGATTAAACTATATTAATGAGCAAGTATATTACAGCACAGGTATAGATTTAAACCAATCTGATTTCGAATTAATTTGCAAAGACAAATCTCCTAAACATCTTAGAGACATTAAATTAAAACTTGATGCTTTACTTTCAAAAGCTAAATTATGTCAACAGAGCTTACAAGTATTCTCTATCACTAAATTTGAAGAAATTTTCCTTTCAAAACAACCTAGTAGAAAGAGCCTCATACAACTTTTTGAAAAAATCATTCAAGAAAAAAAGGTTGCTGGTGCAATTGGCACTGCTAGTAATTATCAGAGCTCTATTAACTCACTAAAAGAGTTTAAAATAAATTTGTCTTTTGAAGATATGTCTCCAAGTTTTTTAAAAAATTATGAAGCTCATTTAACCGATAATGGTAAATCTATTTCTACAGTAGGTATTTATCTTCGTCCATTACGTGCGATTCTAAATATTGCCCTTGAAGAGAAACTTATAGATGCCGACAACTATCCATTCAAAAAAGGAAAGTATACTATACCTTCCTCTAAGAATACTAAAAAAGCTTTGTCCAAAGTTGAAATTAAGAATTTATTTAATTTAGAATTGCCTTCTATGTCTATGAAAGACAAAGCAAGAGATTTTTGGATATTGTCATACTTATGTAATGGCATGAATATGACTGACCTTTGCAATTTAAAAAAGGAAAATGTAGATGGTGAATTCTTGCGATTTGTACGTCAAAAAACAAGTACTACAACCAGAGCTAATCAATCACAGATTAGTGTTCCCTTATTGCCTTTAACTAAAGAACTAATTTCTAAATGGTCAATTGATAGCAATTCAAGTAATCCTTTTATATTTGGTATTATTTCTGATACTTATACACCCGCAATGAAACGTGCTAAAATAAAACAATTTACAAAAACAGTGAACAAGTACATGAAAATAATATCTGTTGAACAAGGCTTTAAAACAACTGCTTTAACTTATTCAGCCAGGCATTCATTTAGTCAAATCCTTAAGCTTTCTGGAGCATCAATCGATATGATATCTGAATCTCTTGGGCATTCTAGCCAGGCAGTAACTAAATCATATCTTGATTCATTTGATGATGAAAGCAAGTTAAAATTATCTCATAACCTTTTAGATTTTTAGTATGGGCAGATTAGATCAGTTTAATATTATTGCCTCTTTCAATGAGTCTTGGTATTCTCGTATGATGGAAAATTTCAAAAATGAACCATATGTTAAAGATAATATTTTCGTGTATAATCATGTTTATAATACTATTCATGTGGATGATGAACATTTTGATGAAGTAAAAAAATATAATCTTGATTTTATTCAATACTGCTTTGATCGCAGGGACTTTTTCAATGTCATAGAAAAAACTGCCATTCCAGCTGATTTTGATTTACCATTTAATTCTGTAAAATACTATGCAGATAACTTTAAGAATAAATTAGATGGTATACCAGACTTAAATATTTTCATTAATGAACTAGAACAATTTTGTATTGTTGTTAAAAATAAATTCATCTCACTTAAAGTCGAAGGATTAAAGTCCTATCAAGAATCAGTAATTGAAGACATGTTGTCTTTTGAAAATGATAAATACATACCAACTGAAATTATAATTAACGCCACTCAAGAAACACAATACAAAAATTTTGTTGATTCCTTTTCTGAAATGTTTATTGAATACTTCAAAGGGCATTTTCAAAATCAAATTTTTTACTACGAAAAATATTATGGGAGTTCTCATCTTAGCTTCAAAAAACAAAGTGCGAGTAAGTCTCTTTTGAATGATGATGAAATTTATGACAAAGCTTGTAAATTGAAAATTTTCAATTCTAACACCCTTTCATTTAATGACTATATTAAACATTCTAATATACTAATCTCTGGTTCTGAATTTTTAAATTTACTTTTTACTAATCAAAATAAAATTTCTAAAATGCGCCTTACTTTTAATATCGACCCTTCTGATAAAACTATTTTTTACAAATTCCTTCATTCGTTTAAACAATATGGGTTCGACTTTAACGGCTCTGCTTTTTTCAAAAATGCCACATTCAATTGTTTCGATTCTAATGCAATCGCCGTAAATATCTCTTCAGGCAACTTTAATCAGATTAAGATAGACCAACCTTTCGATCATACTATACCAGATATTACTAAGTTAATTATGATGCGTAAAAGAGGTTAACTCAGCAACATTCATTTACGTTTCTGACTTTTCTTTTAGATAAGATTTTAGATAAGATTTGCTAAAAAAATAAGATTTTCCTTTCCCCTTTTGTCTCAACTCTATATTTGTCTTCCGAATCAAGCTCAGGGTTTCATTTGGTAGTGGCCTACTTATGAAGCCTGGCAACCTGAGATTGATTTAGACTTAAATTTATTGAAAATGAGATTATTAAATCAAAAAGAAGCTGCTGAATATTTACGTGTCAGTACCAGCAAGCTCTACAAAATGACACACAAACGGGAAATCCCTTTCATTAAGATGGGGGCTAAAAATATATTTGACGTGGAAGAATTATCAAAATATATTTTAGATAATAGAGTATTCACAGCATCAGAGCTCGTGAATCAATCATTTACGGAAATGCAAAAATACAGAAAGGTATGATGAAATTATTGAAGAAGAAAGATGTCGCTGATATTTTACAAATATCATTGCGCACTTTAGAAAGAATGATGAAATCAGGTGGAATTAAGTATGTACAAATTAATAAAAAGCCTAGATTTCTTGATGACCATATTACAGAATATTTAAACAACAATTTAAAAAATGCAGAAGCCAACAGTAAATAAACAGAACAGTAGTATAATTTTTGAACGTATCATGTTTAATAATGGATATAGATTCGATTTAGATAAAAGTGAAATAAAGGATGATATCTATGAATGCTATATCGTTGAATATGGCAAAGAAATGGAAAGAACCCCTTTTGACAATCAAATTTTGCTTGCCAAAAGACATTTCAATGAATTGTATAAAAATTATCTCTTCTGTAGAAACAAATAATCTTTTCTAATAAAAAGCCCATCTTAAAACAGTGGGCTTTTTTAAACATATTTTTAATGAACACATTCCTTATCGTACCAAATATTGACTACAGCTATTTGCACCATTCAGGCAAAACTGAAATCCCTAATTATAAGCTTGAAAAATTGCATTTGTTATTAAATGTCATCTTAACAAGTCGATATAAAATACAATTGAAAGAATCAGAAGGTGATACTTTTACAAACATTAATCATGTAAATTTCAAATCTGTTTCTTACAATTATAAGGCTTATCTTAATCTCTTAATTTCATTTGATATTATCAAATGTGACGGGATTTTTACACCCGAAGTTAAATCCCTTGGCTATTGTATCAATTGGCATTCTCTGTCGTATATTGACGCTTTACCAATTAAATTTATAGAGTGTAAAAAAAGAATTAATAATTATAAAGAAGAAGAAGAGGAAAAGTTTGAAGAAGAAGAATTAAATAGTAATAAAGTAATAGTTAGAAATTCTCGAAACCTCATCAATCTTTCTTTAGAATTTTGGTTATCTAAATTGAAAATTGATTTTCCTAGTTCTTTAGCTTTAGCATCTGAGCTATTGATTCAACGTAAATTGGTTCCTGATACTAAACAAGTATTCATTGCACCTAATAAAGTACATAAACGAGGTAGGTACGAGATAAGAGAAAAGAACCGTTTCAACCAGCTTTCTATTGAGTTACTCAATGCTAAGCTCATCTCTTGTAATGTGTTTGAAATAAAAAGAGATACAAATATTTATAGGGTTCACTCCACATTATCAAAATTAAATAAGAGGTATCGACACCTATTGTCTGTTGATGGTAAAAAATTAATGTCTATTGATCTCTCGAATAGCCAGCCAATGCTTTTATTGTCTTTACTCAACCCTGACTTTTGGTCCTTTTCTAATGACCACTTATGCCTAGCCACTATAGGTTTTACAGAAAAAGATATTGAACCAAAAAAAATTAAATCTATTATTTCATTTTTAAGAAAATCATGTCATAAGCTAGATATTAAGCATTATACTGAACTTGTTTGCAATGGCAATCTATATCAACGTATTCACGAAATCGTTCACAATACAACTACTAAAATGACATCTACCGATAAGAAAAATATCAAACCTGTATCCTTAAAAATTTTATATGGGAATAATTATTCAAAATCAAATGAGCTTGCTATTTTTAAGCAGTATTTTCCATCGATTTCTGAATTAGTTAAATTTATTAAAAGAAAAGATTATACTCTACTGAGTAAGATTTTACAACGTTCAGAATCTTATCTTTTTATTGATATTATTGCAAACAGAATTATTGCTGAGTATCCACATATTCCTGTATTAACTGTTCACGACTGTATTTATACTACTCTTGGGAATCAAGACCTAATAGCAAATATTATTAAAGATGAAGTTTTGAAATTTACAGGATATATCCCTACTCTTAACATAGAATAATCCTACTCATATTTACTATCCTCAGCAATTCTATACATCCTTTGATCTATTTCAACCTCTTTCGGTTCAGTACTTTCTGATATGCTACCATCTGGTTCATATCTCTTTACTTTATCATAATATACTGCATACCACTTTCCGTTGAAAGTCTTAGTCAGTTTTACATTAGGTAGCTCTTCCCTCACATGATGGCTAATCACAAGCTTAGGAGATTCACCATTAACTAATTCAACTACATCACCAGACTTAAACTTTGGCTCAACACTCTTATGTATTAAATCTATGCACTTTGTATTTACCCATCTATTCTTTTCTTCAAGTATTTTAGCTTCTTCTTGTGTCATATTCTTTTATTTTAATATAACCAATTCACTGCACAATTCCAAATAATATTATAAATTAATTTAATGTGTTTATTCTTTATAATTTTATTAATTATCTCTATCTAAATGCAAAGCTCAGCACTACTTTAATATAATAGATTATTAATCTTATAAAGTTGTAATTCAAAATTAGGCGCAATATATTACTAACACGTGGATGTTTTATGCGTATCTATTGTATCTTTACGACTGTTGTTTACAAGTTCAAATTGATTACTTTTATAGCCTATGACTCAAGACCTTGAAAAAACCTTATGGGCTACTGCCGACAAACTTCGTAACAATATGGATGCAGCTGAATACAAGCATATTGTATTAGGCCTTATATTCCTTAAATATATCTCTGATAGCTTCGAAGATTTATACAACAAGCTGAAAGAGGACAAACATTCTGATGCTGAAGACAAAGATGAATGCTTAGCTGAAAATGTCTTTTATGTTCCACCATCCGCACGTTGGAATTTCCTACAACAGCAAAGAGCAAAACTTCCTTCAATTGGAAAGGATATTGATGATGCCATGGATGCTATTGAAAAAGACAATCCATCTTTAAAAGGTGTATTACCTAAAGACTATGCACGTCCTGCTCTGGACAAGAAACGGCTAGGTGAATTAGTTGATTTAGTTGGTAATATTGGGTTTAAAGAAAAAGGACATAGCAGCAAAGATTTATTAGGTAGAGTATATGAGTATTTCCTTGGCATGTTTGCAGATGCAGAAGGTAAAAGAGGCGGTCAATTCTATACACCTGAAAGTATAGTAAAGCTTTTAGTTGAAATGCTAGAACCTTACAATGGTCGAATTTATGATGGATGCTGTGGTAGTGGAGGTATGTTTGTACAAAGTGAGAAGTTTTTACAAGCTCATGGAGGTCGAATTGATGACATTGCAGTATACGGTCAAGAAAGCAATCCTACTACGTACAAATTAGCTAAAATGAATCTTGCTATTAGAGGTATTGATGCTAAAATTGAATTGGGTGATACTTTCCACAATGACAGACACAAAGACCTCAAAGCGGATTACATCATGGCTAATCCTCCTTTCAATATTTCCGACTGGGGAGGTGAACAATTGCAAGATAGCCACCTTTGGAAATATGGTATTCCTCCAGTAGGAAATGCCAATTACGGATGGCTTCAATTATTTATAAATAAACTTGGCTCTACTGGTACTGCTGGTATCGTATTAGCCAATGGCTCTATGACTACTAATGCTGGCTCAGAAGGTGACATTCGTAAGCAGTTAATCACTGAAGGCTTAGTAGACTGTATGGTTGCATTACCAACTCAACTTTTTTACAATACTCAAATTCCTGCATGTCTTTGGTTTTTAGCGCGTAATAGAACCAATCATAAATTTAGAAACCGAAAAAACGAAGTCCTTTTTATTGATGCTCGTAAAATTGGTCACATGACCAGTCGAAAGAATAAAGCTTTCAATGATGAAGACATTGCCAAAATAGCTGATGCTTACCACAATTGGAGAAACAAAGAAGGTAACTATGAAAACATTCAAGGTTTTTGCAAGTCTGCTTCGATGAAAGAAATTGAAGACAACAATTTTGTACTCACACCTGGTAGATATGTAGGTACTGAAGAAGTTGAAGATGATGGTATTACTTATGAAGAAAAGGTGACTACTATTTCAGAAAATCTGAAATCATATTTCTCTCAGTCCATAGAATTACAGCATCGTATTAAATTAAACCTCAAAAAAGCAGGTATTGAAATTTAGCTGGAAACTAAAATATAAATATTTATATGTTAGTTTAAGTAGCCTAAAGTAAAATAAGAAAAATTATATGTTACTTTGCATAAATAATGTTTGATAAATGATTCACTTAGAAAATTATAAAGCTGGAAAGCAAATGAAGCATCAGACTGGATATTCATTCTTTCTGCCTAATCCTGTTAACTTACAGTGGATTTGGGAGGATCAAAGTATTAATAAATTACTAGAAAAAGCTGCAATCAAGTTAGGTGAATTGAATTCCTTTTCAAAACTAGTACCCAACATTGATTTATTCATTCAGCTACATGTGACCAAAGAAGCAGTAGTTTCTAGTCGAATTGAAGGTACACAAACACAAATGGATGAGGCGCTATTAGATGAAGAAGAAATATCGCCTGAAAGAAAAAGTGACTGGCAAGAAGTAAATAATTATATCAAAGCGTTGAATCAAGCCATTATTGAACTGGAAACATTGCCTATTTCATCCAGATTAATTAAGAAAACACATCAAATACTCTTAAATAGTGTTCGAGGTGAAAACAAACAACCAGGTGAATACCGAACAAGTCAAAACTGGATAGGTGGAAATAGTTTGATGGATGCAGTATTCATACCACCTAATCAAGATTATGTGCAGGAGCTAATGGGAGATTTAGAAAATTTTTTACACAACGATGATATCAATGTTCCAGCTTTAATTAAAATTGGCATAGCACACTATCAATTCGAAACAATACATCCATTTTTGGATGGTAATGGCCGTATAGGACGTTTGTTGATTACCTTGTTTCTTGTGGATCAAAAAATACTAAACAAACCATTATTGTACTTATCTGCTTTTTTTGAAAAAAACAAAGGCTTATATTATGATAATTTAACATTTGTCCGTTCTAAAAATGATATGAAACAATGGTTAAAATACTTTTTAGTTGGAGTAGCAGAGACAGCTGAAAATGCAACACAAACCTTATCTAACGTTTTAGAATTAAAAGCAAGTCTTGAAAATAAAATTACAACAAGCTTTGGCAAAAAAAGTAATAAAGCTAGTATCCTATTGCAACATCTTTTTAAAAAACCAGTTATTCATGTTAATCAAGCAAAAGAAATAACTAAAAGCACCTATAAAACTGCAAATGATCTTGTTGATGATTTTGTGAAGGCGGGAATACTGAAAGAGATGACAGGTCAAATTCGTAATCGTGTTTTTGTATTCGACGAATATTTAAAACTATTCTAAAAATAAATAAACATGGCTCATTTTGAAAAACAAATCCTCTGTAATGCTCCATTTTATTGATAAATTTATTTTTCAAATCGCTCAAAATTCAAAATAAAATCCCTAATAAACCAAATTATATGAACACCATTAATGAATCAAACAATATAGAACCTTTATTTGAAACTACACCACTGTCGAATGAAGAAGAAAAAGAAATAGCATTGTTTTCAGAAGAAGAGGATGGAGAACTTGACCTTAATGAAAACAATAAGAGAAAAATTATTTGGCAAGCCAAAGACTTTTCTATTAGAGAATTCAACACTATGAAAAGTGATGGAGAACTATCCCTTCAACCTGAATATCAAAGAAACTTTGTTGCATCAGAACAAATAGCAAGCCGTTTAATTGAATCAATTTTATTAGATGTTCCAATTCCCGTTATCTATTTGGCAGAAGAACCCAATGGCACATATTCTGTAATTGATGGCCAACAACGACTTACTTCATTTCTTTCTTTTCTTGAAGGTAAGTATCCAAATGGCAAACAATTTAAGCTTTCAGGATTAAATGTATTGACCGAACTAAAAGGAAAAACATTTGCTACATTAGATTCTGATCTTCAAATGAAAATCAGAAGTACAACTATTCACTCTATTATTATTAAAAGAGAATCTGATCCTGATATAAAATTCGAAATTTTTGAACGTTTAAATACTGGCTCTACCAAGCTGAATGAAGATGAAATTAGAAATACTGTTTACAGAGGTGACTACATTAGGCTTTTGGCTGAGTTAAGTGAGAATGAAACTTTTCATAACATCATCAAAAAAGATAACTTCAAAACCAGAATGATTTATAGAGGTATGATTTTACGTTTTTTTGCCCTATCTGAAAAATCATATACCAATTACAAATCACCCATGAAGCAATTCTGTAACAAGGAACTTCGTGAAAAAAGATCACTGTCTGCTGAAAAAGTAAAAGAATACAAAGCTCGATTTGAACATTGTTTAGATTTAGTAAAAATTGTCTTTGGTGATACTGCATTCAGACGTTACATGCCAAGTGAAGACGGTAAGGCTGGCTACTGGTCAATTGGGCAGATCAACATGGCTTTGTATGACATTCAAATGGTAGGCTTTGTCAATTTTCATAAAAATGATATTCTCTCTAAAGCAGATGCTATTCGAGAAGCATTATTAGATTTAATGATTACTGACCGCAATTTCCAAGAAATTATCACATGGCAAACTTCTGATACGGACTACCTTAAAAAACGTTTTAGAAAGTACATGGATATGCTCGAAGAAATCGTAGGTGATAGTCAATACAATCAACGCATTTTCCCTTACTCTCTAAAAGAAGAATTATTCAATGATAATCCAACCTGTGCTTTATCTGGCCAAAGAATACTCGCAATTGAAGATGCTGAATTAGACCACATTATTCCATATTCCAAAGGAGGTAAAACTGAAAAAGCAAATGCGCAATTGGTTTTAAGATATTTTAATAGAGCAAAAAAAGATAAAATTGATTAAATCTATGACCAAATGGAAAGAATATAAATTAGGAGAAATAGCTGATTTCATTGATTATAGAGGTAAAACTCCAAAGAAAACGACGTTTGGAGTGCCATTAATTACCGCCAAAATTGTAAAGAATGGCACAATAAAAGAACCATCAGAATACATTTCAAAGGAAGATTATCCAAAATGGATGACAAGAGGTTTCCCAAAAGTAGGTGACGTAGTTTTAACAACAGAAGCACCTTTAGGGGAGGTTGCTCAGATAAAAGATGCCAGTTACGCTTTAGCACAAAGAATAATAACTCTAAGGGGAAGAGATAATCTAATCGACAACGGTTATTTAAAATATTTTTTACAATCTGAGAAAGGACAACAAAGACTAAAAGAAAGAGAAACAGGTACTACAGTTACTGGCATTAAATCATCAGAACTAAAACAAGTGCTTATTTCTGCACCTAACTACGACACCCAAACCGCCATTGCAGAAATCCTTTCCTCACTTGACGACAAAATAGAACTCAACAACAAAATAAACCAAGAGTTAGAAAACCTAGCCCAAACACTCTTTAAACAGTGGTTTATTGATTTTGAATTTCCTGCAAATCTTGCTGATCCTGCCCTGAGCGGAGTCGAAGGGTACAAATCATCTAGGGGCGAAATGGTAGATAGTGAGTTAGGCGAAATTCCAAAGGGGTGGAAAGTTGGTGTTCTTGATGATGTTTTAGAAGTTAAAGGTGGCACAACACCAAGTACGAAAGAAGCATCATTTTGGCATGGTGAATTTCATTGGACAAGTCCACGAGATTTATCAAATTTACAATTCCCCGTGTTATTAAATACAGACAAGAGAATTTCAAAAGAAGGATTAAAAAAAATTAGTTCTGGTTTATTACCAAAAGGCACTCTGTTACTTTCTTCACGTGCGCCTATTGGCTATTTAGCAATTACTGATATTGAAACAGCTATTAATCAAGGCTATATTGCAATTAATGCAAAAAAAGGCTTTTCGAACTTGTATCTGCTATATTGGATAAAATCTAATTTGGATTCAATAATTGAAAGAGCAAATGGTTCTACTTTCCTCGAGATTTCGAAAACTAATTTCAAACAAATTATTTGCCTTATTCCATCAAATGTAATTCTAATCGAATATGTAAATCAAGTTGAGCTTTTATTTGAACAGTTGAAAATATATTTAAATGAGAATCAAGAACTAACCAACCTCAGAGATACACTATTACCCAAGCTCATTTCAGGAGAGTTGGAAGTTTCAGAAGTAATG
>CAZSUF010000012.1:21009-28445 GCA_964609875.1 uncultured Bifidobacterium sp.
TTCGCCTGACGGCTCAAAACCTGAGCGTGAGTACAACGAAGTAGTACTCAAAAACCGCTTACAAGAAGCCATAGTCAAACTCAATCCTGCCATTCCCTTTGAAGCACAAGAAGAAGCCTTGCGCAAAGTCTTACGTTCCGATAGCCCAGAGTTATTTCAAAACAACTACCAATTCCATAAATACCTAACCGAAGGTGTAGATATCGAATACCGCAAAGAGGATAGAATAGCAGGTGATAAAGTGTGGTTGATAGATTATACAAACCCATCTAATAATGAATATTTAGTCATCAATCAGTTCACAGTAATAGAAGGCAATACCAATAAAAGGCCCGATATTATTTTATTTATCAATGGTTTACCGCTAGTAGTCATAGAACTCAAAAATGCAGTAGATGAAAACGCAAATGTCAATGCAGCCTTCAATCAATTACAAACATACAAACAAGCCATTCCAACCTTATTCCAATACAATGCCTTATTGATAGCTTCTGATGGTTGGGATGCACTCTATGGTTCACTCACTTCTCCCAAGCAATTTTTTGTTCCATGGAAATCTATTGATGGCAAATTGGTAGCAGACGAGAATATTCCTCAAATGGAAGTCATGGTAAAAGGTATGCTCAATAAATCTGTACTACCAGACCTAATTCGACATTTTACCATATTCCATCAGCACAAAGAAAAATTTACTAAAATAGTTCCACGCTATCATCAATACTTTGCAGTAAACAAAGCAGTAGAATCTACCAAAACTGCTACTGCTGAAAATGGTGACCAGCGTGTGGGTGTAATTTGGCACACACAAGGTAGCGGCAAAAGTTTAACCATGGCTTTTTATGCTGGCAAATTAGTATTAGCACTCAACAATCCTACCTTAGTAATTCTTACAGATAGAAATGATTTAGACGACCAGTTGTTTGATACTTTCTCTCTAAGTCAAGACATCCTAAGGCAAACACCAGTGCAAGCTGAAAACAGAGATGATTTAAAAAAATTACTTTCAGTCACATCAGGTGGTATTGTCTTTACTACCATTCAAAAATTTTTACCTGAAATAGAAGATAAAATTGATTTAGGAAATGGAAAATTCAAAAACATAAAAGGACAGTTTGAAGAATTATCAGATCGAAGAAATATTGTAGTTATAGCAGATGAAGCCCACAGAAGTCAATACGATTTTATGGATGGATTTGCTAAGCACATGCGTGACGCATTGCCCAATGCTTCTTTTATTGGTTTTACGGGTACACCCATTGAAAATACCGACAAGAATACCCAAGCTGTTTTTGGAGATTACATTGATGTGTACGACATTCAGCAAGCTGTAGAAGATGGAGCTACTGTTCGGATATTCTACGAAAATCGTTTGGCTAAAATTAACCTCAAAGAAGATGAAAGACCTAGAGTAGATGCAGAATTTGAAGAACTCACAGAAAGTGAAGAACTCACAGACCGTCAAAGACTCAAAGCAAAATGGGCTCGATTAGAAGCCATAGTAGGTAATCAACACCGCTTATCTTTAATTGCTGTTGATATTGTAAATCACTTTGAGCAACGCAATGAAATACTAGATGGCAAAGCTATGATAGTGTGTATGAGTCGTAGAATATGTGTTGACTTATATGCTGAAATTATTAAAATTAGACCTGACTGGCACAGTGATCATGATGATGAAGGAACTATAAAAGTTGTAATGACTGGTTCATCATCAGACCCATTAAACTTCCAGCAACATGTAAGAAACAAAGCAAAACGCAAAGCTTTAGGTGAAAGACTCAAAGACCCCAAGGACAGCCTTAAATTGGCTATTGTAAGGGATATGTGGCTTACTGGTTTTGATGCACCTAGTTTGCATACATTGTATATCGACAAGCCTATGAAAGGTCATAATTTGATGCAGGCTATTGCAAGAGTCAACAGAGTGTACAAAGACAAAGAAGGTGGTTTAGTAGTCGATTATATTGGTATTGCTACCGACCTTAAAAAAGCATTATCTGTTTACACAGAAAGTGGTGGTAAAGGTAAACCAGCGTTTGACCAAGAAGAAGCGGCTTCAGTAATGATGAGTAAATATGAAATAGTAGCACAGCTATTTGAAGAACAACCAACAGACAAATCTCAATCTAAAGGTTTCGATTACAAATCATTCTTTGGGCTTACACCCAAGGAGAAATTATACTTTCCTATTCAAGCTGCCAACTTTGTCTTAGGTTTAGAAAATGGAAAAGAACGTTTTATCCAATCAGTTATTGCTCTAAGTAAATCCTTTGCCATTTCTGTACCTCATCCTTACACTATAGACATTAGAGATGAAGTAGGTTTATTTCAAGCTACTAAAGCAAGAATAGTTAAAGTTACCCAAAGCACTAAAACAAGAAGTGATGAAGAAATAGAGACAGCCATAAAGCAAATATTATCAGATGCTATAGTAGCAGATGAGGTAGTTGATATTTTTGATGCAGCAGGAATTAAGAAACCTGATATTTCAATATTATCCGATGAGTTTTTAGCAGAGGTACAGGGAATGCAACATAAGAACCTTGCATTAGAATTACTCAAAAAGCTACTAAATGATGAAATCAAAGCAAGACAAAAAACTAATTTGGTTCAGTCCAAGAAGTTTTCAGAAATGATAGCACAGGCAGTTAAAAACTATCAAAACAATTTAATTACATCAGCGCAGGTTATTGAAGAATTAATCAATTTGGCTAAAGAAATAAAAGAAGCTGACAGAAAAGGTGAAGAATTAGGTCTTGATTTTAGAGAATATGCATTTTATTCTGCACTCGATATCAACGATAGTTCAGTAGCCATACTAGGTGATGAAGTCCTACGTCATATTGCACGAGAGTTAGTTGATACAGTAAGAAGTAATACCAGTATAGACTGGACAATTAGAGAAAATGTACAAGCCAAAATGCGTATTGCTGTCAAAAAGATTTTACGCAAACATGGTTACCCACCAGATATGGAACTCAAAGCTACAGAGACTGTAATAGCTCAAGCTAAATTACTAGCTGACAATTTTAAAGATAATAACTATCTACAAGAACCTGGCGAATATTTATCTATTGCTGCTGAGGAATAAATATTCTAGTTACTTTGTTTGTAGCTATCACCTTCCTTTTATATTTTCGTATAAATAGTTGCTCCTATGAAGTTATTACACTTATTGCTATTCGTTATTTTGTTCAGCTCCTCCTGTGAAACATTAACGCCCGAAAAAATTTACGAAAAATATAGATCAAGTGTAGTACTCATTAAAAATGAATTCTATTTTGTCATACATTTTGACAATGGTTTAGACTTTTATTATACTATTGGTTCTAATGGGCAACCTATATTGCACGACAATGAATCAGAGGCTTTAGAAAATGCATCTACGTCATTTGGTACTGGTTTTTTTATTTCTGAAAATGGTGAAATAGCTACAAACAAGCACGTAATCTTCCCTGAAAAATCGCAAGAAAAAGTAGGGGAAGCAATCAATAAATATTTCTATAATATACGAGGCGATTTACAAAAAGCAATTAATGAGAAAAATGTAGAAAGTAGTAAAATAGAAGATTATTATTCCAGATATCATGCATATCTCAATTTCAATGATGCAAGTACATTGAAGGATGCATATTTAGAAAAAAAGAATGCAATAGTTGAGTTAGAAGGTATTCTTTCAACACTAAACTACAATCCGAGTAATACGGAAATAAAGATGAAACGCAAATCATTAGGTATTGCTTTTGATAACACACATGTAACTAATTTGAAAGATTTTATTGAATGTGTACCAATTAAAAAAGCAAATGATGAAGACATTGATTTAGCTATTATTCAACTAAAAAATAAAAAAACACCTTCAACAGTTAAAGAGTTTATTAAACTAGAAGAACCTAAAAAAGGACACAATTTAAAAATGAGATCGGAAGTGTACATGATAGGTTTTAACCAAGGTATTGCTTTAGCGTCAACATCTGATGGAATAAAATCTCAATTCAATTCAGGTGAAATATCTCAAGATCCTGATACAAAAAGAGTATTGTATTCTATTCCATCATTACATGGTTCTTCTGGAAGTCCTGTAATTAACAAATGGGGTGAATTAGTTGCTATTAACTTTGCCAAAGTTTCCGAAGAGCAAAGTTTTAACTTCGGCATCCCATCCCAATTTTTAGCAGATTTATATGCTAAAACTCAAGTAGAAAGTTTAGAAGATAAAGTATCATTGCCAAGTAACAATACTCAAGAAGATAATTCTAGCAAATACAATAATACTTCTTCTAGCTCAGATGATACTGAATCTATTGATAACAAAGCTATTATTCAAAGCATGACAGAAGCTGAGGACAGTCGTGACTTTGATGCAATTTTTAGCCACTTTTCAACTGATATCGTTAGGTATTGGGATTTGAAGAATCCTTCATATGCCGATTTAAAGAAAAGATATGAATATAGTTGGAGTATTACCTCAGATAGTAAAAACACTATACACAGAATTGATAAAATAGCTGAAAACACTTACGATCTTATTTCTTCTTTTGAATATTATAGCAATAAGAAGCAGGAAAGGATAACTAAAGAAAGTCGAGTTAGATTTATTTTTGATAACAATGGTAAGATAAGTGAGGTATATGGGCTTTAAATCATTTATAATGAAAATAATATTGAAATTCCTTTTTGCTACACTGCTACTACAACTATTAGCTTGTAATAGCAAAGAATCGAGTAGCAATAATAATTTCTATAATAATACTAACAATTCTTCTCGATATAATATTAGTGAATCATCTAACGATGAAGTTAATGAAGCTTCTAATGATGAAGTACAATTAAACAATGATAATTCAGAATCAAGCAATCAATCACCTAATCATATTAGTTCAGAAAATGAATGCAATTATGAAGATGGTGTTCATTCTGCAACTGTATATTATTCTAACCCAGAAACAGGATTTTCAAACACATATACACTAGATGTTGAAGTTGAAGACTGTGAAGTAATTCAAATAAATTTCCCCAAAGGTGGTTGGTTGGACAATGACCATATTACACCTTCAGAGTTAGACAAAAACGGTACTTGCACAGTATTTGGTGAAGATGGCAAGACGTATGACGTTGAATTAGATTAGTAATTTTTAATATTCTATTTTATAAAATTCTCCATTTTAAGATATTTTTATATTTTTACAGATAAACCTACTCTCTTCATGTCACGTTTGCTACTATTTACAGTATTTATTATTAGTTATACTACAATATCTGCTCAGAATAAAAAATATAATTCAGAAGAAATTTTTCAAAAATGCTCTAAATCAGTTGTAACAGTTTGGATTAAAAAAAACAATGATTATTTCTCACTTGCTAGTGGAGTTTTTATAACAAATAACGGACATTTAGTTACTAACTACCATGTTCTAAAAGGTATCCTTGATATTAATCCTGATGATGTTTTTGTAAAAAATGAAGATAAGTATGAAAGCATTGGTAGTTTAATATGTTTTTGGGAAGAAGCTGATCTAGCTATCTTTAAAATTTCTAATAATTCCTTTAAATCAATTCAAGTTGATAATAATAATACACTTAAAAAGGGATCAAAGATTTATACTATTTCTAGTCCTTTAGGCTTTGAAAATTCCATTACTGAAGGAATTGTTAGTAATCTAATAAAAGGTTTACAAAACTATCCAGACATCTATACTGAAATTATAGTTGATGCTAAATTTACACATGGTTCAAGTGGTGGTGCTTTGATCAATGAATATGGAGAATTAGTTGGCATTTTGCAAGGTGGTAGAGAAGGTCAGAATGAAAATGGTGTTGATGATGGTGCAAGAGCTAACATTAATTATGCAATTCCCATTACTTTTTTAAATGTACTTATATCCACTTCAACCTGCGATATGGGCAGTAACCCTTTAAAGTTTACAAATCCGATTCAATTAAGAAAAAATGAACCAATTATTTATACTCCCAAAGGCTTAGAGGCTAATCCTGGTGAGGTTAATATAGATTAAATTATGAATAGACTATTAATAATTGTTGCAATATTTTGCTTATCATCATGTAAAGTAAATAAAGAAATCTCAAGAGCTAATTCCGTTAATTCTCAGCTTGATAAATTAATTGATTTAAATCAAAAGAAAGTTGAGAATGGCACACAATCACCGGAAATAGGGAGTGTAATGGATTCGACATATAAAACAATGAAGACCAATATTTCTATTTTAGTAGATAGTATAAATGAACTTAAAGCTGATAAGTCATTAAAAAATATTGCCGAAAATGCTCGAAAGGTTGATGAGTTAAAAAAGAAATTGTCTAAAAGAAGTGAATCATATCAAACTACAATTGAAACATTTTTAAAATTGTACAAATTAGAAACATTCAAATCGTTTGAATCATCTAGATTTTTCAAATCAGGTGAATATAAAATAGCTAACGAGGATGCTAAGTTAATTTTAATAGACCTAGAACCTATTATTGATGATATAGTTAAAATTATTGAAAAGGATAATCATTTAAATATGGAAGTTATTATAGGGATATATGGTTATACAGATGAGCAGGAAGTTAGTATAGGAGGAAATCTTTATAAAGATTTAGTTTCAATTTACAATCTACGCAATCCTTCACAATCAGAACTAAATCAAAAGTTATCTGAATTAAGAGCAAAATCTTTAGCAGACATATTACAAGTTTCTGTTGAAAGCAGAAATGATTACAAAAAGAATTATAGCCATATATTTTATAATATCAATTGGCTAGGTAGAGGTTTTTCTAAATTACCATTTAAAAATATGGCCCCAAAGAAAATTGATGAAAAAAGAAGAGTTGTAACTGTTATTTATGGATTTAAACCAATATTGATAGATGATAAGTAAGTTATTTATACTGTCCTCTCTTATTATTTTATCGTGCTACAGTTTTGCTCAAATAAGTAAAACAAAAGTAGAATCTAATTCAGATATAATCGCCAAAAGCATTTATATTTATAGGAATACTTTACATGACACATCTATAATAAATAGAGAGAATGCAATTAAAGATTTAAAAGAAAAAAAGATATAATCAAAAAAAAAATTAAAAAAAAAAAAAAGCGACTCTAGATACAATTATTACTGTTCAAATAAATGAATATTTAAAAATAAATAAAGCAATACTGAAAGCACTTGACCCTTCTGACATTAAGAAATTTGATACATTAGGCTACCTACATTCTTCTTTAACATCCAACTTAGATATATTATTTGAAAAACAAAATGCTCTTTCTAATAAAAATTCAAATACACTTGAAACTTCCATTTCAACTATTAGTTTAATAAATGACGATTTTGTTTCTCTCCAAGGGCTTATAATAAATAATAGTTCAGATTCAGTCGACATTTTTATCAAAATTTTAAATTAGCCTGTATTGCGTTTATCGTTTTTCCTGTCGC
>CAZSUF010000013.1:0-807 GCA_964609875.1 uncultured Bifidobacterium sp.
TACTTGGTCAGGCTTCGAATCAGCAAACTCATATTGAAGACCTTGTTGGAGGCAGTGCTTCTTCTGGAGCTTCAACAGCCATGAATATTGGGACGGGTCTTTTGAAAAGTTTATTTGGAGATAAGGTAAATGGATTAGCGAATTTGGTATCAAATTTTGCTGGAACACAAGCAAATTCTTCAAGTACCTTGTTAGGACTTGGAGGTTCTTTATTAGCCTCTTTTCTTGGGAAGAAAATGAGCACAGACGGATTGAATTTTAGTGGCATGTTGAATTGGCTTGGTGGTCATAAAACCGAAATTCAGCAAATGGTCCCTGCAGGTTTTTCTTCATTTCTTGGCCAATCAGAAGTAAAGAATAAGCCAGTTGCCGCAGCTGCTATGGAAACTGCCTCTGTTGGTGAAGAAGAAGCAAACACAAACAATACAGCTATTGTAGACTCTTCAGCTGTTGCGAATATCGATGATTCAAAAGGAAGTATAGATGAGTCTGGAAACTGGATTGCTACAAAAGGCGAAGCCATAAAAATTAAATTAGTCAATGGGAAGGAAATAGATGCCTTTAAAGGATCTCTTGAAGATAAATTATATTCATTTATCAACGACCCGAATGCTAAAATCGATAAAAATACATGGTTCAATTTTGAGGATTTGCTTTTTGATAGTGGCAAAGCAAGTCTAAAGGCAAGTTCCATGAAGCAATTAGACAATGCAGTAGAAATATTAAAAGCTTATCCAGCCGTAAAAGTAAAACTTGGAGGTTATACGGATAATACCGGCGATCGCGGTGCGAATCAGAAACTCTCGG
>CAZSUF010000013.1:817-18596 GCA_964609875.1 uncultured Bifidobacterium sp.
TCTTTAAAGAATGTAAAATTATCTGATGCTAGAGCCAAAAATGTTTACAATGACATGATAGGCAAAGGCCTTACCGCTGCTTCGTTTGATGACAAAGCCTATGAAGGTTATGGCCCTCAGTTTCCTATAAAGGATAATGCGACTAAGGAAGGACAAGCTCAAAACAGAAGAATTTCGTTGAGCGTAAGAGCTAAATAGCACGTTCTAGCATTTAAAGAATAACCTTAAAACACCCAGGCAATTAAAACAACACGATATCGCTAAGAATAGAGGCTCAAAATCTCTATGCTTAGCGATTTTACTATTGATATTCAATTAAGTGTATTAAATTTGTGGAATTGAGAATTTGTCAAATATAAATTTGAATTAGGTGCTTCCAAACCCTGCTGAATTTAAGTATTTCAAACGTCGTTTTGTATCCAAATGGGTGGTTCTCATTTTGGATATGATGATTATTTCTTTTTCATTATTTATTGTCTATTTATTTCAAGGAAAAAGATTTCTTCATGAGTTTGATTTAATCAATTATTTCAGGGGATTAGTAAGTGTGATTTGCTTTGCTTTGGTGGGGCACTCCTTATTTAAACCACATCAAGGTGTCATAAGATATACGAGTGTTCATGATATCAAAAGAGTGCTATTTAGTAGAACGACAGCTTTATTATTGAACCAACTGTATATTTATTCTTTTTCATTAGCCTTTTCTTTTACTTTTTTTGCCATTACCCCTTTAGCTGCCTTTGCAAATTATATTCTAAGTTGTTTTTTATTAATTGTTTTTCGTCTGAGTATCAAATATGTATTTAATCTTGGGAAGGCCAATACTAAAAAGCCAAGTATTTTAATTTATGGCGCTGGAGAAGCAGGTTATATCACATTAGACGTTTTATCATCATCATACGAAGTGTTAGCCTTTATAGATGATAATATTAAAAAGAGAGGAAAGTTTTACCAAGGCATCAAAATTTTACATTCCGGTGATAACATTGATAAATTTGCCGAGAAAAACCAAATCAATCTTGTGGTGATTTCAGTGCAGAATGCAACACCCAAGCAAAAGCGTGAAATGGTTGATCGTTGCATTGATTGGGGACTTGAAGTAAAATCGGTACCTCCCATCGAAGAATGGATAGGTGGAGAACTTACCAAATCACAAATTAAAACTATTCATATTGAAGATCTATTAGGTCGAGATGCCATCAAACTAGAAGGCGCACATATCGAGGCCAAGGTAAAAGGTAAAACCATCCTTGTTACAGGTGCTGCAGGAAGTATAGGTTCTGAAATTGTTAGACAACTTATGTATTCTAAACCCTACAGAATTATATTAGTAGATCAGGCCGAAACGCCAATGTATCATATAGAACAAGATCTAAAAATACATCCACACTATAAAGAAGTAGACATTGAACTAATTATTGCTGATGTAAGAGATGAAAAAGATATTGAATCTGTATTTAGAAAAGAAAAGATTCATTTTATTTTTCATGCAGCGGCTTACAAGCATGTTCCTGCCATGGAGCAAAATCCAATTCAAGCAATCAAAGTAAATGTATTAGGAACTTGCTTATTGGCAGATCTTGCAGAAAAATATCAGGTTGAAACCATGGTGATGGTGTCAACAGACAAGGCTGTGAATCCAACAAATATTATGGGAGCTTCGAAAAGAGCTGCAGAAATGTATGTGCAAAGCAAAAATAATCAATCTCAAACGGCCTATATCACCACCAGATTTGGCAATGTGCTTGATTCTAATGGCTCGGTTATTCCTTTATTCAAAAAACAAATTGCAGCTGGAGGACCCATAACAGTAACACATCAAGATATTACAAGATATTTTATGACAATTCCAGAAGCATGTCAACTAGTTCTGGAAGCGGCATTTATTGGAAATGGAGGCGAAATATTTGTTTTTGATATGGGAGAATCCGTCAAGATTGTTGACCTAGCCCAAAAAATGATTCGATTATCCGGATTAATCCCTGAGAAAGATATTAAAATAGAATATGTAGGATTGAGACCAGGTGAAAAACTTTATGAAGAATTATTGAATGATACCGAGTCAGTGCAGAAAACTCATCATGATAAAATTATGATTTCTAAAGTTGTTCCCAATAATTTTAATTTGATACATGATTATGTTGTTGAATTAAAAAAACTGGTAGAAAGTCAATCATCAGAAATTGAAATTGTTAGATGTTTGAAGAAAATGGTTCCTGAATTTTTAAGTCAAAATTCTAGGTTTCAGCAACTTGATGAACGAGTATTGAATTAATAAAAAATGAACCCCAAACGTTATTGTTTTTTTGAAATTACCTATTCATTGAGTTTAAATTAACCATTTATTCAAAACAAGTAATGGCACATATAAAGTTTAAATATCAATATTTTCGTATATTGCAAGCCTTAAACATGTCCTCTTTTCATGAACAAATTTTCTCGATTAAAAAACAAGTCCATTACCTATATAGGTATACTTTTTAGTTTATTTTTTGGATCGTGTGCAAATCAAAAAGACTTCGTTTATTTTCAGAACAATGCAAAAGAAGCTGACAGTTTAAGTTCAGTTCCTGTGGAAGTAAAAAATTATATCCCAGTTTTACGCACAGACGATATTGTTTCTATACAAATTTCAGCAGTTGACCCAGATGTTGTTAAACCATTTAATTTATCTCAATCTGTTAACAGTTCTTCAAGTTTAATGGGAAGCAGCAATAATAGTTCCAACAATAACCAAGGTGCCTCATCAGGCAGTGGCTATCTGATTGATGCAAATGGGATGATCGATTTTCCTGTACTTGGCCAAATCAAACTAGCTGGTTTAAATCGCATGCAAGCTACAGAATTGATTAAAGAAAGACTTAAAGCTTATGTCAATAGCCCAATCGTAATTCTTCGTATTTTAAATTTCAAAGTTACTGTGCTTGGGGAAGTAAAATCTCCTGGTGTATTTAGTATCCCTAATCAACGAATTACTCTACCAGAAGCTTTAGGTTTGGCGGGAGATCTTACGATTTCAGGCGTTCGTAAAAATATTTTAGTGATCAGGGATGTAGATGGCATTAAAACGGAAACTAGAATAGACCTTACTTCTAAAGATGTTTTTACTTCACCGGTTTATTATCTCAATCAAAATGACCTAGTTTATGTTGAGCCAAATAAAGCAAGAATTCAAACCTCCACACCTACTATACAATTTGGTTCTTTGATTGTAACAAGTGCCGCTTTGATTATTAATGTTTTAGTCCTTCTTACCCGATAAAATTTATGCAGCAAGAAAACGAATCTTCTAATTTTACTATTGAAGAAACTATAGAGTCCGGAGTAAATATTAAAAGTTTAATAGGGAAATTTATTGCAAATTGGTATTGGTTTGCACTCATGTTACTCATGGCTTATTTATTTGCCTTCTTATTTTTAAGATATCAAAGGCCCATTTATAATGCTAGAGCAACTGTTTTAATCAAAGACGAAAAAAAGGGTGCTGGCGTATCAGAATTATCAGCCTTTCAGGATATTGGCCTGATGAAATCTGGAAATAGCCTTGACAATGAAATAGAAATATACAAATCACGCTCTTTAATGATGAGAGTCGTGCGCGATTTAGACTTGCAGGTGAGTTATTCAACTAAAGGGAAAATTATTAGTCAAGAAGTATACGATCAAACGCCATTGGTCATTGAAATTTTATCTCCAGATTCTATTAAAAATCATTTAAATGGCTTTTTAGAAGTTACGATTTTGTCAGATCAGGAATATTCATTTGTACAGAATAATAAAAATGTCAAGTATCGATTTGGTCAACAAGTAAGTACTCCATTTGGTCAAGCAAAAATAATTCGCTCAACCATACCTATTCCAAGTTGGGTTAACAAAAAAATTAAAATAAGTATTGTTCCTTTATTAGCGAAAGTAGATCAGTATCTAGCCAGACTTCAGATTAAAGCAATTAATAAAAGTTCAAATATTGTTGAATTAAGCATTCAAGATGAAACAAAACAAAAAGCAGAAGATTTAATAAATAACCTGATTCAACAACATTATCAAGATGCGATTGATGACAAAAACCAAATTTCGAAAAACACAGCCGATTTTATTAATCAACGATTAGAGTTTATTACAGCAGAATTGTCTAGTGCTGAAGGATCTGAACAAGGTTTTAAGCAAAAAAATAATTTGGTCGATGTGGAGTCTGATGCTAAACAATTTATTGAAACTGATGCTTTAGCCTCAGATAAACTAGCTCAAGCAAATACCCAATTAAAACTAGCAGAATATGTTTCTGATTTTGTAACTTCTAACAATAGTACAAACAACTTAATTCCAGCCAATCTTGGATTAAATGATGCTACTTCTTCTAATATTATTAATAATTATAATCAACTTCTTCTAGAAAGAAATCGGGCTTTAAAAAATTCTAGTGAAATGAATCCTGTTGTTGAAAACATGGATGCTCAATTAGCTAGTTTAAAACAAAGTTTAAATTCGAGTATTTCAAATTTCAAGAATTCTATTTTAATTCAATCAAGAGATTTATCAAGTCAAGTAAGAGGAATTAATGCCAGAATATCATCTGTACCACGTTTTCAAAGACAATACCAATCAATTGCCAGGCAACAACAAATTAAAGAAACGCTTTATCTCTATCTTTTACAAAAAAGAGAAGAAACTAATATTGCTTTAGCAGTAACTGTGGCTAATGCTAAAGTTATTGACCCTGCTTTTAGTAATGGGATCCCTGTTTCTCCCAACCGAAAAAATATTTATCTAATTGCTATGGCTATTGGCATGTTGCTTCCTGCCTTCTTTATTTATTTAAGAGGAATGTTAGATACAAAGGTTCATGGCAGACGAGATGTAGAAAAACTTGGTATTGCTTACTTAGGTGATATCCCGCTTGAAGAGCAAGAAAAACAATTAGTTGTCACCAAGGGCGAATCAACAAATATTGCTGAGTCTTTCAGATTGCTTCGAACAAATATTGAATTTCTATTAGGTAATATACAACAAAAAAGCAAGATTGTATTTGTTACATCCACGATTGCTAAAGAAGGAAAATCTTTTGTAGCATTAAACCTAGCTTCAACTATTAGCTTGACAGGAAAGAAGGTTCTTCTATTAGGTATGGATTTAAGAGCCCCTAAAGTACTTGAGTATGCTGGATTAAGTGCCACCTCCGGCTTAACAAATTATATTACTGATCATTCTCTTAAACTTTCGGATGTTATATTAAAAGATCCTTTAAAAGAACGAATTGACATTTTGCCTTCAGGGGCTATTCCGCCAAATCCTTCAGAATTGTTGTTGAGCAAAAGAGTTGAACTTATGTTTGAAGAGTTGCGTCAACAATATGATTTTATCATTGTTGATACTGCCCCAGTTGGTATGGTAACTGATACCTTATTAATTAACCATTTTGCCGATGCCTTCATCTATGTAATTAGAGCACATTATCTTGAAAAACATTTATTAGAAGTTCCACAAACTTTGTACAGAGAAAAGAGATTGCCTAATATGGCGATTTTAATTAATGGAACTGATTACAAAAAAGGTTACGGATACGGCTATGGTTACGGATATGGGTATGGTTACGGATACGGCTATGGATATGGGTATGGTGCAGAAAAACCTAAAACTTTTTTACAGAAAATGTTTGGCAAAAAGTAATAAGTTCCTTTAGTAAAAGGCATCTTTGATATGCAAGAAATCAATCACCACGCCTTGATTTATGATAATTGACATGACATCGAATCGAATGTCTCTAAAGGATTTGTCTCTGAGATATATCAAGGCTGCTTGCGTAACACTTTGTATTTTTTTTCGACTAATTGAATTTTCAGGCATTCCATACGTGGTACTTTGACGTGTTTTTACCTCAATAAAAATATACATGTGATCCTTGAATGCAATTAAGTCAATTTCCTTATGGCCGTGTGTCCAATTAATTTCAAGCACTTGATATCCATGTTCAATCAAATACTCCTTTGCTATATGTTCTCCTTGATTGCCAAAAATTTTATTATGCTGCATACCCTATATTTTTACATGTTGGCTATTTCAGGGTAGAAAAACAACCATGTTACTTTATCTCCATCGACCTATTCAATTAATCAAGGCTAACTATATGCATCCCAGAAACAGATTTTATGATATTCCTTTGTCTGCAACAACCGCTATTGAATAATTTAATCTAAATTTACACGTTTTATATTATGATGAAAGAATTAATCGAAAAATTTCCTGAGCAGTTAAGAACAGCTATTCAGATAGGAAAAAAAAGTAGCTTCAACTTTGTAAAGGAAAATTTCAATCAGGTGATTGTTAGCGGACTTGGCGGAAGCGGCATTGGTGCAAGTATTGTCGAGGAATATGTATTTGATAAACTTAGCATACCCTTTAAAGTAAATAAAGGCTATTTTATTCCAAAGTCAGTAAATGCTCAAACATTATTTATTGCATGCTCTTATTCTGGCAATACTGAAGAGACTATTCAAGCAGTTAATCTGGCAAAAAAAGCGGGTGCTAAAATTGTTTGTATTTGCTCGGGAGGGGAACTGCTTAAATTCGCCATTAAAAATAAATACAACTTTTTTCAAATACCAGATGGCATGCCTCCAAGAGCTTGTTTAGGCTATTCATTAGTACAAATACTATATACCTTAAAAAAATCTGGCCTTTTAAAAACTAATTTTGAAAAAGAAATTATTGATTCTATAGCCCTAATAGAAAAGGGAACTAAGATTATGCAAAAACAAGCCAAGAACATTGCTTCCAAACTGGTTAATAAATCTATTGCTATTTACACCACCATCGGTCATGAATCTTTTGCCATTAGATTTAGACAACAATTGAATGAAAATAGTAAGGTGCTAGCTTGGCATAATGTGATTCCAGAAATGACGCATAATGAAATAGTAGGATGGAAAATGGCAAGTCCTAATATTTGTGTGGTTAACTGCTATGCAGAACATGATTATGAAAAAAACTTAAAGCGATTGAACATACTTCAGAAGGTTGTGAAAAGTTGTGGTGCTCAGCAAGTAGACATTGTGATTAAGGGTGCAAATTATTGGGCTCAATGTTTCCAGTTTATTCACCTCACAGATTGGATCTCATTGTATTTAGCCGATTTATTACATCATGATGCTGTTGAAGTTAATGTGATTGATCACTTAAAAGGCCAAATGGCAAAAAAATAATCTTGTATATTTGAATTTGAAATGCCAAATTTGCATTTGTTCGTATAAAAATAAACCCATGTTAAAGAAAGAAAACCAACAAATTATCTTAGTTGCCCTGATTGTTATTGCTACAGCAATTCTTAGGGTTTTTAATGCAAGTGCACATATATATCACTTAGTCCCTTTAGCAGCTATTGGATTATTTAGTGGTTCAATTTTATCAAATAAAAGAATGTCTTATATTATTCCTATAGCAGCTATGTTTTTATCAGATTTAGGTATTGCTGCAGTAACAAATATGCCTGCATTTTACGGTATTTCTCAACTTGTCAATTACTTTGCTATTGTATTAGTTACTTTTATGGGCACTTTTATGGTAAAAAGAAATATGACTTCTATTCTTGGTTATTCCCTTTCTGGGTCGATGATCTTTTTTCTTCTTTCTAATTTTGGTACTTTTTTAAGTGGCTATTATGGATATCATTTCAGCAGTTTAATAGAATGCTACACAATGGCAATTCCCTTCTATAAAAATGAGATGGCGACTACTTTATTCATGAATAGTTTATTAGGAGATTTGACGTTTTCATTTTTAGCCTTTGGTTTAGTATACTTTTTGTTTGATAAAAAATCAACAGTTCAGGTAGCCTAAGATTTTACCTTATTTTTTCTTGAACAGCCTTTGGGCTGTTTTTTTTTGTTCAATCTAGAATTGTCACAGAACTTTCATTTTTCTTCAAAAATCAATTCGTTGAAACTATATGCTATACACAGATTCATTTTTCAGCATTATGATTAGCATGTAGGTTTGCTATTAAAATAATATTTTATGAAAAAACAAATTTTGAGATTCATTCCAATCGTTGCCATAGCTTTGGCAGGTGTTCTAAGTTCTTGTAAAAAGGATAAATTAGTAACTTATCAAAAGTTTAATTTGATGGTTACCCATGCTTCACCCGATGCCCCTGATGTAGATTTGCTTGTAGATAATATCAAAGAAAATGCTGCGCCTCTAGGTTATCTTGGTTCTACCAATTATCTTACTTTTAATGCGGGTGATAGAAATTTAAAAGTAAATGTAGCTGGTACTTCTACCAATGTGATCAATGCTGATGTAAATTTTAATGCCAATACAAATTACTCTTTATTTGCCATTGACTCCGTATCGAAACTTTCTACCTTATTGATCACAGATGATCTTTCTGCGCCAGCTGCAGGAAAAGCGCATGTTAGATTCATACATCTTTCTCCGAATGCACCAGCTGTAGATGTGGCTGTAGCAGGTGGTGCTGTAGTGTTTCCAAATAAATCGTTTAAAGAATACACTGCTTTTACGCAACTTGATGCCGGCACTTATAATTTAGAAGTGAGAGTAGCAGGTACATCAACTGTGGCCTTATCATTGCCACCTATTACTTTAGCCTCAGGAAAAATTTACACCGTATATGCTAGAGGCTTTTTGGGTGCTATGGGAACGCAGCATTTAGATGCTCAAGTGATTGCTAATAATTAATATTTCAAACAACCATAAACTACCCATTACTTAGGTAGTTTATGGTTGTTTTTACTTCATAAAATTTACTCAGGACATGAAAAAATTTGTGATCATTGGAGGGTCTTCGGGAATAGGACTAGAGTTAGTGAAATTATTAAGCACACAACACCAAGTGTTTGCCACCTTTAATCAGCATGAACCTGAGTCATTACCTCATGTTAGTTTCCACAAAGTTGATGTGCGTGATGCCGCATTAAATTTAAGTTTTATGCCTGATGAAATAGATGGTCTTGTATACTGTCCGGGTTCTATTTCTCTGAAACCATTTGGCAGATTTTCTCCAGAAGATTTTCGTAAGGATTATGAAATAAATGTACTTGGTGCTATACGATGTATTCAGGAAGCTTTGCCAGCCTTAAAAAAAATAAAAGGATCTTCAGTGGTATTATTTTCTACCGTAGCCGTTGGAGTTGGCATGCCCTTTCATAGTTTGGTTGCTAGTAGTAAAGGAGCTATTGAAGGACTTACAAAATCGCTTGCCGCAGAATTTGCGCCAACAATTAGAGTAAATTGTGTGGCTCCCTCATTAAGTGATACCCCGCTAGCGGTTTCCTTATTGAGCACTGAAGAAAAATTAATCATGGCTTCCAAGAGACATCCTTTAAAAAGAATCGGACATCCACAGGATCATGCACAGATGGTGGAATTTTTGCTTTCAGAAAAAAGTAGTTGGATTACTGGACAAACTTTTCATGTAGATGGTGGAATGAGTACCTTACATGTTTAATGATATGAATAACTTATAAGAAAACAATTTAATCGAAATGGATTAAACAAAAATAATTTTATGGATTTGCCACTCACATTGAAGCAGACACTGTGGCAACGATCGTAGCGAATACCCCGCATTCCGAGAGGCTACACGATATTAAATACTTCTTGACACTTCATAGCCGAATCGGAAGAGGAGTAGCAGCGAAGAGCGTGTCTGCCACCCAAATAAAAAAAAACATATTTCACATGGCAACCTTTCAATTTATTCGCACTCAAAAAATTCCTACTACGATAGAAAACTTATGGAGTTTTATTTCTTCGCCACACAACTTAAAAGAAATTACACCCAAATCGCTGAACTTTAAAGTGCTTACACTCAACCTGCCAAAGGAAATGTATGCTGGCATGATTATCACGTATAAAGTAAGTCCATTATTGGGTATTCCATTAAATTGGTGCACGGAAATAACCCATGTTTCGCCTTTAAAATATTTTGTAGACGAGCAGCGCGAAGGGCCTTATACTTTTTGGCATCATCAACATCATTTGGAGTCCATTGAAGGTGGCGTGTTAATGACCGATATTGTGCATTATAGAATTCCTTTTGGCTGGCTTGGACAATTGATGAATACCTTGTTGGTAAAACATGAACTAGCGCGTATTTTTTCATTTCGCTTTAATAAAATGGAAGAGCTATATGGTAAAATGGCTTAAACCCAGTTGTGCGTATTATTAAAGCTTGCTATGCTGATTTCTTGTGGCTATCGTTTAATTTCGCAGCTACATGAATTCGAGAGTAAAAGGACACTTAGCTTTGCTAGGGGCAAATTTGTTTTATGGGGCTGGCTTTACAGTGGCTAAAAGCGTGATGCCTTCACTCATTCAACCCAAAGGATTTATTCTCATTCGTGTGGCTGTTGCCGCCTTATTGTTTTGGTTATCTTATTTTGGAGGAGCGTCCTTTAGAACATCCATTGATAAAAAAGATTGGAAAATACTGATAGGTTGTGGTTTATTTGGTGTGGCTACCAATCAATTGTTTTTCTTTTTAGGGCTAAATCTTACTTCGCCCATTCATGCTTCTTTGATGATGTTGTCTACGCCTATCTTGGTGAGTATTTTTGCCTCTTACCTTTTTAAAGAACGTCTTTCTAATAATAAAATAATTGGGCTTATTCTTGGTGTGAGTGGTGCTGTGATGTTGGTATTAATCGGCGGCAAGGATAAGCAAGCGAGCAATGCCTTGTTAGGAGATATTTTTGTATTGTTTAATGCCACTTCGTATGCAATTTATTTGGTGATGGTAAAACCTCTCATGAATAAATATCGACCCATTATTGTGATTCGTTGGGTATTCTTAATTGGATTGTGTTTTGTGTTGCCTTTCGGGTTAAAAGACTTTTTACAAATTGAATGGAGTTTATTCAAGCCTCAACATTTTTTGGCCGTGGCCTTTGTTGTTATTTGTTGCACTTTTCTTGCTTACCTCTGGAATATTTATGCATTAAGGGTATTGTCTTCTGCCACCGCAGGGGCTTATATTTATATTCAACCTGTATTTGCCGCTATTATTGCTATTATATTTTTAGGGGAACAACTGAGTTGGGTAAAAATATTGTCATCGGTACTTATTTTTTGCGGAGTGTATTTAGTTAGCAAAAAAAGCGGTATGAATAAGAAAATAGCTACTACTCTAACAGACGAGACCTCGGCAATTAACAAAGTGAAATAAATGAAGATTTTTAAAATAATTCCGACACAGTTCACAGTAATTACTTTCCTGCTCATTCACCTATATTCCTGTAATGCACAAACACAAAATAATCATTCAAGTGGTGAAACAAATAAAATAAACTCAACGAGTCAATTTAACAACCTACATGTTAGAGATAATAGTATAGACAAAAATATAAGAAGTATTTTTCAAGACAGGAATGGCCATTTTTGGTTTGGGACAAATGGAGTAGGCGTTTATCGTTACGATGCAAAAACATTGACTCTATTTACTGTGAAAGACGGGCTTGCAAACAATCAAGTAACAAATATTCAAGAAGATGAATTTGGAAATATTTGGTTTGGAACAGGTATATTCGGCATAAGTAAATTTGATGGCAATAAATTCACCACACTTACTAATAAAGTCAAAATAACTAAGAGTACAGAAGCTGACTGGAAATCAAAAAAAAACGATTTATGGTTTTACGCTGGTGGTGGGGTGTTCAGATACAGCCATCCTTCACTTGACTATTTACCATTAGCGCCATCAAGTTCGCATGCACAAACCAACCCTCCTTTTTCGCTTAGTCGCTATGGCGTTTACTGTATTCTAAAAGACAAAAAAGGAAATGTTTGGTTTGGAACACAAGCAGAAGGAGTATGCAGATATTATGGCAAAATACTTACTTGGTTTAAAGATAAAGGACTATCTGGCCCAGCCGTTCTTGCTTTATTTGAAGACAGTAAGGGCAACATTTGGTTTGGAAATAATGGTGCTGGATTATTCAAATATGACGGAAAGACTTTGACAAATTTTACAGAAGAAAAAGGACTTAATAATGCGGACTTTAGTGCCTCTGGAAAAACAGGTTTAGGAACTTTGGCTCGTGTATATTCTATTAACGAGGACAATAGCGGAAATATCTGGGTTGGAACTGTTGACGCAGGTGTTTGGAAATTTGACGGAAACAATTTGACTAATTACTCAACTAAAAATGGACTTACCAGTAACGCCGTAAATACAATTTATAAAGACAAAAACGGAGAACTGTGGTTTGGAACAGATGACAATGGTATCTGCAAATTCAATGGAACGACCTTCACAGAATTTATAGTCAAATAAATTAACAGCTTTAGACAGAAAATGTGCAGCCGCTAACTTGGGTTTTGCGTCAGTGTGGCTTTTGCACTAAATTTGACCTATAGTGCTTTATATTCCATACCGAACGCAAGGACCCAAATAGGTAGTTGCAGATTCGTCATCAGGCTAATAGTCAACATTTATGTGTAGGTCATTTGTTCCGCTATTTTAAAAGTCTGAAAAAATATGTTTTTTCGTGTTTATGCTACTGCGAATTCGCTACTTCGCAAATTGCAACTTACTTTTGCACGAATCATGGAAACATCAACTCAGTTCACAGATCAGGATCTTCAACATGATCAATTTGTTTATGCTTCTGAAGCTACAAGCAAAGTGATAGATCAATGTGTGTTATGGGCAAGAATATGTGGCTTTTTGTCTGTGGCCAATATACTTTTGGGCTTAGTGCAAATGGGAATTGGTTTTATCAAAGGCAATGAAAGTTTCAGCAATGGTCTTTTATCATTTGGGTTGTCTACTTTATTTAGTTTATTGATTTCTTTTAATTTATTGCAATTTGCTTCACGGTTACAAAAAGGAGTTCAACAACAAGATGCCATTTCTATTCATCAATCTCTTGGGCATTTGAGGGTTTTTTTTATGACCATGGGATTTCTGTTTATTATTTCTCTTTTTTTATTATTTGTAGGAATTATTTTAATTGCTTTAACTGCCATTCTCAAATAAATAATTGATGGAAAAAAATTTACTTCAACACAAATTACTTACCGAAGCTTTTACAGAAAATGATTCCTTAAAATCTGCAGGAAATTGGGCTAGATTTATTGGCATTGTGTTTATTATTTTTGCTTTGTTTGCATTAGGTATTTTGATTTTTATATTCACTAATTTATCAGATTTAGCTAATCAGTTTATGCAATTAAATGGCATGAGTGATCAGGCCATGGAATTTATTCTTGGAGCAGGCAAATGGATTTTTGCAGTATTCATGTTTATTATTACTTCTGTGCTTTTAGTGAATGCCTATTACTTGATACATTTTCAGCGAAAAGGAGCTTCCTTGTATACATTCAAAAAGGAAATAAATCTTCAACAGAGCCTTCATTTTTTGAGTCGATATTTATTTATAAGTATGGTATTAGGTATATTGTCTACCTTATTATCGCTGATTGCTATATTATATTTTGCCTAAACCTTATTATGTGGACAGATGCACTAAGGCCTTATTTAATTCCTTGTCCTTCTAAAACTATTTTCGGGGTACGTTGTTTTGGCTGTGGTTTTCAGACAAGTTTATTGGCTTTGTTAGAAGGAGATATCAAAGAGAGTATAGCTTTATATCCTGCCTTGATACCTATCTTGATTTTATTTTTGTTGATGATCATACAGGTTTTTGTAAAACAATCTAAAGGGCAGCAGTTACTTCGGTATTGGTTTTATTTTTGTGTGGTGTTGGTTATGGGAAATTATGTGGCTGGATTTTTTCGTTAATTGATACAAGTATGGAATTTTAGTGTAGTACATTCAAAAAAGTACTGAATTGATCTTGCATGCAAGTGCTCTTAGTAGCTGGTGGATTTCAATATTAGTTTGGCTACTAGTTCAATTAAATTTAAGGTTATACTATCGAGTAACTCACATTACGTCCTTGTCCTTGTCTTTGTATGAATTCTTTTTTGAGCAACGTTGACAAAAGGCGTTTGACTGTTGGTGCAGGTATGGTTAACTTTTCGGCAATTTCTCCCGACTGGATGTTTGGATAGTTTTGAATGATCATATAAATCGATTTTTCTTTATGTGACAACTGGGTTTCCATTCCATCATTTTGCAATTTTGTCAGCAGTTGTGTTTGGATATTTGTCAAACAATTTAAAAAGAAATGTATCCAAATGGTTACATCTTCGTTTGGACGTTTTGCTTGGCAACTTCTAAGCACCTGATAATATTCGTTTTTTCGGTTTTCTATTTCGTGTTCAAAACTTACATATTGTATCCATCTATATCCGCTTTTGAGTAGCAAAAGTGTTGAAATCAAACGGCTCATTCTGCCGTTTCCGTCTTGGAATGGGTGAACACTTAAAAAATCATACACAAAAGATGCTACTTTGATTATCGTATGTATTTCAATTTCGGAATTATACCAATTGAGCAACTGTTGCATGGCTTCATCAGTAGCAAATCCTGCTTCGGTGGTTTGAAAAATTATTTGTTTTGTACCATCAGGAAATGAAGCCTCAACAGCATTACTATGCACCTTATAATTTCCTTTATGCCATTCGTCTTTGGCACTATATTTCATCAAACTATTGTGTAAACTTTTGATATGGCTTTCGGTAACACTGATGTCTTCAAAAGATTCCGAAATCGAGTCTAAGACTTCAAAATAACCGACAACCTCCTGCGAATCTCTGTCAGTAAGCTCTTTAATGCCAATTTTTTCAAGCAGCACTTCTACTTCTTCATTACTCATTCTGTTACCTTCTATCCGGTTTGAAGCTCCTACACTACGAACGGTAGCAATGCTTTTCAACTCTTTGAGGCTTTGTGCTTCTTTTCGTTCAATAGCTTTCCAATTTGCATCAAAACGATCTATTTCGCTGATTATATTAATCAGTTTCCAGTCAATATCAAGTTTAAAATTATATACTTCTGCTTTCATTTCGATACGATTTGATATGCAAAGATACGATTATGATTCGAAACTGAAAGCAAAAAATGATACGATTTGATTCGTTTATATTTGATTATGATACGAAAAGTGCCTTCGTTTTTAGTCGAAAATCCTACCTACTAGGATATATATCTATGCATTATCTTAAAATAACCCTCTTCTAAAATCAAAGAAACATGCTAAAATTTAGTCACCAATTTCAAATTGAGTAACCGCGCTGTTAAACGATTAGGCACCGCATAAGTACCTCCGCTGCTTTGATCTTGAATCCACAAATAAGACAAAGTATTTTGAATGCCCAATAAATTAAAGACTTCCAAACTCAACCACATGGTATTTATTTTTCTAAAGTAACTATAACGTGGCCTATCTTTCTTAGAACCATCTAATAGCAAGGCTGAGAAACCAATATCAACACGCTTGTAGCTTGGAATACGCAGCGTATCTGCATAACGCTTTTGATCAGGTGGACCAAAAGGTAATCCAGTAGAATACAACCCATTCAAGTGCAATTTGAAGTTTTTATTTCTTGGTAAATAATCAGAAAAGAACATGCCAAAACTTACACGCGAATCTGTAGGTCTTGGAATATATCCTGGATAAATAGTTACACTATCATTGCCCGTATTTTTACTTTTAATTACAATTTGATCGTCTAATACATCTTCGCCCGTTTTCATCAAGCCTACGCTAATCCATGATTCTGCATCTTTTACCAAATCGCCATACAACCTAAATTCTGCCCCATAAGCAAATCCTTTAGCATTGTTTCGACCAAAATAACGAATGCGCACATTATCGTATTCGTAAGGTACGAGGTTCCACATATGTTTATAATACAATTCAGTGGTGAATTTAAAAGGTCTGTTTTGAAAGCCTTTAAAATTAATATCTACACCACCCACAGCATGAAATGATCTTTGCGCTTTTACATCCAAATTTACACTTCCATCTAAGTCACGCATTTCACGATAAAAAGGAGGTTGATGATATAATCCCGTAGCTGCGCGAAAAATAACATCTTTATTTTTCCATTCAGGCTTCCAAGAAAGTTGTAAGCGCGGACTCACTAAAAATTCTTGATTAAGGAAATTATAATTAAATCTCACACCACCAGTCACCACTAAGTTTAATGAATCAAAAGCAATATTATCTTGCACATAGCCATTAAATCGACTATAAGAAAAATTCTGTTCGCTTTTATATCGTTTGTTCATCAACAAAAGACTATCACTAAAGGGTTGTGAAAATCCGGCACTATCTCTACGCTCCCATTCATTTAATTTATCCTGAATGCCTATAAACTCAGCATTTACACCCCATTGAAGAAAGTGGCGTTTAGCATCATAAGTACCCTTGTGGCCTATATTGCCTACGTTTACATTTAAATAATTTCTAGCGTAATTATGAATTAATCCTGTACCTAAGGCATACTTTACATCGCCAAAATTTTCTTTGCCTAAATCTGTTTCTAATTCGCCTAACAAATATTCTCCTTGTATATCATACGTTTCTGATTCATTTGTTTGAAAACCTGAGGCCAGTAATTTCAATGAAAGTTGATCATTAGGGGTATGTGTAACTGAAATACCTCCGAATCGAGAGTCGAATTTATCAGTTTCAGCCCCATTGAAAAAAGTTCTTAATTGAAAAGCTTTATTGATTAAGCCAAAGCTTTGGGTTGAACTCGCAGGTTGAAAATCAAATCGATTACGGGCATAATTTCCAAACACATCAATTTGCCAATCTGTACTAAACTGATAATTAATAAATGTCTGAAAATCCGTAAATGTTGGATTATATACCCCTTTTGTTTGCTGAGCTTGTAATAAGTATTGGTTAGACTTTTGTCTGAGTCCGATTAAATAAGATAAGCGGTTTTTAACACCAGTGCCTTCGAGGTGTGCACCAAGGCCCAACATACTTAAGGTTACACTGCCGCCAAATTGCTTAGGTCTTTTGTAAGTAATGTCTAGTACACTACTCATTTTATCGCCAAACTTTGCTTGAAATCCTCCAGTAGAAAAATTAACCCCACTTACTAAATCTGCATTAATAATACTTAGTCCTTCTTGTTGTCCACTTCTTACTAAAAATGGCCTATACACTTCAAAGTCATTAATATACACAAGGTTCTCATCGAAATTTCCTCCTCTTACATTGTATTGAGAAGTCAGTTCGTTGTTATTACTTAAAAATATTTTCAGCAAACCTTCGATACCTCCCGTAATGCTCGGAAGTTGATCATGCAATTTAGCATCGAGGCGCACAGACCCTGCTTCATTTCTTTTTTTATCGTTCTTCTTGATAACCCCTTTCATTTGAATGGAATTATTCTTCATCGACACACTTAAGGTATACATTTCGCCTTTACTTAAATTCTTGCTGATCTTTTTTGTTTCAAAACCAATCGATGAAAAAACAAGTCGAATATTTTTTTCAGCAGGTACAGTAATCGTAAAATCTCCTTCTTTAGAAGATTTAGTACCCCCCGAATAGCCTTCTACAGATATCGTTACAGATTCGATGGGCAAATTAAATTCATCAAGAATTTTACCTTTAACAACAGCTGTTTCTGATTGAGCTACTAATTTTAAACCACTAAAAATCAAAAACAAAAAAACGAGCTGGATTTTCATATGCATACAAAACGAAAGTACGTATAAAAAAGTATTTAGGGCATCATATTCACATGATTTCACCAGACATAAGTCAAGTAAGGAAGGCGTATTAAGGAATTAAAGCCAATCTTTCTGCTCTCACTTGTGCCAATTTGGCCTTGTATCTATCTGCTTCTGCGATATTTCCTTTGGCACGATACGTAATTTCAAGAAAATTTA
>CAZSUF010000013.1:18606-20439 GCA_964609875.1 uncultured Bifidobacterium sp.
GGGTGGCACCATAAATACAACCGATATTATTCATAAAATCTGATTCCGTCGAATCTCTTTTATTCGCTAAAATAAAATAGGGCAATGCTTCTAACACATAATTTTTTACATATAAAACCGTACCTAAATTGTTGATATAAATAGCATTGGTCGAATCTTTGGTATAAGCCTCCATATAATATTTCTGTGCACTATCAAGTTGCCCCACATTATAATAAGCCTTTCCTAATTGATTATATCCATCTCCAGGTAATGCCGGATAAATCGAAAGAGCCTTGGTTAAATATTGTATCGCGCCATAGCTCTCTTTGGTCGTAGAATCTTTAATTTGATCTGCATTTAATCCTAATTCTGTAAGTTCCTTATTTAATGTCTCTTTACGCTCATCACCCGACAAATGATTGCCCACATAAAACAACAAATGGGTTGAATTCGGATAATACTTTACATCGCGAGAAAACAATTTAAAATCAGATTTCCAATCTTCGTTTCGAGCATGAGTTTTATAGCCAAACAAGCCAATGATCAAAAATAATATCCCAAAAAACACTGGCGATTTACTTAGATTTTTCATGAAGCTTAATTCCTGATGCTTATTCAAGTACAAAGCCAAACCACATACCACCGCTATACATAAACCCAAGGAAGGCGTAAAGAAAAGCCTTTCCCCAAAGGAAGTTCCTATCAACATAAATACATTGGAAGTGATAGACATACTGATAAAAAACCAAAGCAACCCAAAGGCAATAGGCGATTTTCTTTTCCATAAATAAATAGCTAACCCAAACATCCCTAAGTAAAGTATAAAAGAAAATAAAAATCCTGGATCACCTGCACCCACAGGCATTAAAGATGAATAAGAATAGTCGCAAGATAAAGGGTGAGGATACACAAATGTTTTTAAATACAACCCAAGTGTATTAACCGCTGAAGCAAATTGCGATGATTGTGGAAAGCTCCCATCTTTACATAAAACCAAATAATTATCCAAAGCACTCAAAGGACTAGAATCTGGATATTTATGCAAAACTAGATAACGGCAAAGTAGAAAAAACAAACTACAACTTAGCATCAAAGCAGACACGACCAAATTCTTGGCCAACTTAGCCTCCGTAAAAAAGTAGATAAACAAAGGAAAAATAGCCACAGCCACTACAGTAGATTCTTTAGAGAAAGATCCCATTAAATAGGCCATGACAGCCAATCCCAGATACCACAATTTTTCTTTGCTTATATACAGTTGTATACATCGTATGGCCATCACTATACCCAACAGACTTAATACCTCATCACCACTTTTAATATTGGCTACCACCTCGCAATGCATAGGATGCAGCATGAATAATAAAGTGACAAAAAACGGAATCAACCACTTACGCCCCAAGGCATCGTAAAGCACATAAAAAAGAAATACGCCCAATAAGGCATATAGCAAGGTATTGACTATATGAAACTTATTGGCAGCCGCCACCAAATTCTCTGCCCCATGAAACAAATTCCATTCTATATTAAACACCAGTTTTACAAACGGCCTGTACAACGAATTCTCTAAATCCGAGAAATCTCCTTTCCTCAAAGGTGTGGTGAAGATCAATTTCGTATTGTCCAAACTAACTGCCGACTTCGTTATTTTATTATTCTTAATAATTCCATGATCATCCAACACAAAACGATGTTGAAACGTATTGCTGTAAATAAATATAGTGGCTAAGGCAATGATTACAGGATACCACCAAATTTTTGTACTCGAGGCTTTCTCCGGTTTATCGCTCGCTACCTGAGTTGTTTTTGCCTGTGCGGGTTTGGGCTCAATAGCACTTGTGCTTTTCTGTT
>CAZSUF010000013.1:20595-27391 GCA_964609875.1 uncultured Bifidobacterium sp.
GCATTTTCTTTTCAATATTCTTTTTCGACATATGAATTTATTTTACCTCCAGTTTTCTTGGCGCTGCTTTTGTTCTTTCTGAATTTCTAGGTGGCACCTTAGTAGGCGTTCGTGCTGTCGTATCCTCCATCTTAATTTCTTGCTTCGTTTGCTTTGTATCTTGATGATTGAATAATGCACAAGAAGCCATCACACAGCTAATTCCTATGAAAAATACTATCGGTTTTTTCTTGATGTTCATCTTTTCTATTTAATGTTACTGATCAATCACTCATTCTTTAGTTAAACAAAAATTGTATGACAATGGTTTTGGGCGGCACACACGCTTTTCGCTCCAAGTCCTCTCCCGTCTCGTTTTTAAGAACGAGACGGGATGCGGGCTTTCCGCTACAATCGTTGCCGCAATACAAGCCCCATGTTCACCATCTTACTCATTTCATTCTTGAATAACCAAATCCCCTTGGATATCAGTTTAAGGGGTAAAAATAATTGCTTTTATTGAATTTTATTCATCGGATTTTTAAGGCTAGTCAAACCTGATAAATCGTTTTCTTCCCTAAAATGCAAAAGAATTCTCTCGAAGCGCCTTACCTTTAAAGCCTTAAACCTATCATCCAATAAAAAATAAATTGTATGGCTTTAGAATCTAAAGAAAAGATTAAGGATCGTATGCTTAAAACAGCCGCTAAATTATGGGGCTATCCTGATATTGAAGTAGAATCTAGTTTTGACCCCATTGTAAAATTGATGCTCGATGCTTGTTCATACGAAATTGAGAAAATCAATGGAGACATGGAGGCGTCTCAGGCAAGAATGATAGAAAAAATGGTAGAAGTCATTTTACCTGATGCCTTAATTGGCATAAGACCTTCCTCTGGAATCATTCACGCACAACCCATTGATACCGAATATGGGATTCCAGTTAAAAAACATTTTATTTGTGCTAAACGAATTACAAATACACAAACCAATGCCGTAGAAAATGCAAACATCACCTTTTCTGCCATAGGAAGATTTGGATTAAAAAACGCTTCTGTAGCTTTCGTTGCCACGAATCACAAGTTGTTTCAATTAAAGGAAAGTTGGTATAAGGATCTAACCTTGCTCAGCCAAGGAAGCAAACTAATTCAAGACAGCCTATGGATTGCTATCGAAGCGAAGGAAGGATTAAAGTCTTTATCCGGACTCAATTTTTACTTTGATAATCGAAGCGAGCATCAAAAAGAATTATTTTTTACCCTTTTAAGTCATGCTACTTGTCAACATCTCGGAAAAGATATTCAAATCGGATCTGGCATGTTCGAAGAAAAACAATTTACAGATATCAATATCGATGAAGTGTCAGATAACTTGTTTCAGTATAATCAAAAGGTTTGTAACCATATTTATAAACTCTATCAAAAGCAGTTTATTCATATTGCCCAACCCTTGGATATTGACCCCAAGACTTCATTTCAAGTTCCAGACGAATTAATCGAACAGTTTGGAGAAACTGCTTTTAAACAAAAGGTAACAGGGCAATATATTTGGCTGAAGTTTGAGTTTGGAGCGGGTCTCCACCCAGAAACCATGGAAAATATTTTCTGTAATATCAATAGTTTTCCTGTGATAAACCGCAGACAACATGAGCTTTCTTATAAAACACAGAAGTATATCAATATTATTCCGATTGAAAATAAGGATTTCTTTTTAGACATTAAAAGCATTTTAGGCAACAATTCTTTCGAATATCATAAAAGAAATTTAACCACAACTGATGAGTTAAACGAAGGTGAAGCCATCATCAGAACCTCAGGCATTGGACGATTTGATTCGCGAGAAGCCAAAGAAACCATCAATTATCTACTTCAAGTGATTCGCGACGAAACAAGTACATTTTCTGAAATTGGCGGCGAAGTGGTAGCCGGCAAAATGAAAGAACTAAATCAAGTGATTGCGAGGATAGAAGATCAAATGAAAAAATTTCAACATCGAGGATCGAATTGTTATTTAATGTTGAAGCCAAAAACTGATTTCGAAACTGTTTTTGTAGAATACTGGACTAGTCAAGGCAAATTAGCTAACGATATTCGTATGGGCACTAAGTTGCTACAAGAAAACGGAAGTGAATTGCAAAACAAAACAATCACCTTACTCACATCCACTTTTGGAGGAAAGGATAAATTAAATTTAGAAGAAAAATTAAATTTATTCAGAAAGTATCTTCTAGCCAAAGATCGAATTGTGAGCGCTGAGGATATTAAAATTTTAGCTTCTCAATTATTCGGAAAACACATCAAACAAATCGAAGTGTTGAAAGGAGTAAAGGTGGGTACAGGCAAAGTAGATGGTTATACAAGATGTATTGATGTGCATATTTTACTCAAAGAAAACCACGAGCTAACTGAAGAGGAAATAAACTATATAACTAATGATATGGACATACAGTTAAATCAACAATCTACTAACTTATTTCCTTACCGAATTATCATGCATAAAAAAAACCTGCCTCAATAAGGACAGGTTTTTATGTAATGTGTTGAACTAAATTAGAAAGGTAAGTCGTCTACAATTTCTGTAGAAGGCATAATCCCTGCGTTATTTGCTGGGGGCTGTGACTGATTGTAATTTTGAGCAGCTGACATTTTTTCTAAGCGCCAAGCTTCCAATGAATTAAAATATTTCACACCATCAGGTCCACTCCATTCTCTCCCTCTAAGATTAAAGGAAACCTTTAATTCTTCTCCTTCCTGAAAACCATCTAATAATGAACACTTATCCTGAGTGAGTTGCAAACTAATATATTGCGGATACTGTGTTGTTGTGTCGGTTGTTATTACAAATTCACGCTTCGAAAACTTATCACTTACAACCTGTGTAGGTCTTTTGACCTTTAATGTTCCTGTTACTTCAAACGATGCCATAATTAAAAATTTAGTGTACGAAGTTAAATCTATTTTGTATTTTTCAAAAACTATTCCATTATGAAATTAACTACTCATCTAATTTGGCTCTTTATAGCCTTATTATTTTCCTGTAGAACCCCTTTGGTTCCTAGATCTGGAGAGCAAAAATTTTATCCAGTACAATCAATTACGCAGGAAGACACAATCTCAGACATTGCTCAATATTTGCGCCCTTTTAGAGATAGTGTTCAACAAGAAATGAATGTAATTCTTGGCTATGCGACCGAAAATATTGTGAAAGAAAAGCCAAGTGGTAGCCTTTGTAACCTTGTTAGCGATGCCATGTTTTGGGCAGCACTTCAAAAAGAAAAATCTGTATCGGCAGCTATCAGTAACTATGGTGGCCTACGATTACCCCAATTGGCTAAAGGAGAAATTCGCCTTGGTACCCTCTTTGAATTATTGCCATTTGAAAACGAACTCGTGTTAATTGAAGTGCCTGGAAACATCCTAAAACAATGGAGTTCACAGATTATTCAAAGCGAAGGCTGGCCAATAAGTCATATGAGCATACTATCTAACCCAGATAAAATGATCACCCAAGTGTCGAGTTCAAATGCCTTGGAAGAAATTAAGGATGAAAAAAAATATTGGATAGCTACGAATGATTATGTAGCCAATGGAGGTGATAATTGTTCCTTTTTAAAAGGCTTACCCAGAATAGAAACAAAAATATTAATTCGGGAAGCCATGATTCAGTATGTAAAATACAAAAAAAATATTACCCCAGATAAGGAAGCTAGAATCAAAATAAATAAACCATGAATCGTAGAAAATTTATCCAACAATCTGCATGGGCCGCCAGTTTGGTGTCATTGAGTCAATTCCCAATCGATGTTTTTGCCGAAGAAGAAATGAAGGCCAAAAAATTATGCATCCTTCATACCAATGATGTTCATAGTCGACTAGATCCTTTTCCCATGGATGGAAGTAAATTTCAAGGCATGGGCGGTGTGCTTGCTAGAGAAAAATTAATCAGACAAATTCGTCAAGAAGGGCATCCCAATTTACTACTCGATGCAGGTGATATTTTTCAAGGAACGCCTTATTTTAATTTTTATAAAGGAGAGCCAGAAATGAAGGTAATGAGTATGCTAGGTTACGATTGCGCTACTTTAGGCAACCACGATTTTGATAATGGAATAGATGGATTAGTTAAACAAATGGATCATGCAACTTTTCCTTTTGTAAACTGTAATTACAATTTTGAGGGAACGCCTCTAGAAAATATAATGGTTCCTCATACCATCATAAAAAGAGGTAAAATTAGGATTGGAATTTTAGGCGTTGGTATTGAATTAAAAGGATTGGTTCCAGATCATTTATTTGGTACAATACAATATGAAGATCCAATTCAGTGTGCCAATGAAACAGCACAATTTTTAAAAGTAAAAAAGAAATGTGATTATGTAATTTGCTTATCGCATCTTGGATTTTCTTACAAGGATAATAAAGTGTCAGATCAGGTTTTAGCCAAAGAAAGCGAGCACATTAATTTAATTCTCGGAGGTCATACACATACCTTTTTAGACAAACCTCTTATAACAAAAAATCGAAAAAATCAAGACATAATTGTGAATCAAGTTGGTTGGGCAGGGATTCATCTAGGGCGCATAGATATTTATTTTGATAATAAAAACCACACAGACTACGTTTCAAATTTTACTGTCCTAGATATCAAAGAAACAAGTATTTAAAAATTTTTTTTTTCAACAAAAAATTACCACTTTCGTTGTCCGAAACAAAATTCTTATACACATAGTCTTGATAAGAATTTTAGACAGAGAAATAATAACTTTAACGAATAAATTGGAACGACAACACATGACGAAAACCTTCGATACAATATGGGAGAATTGTTTAAAAGTTATCAAGGATAATATTAGTTGGCAGTCATACAAAACATGGTTTGAACCTATCAAACCAGTTGCATTGGAAGGACATATTTTAGTAATAGAAGTACCAAGTCAATTTTTTTACGAATGGCTTGAAGAACATTATGTAGAATTAATTGCAAAAACTATCAAAAGGGAATTAGGAAAAAATGCCCAACTTGAGTATAGAATTTTAATGGAAAGCCAAACCAAAAAAAATCCGGCTTCAGTAAGAGTTTCTGCAAGTAGTCAACAACAAACTAAATTAGGAAATAATTATATCGATATTCAATTAGGTCAGGAGAATGGCATTAAAAATCCATTTGTGATTCCTGGCTTGAAAAGATCTCAAATTGATCCTCAACTTAACCCGAATAATACTTTCGACAATTTTGTTGAAGGCGAATGTAATAGATTGGCAAGAAGTGCAGGTTTAGCTGTAGCTCAAAAGCCTGGAGGTACTTCTTTTAATCCTTTGGTTTTATATAGTTCATCAGGATTAGGTAAAACCCATCTTATACAAGCTATTGGAAATGAAACTAAAAGACTGCACCCTACCAAAACAGTTTTGTATGTGAGTGCTGAAAAATTCATTCATCAATTCATTGAACACTCTAAGAATCATGAGATTAATGACTTTATTAATTTTTATCAGTTAATAGATATCTTAATCATTGATGATATCCACTATTTTGCCCCGGCTATTAAATCTCAAGACGCCTTCTTTTCTATCTTTAATCACTTGCACCAAAACGGAAAGCAATTGATTTTAACCAGCGATAAACCGCCTAAAGATTTAGATGGTATGCAAGAAAGATTGCTATCTCGTTTCAGATGGGGACTAAGTGCTGACTTACAAGCACCAGACTTTGAAACCCGCATGGCCATCTTAGAACACAAAATGAGAAATGATGGTTTAGATCTTCCTTCAGAAGTGGTTAAGTATTTGGCCTATAATGTGCAAAATAATATTCGTGAAATGGAAGGGGCCTTAATTTCTTTATTAGCTCATTCGTCCTTAGTTAAAAAAGAAATTGATTTGGATTTGGCTAAAAAAGTATTACGCAATATTGTGAAAACCTCTTCTAAAGAAATTACTATCGATACCATCCAAAAAATGGTATGTGATTACTATGAAATCACTTACGATAAATTACAAGCCAAAACTCGTAAGCGTGAAATTGTTCAAGCAAGACAAATTTCTATGTTCTTAGCCAAGCAATACACTAAAAATTCATTAAAAACTATTGGCGATCATTTTGGAGGTAGAGATCACACCACTGTGATTCATAGTTGCCAAACCGTAAAAGATTTGATGGATACAGATACTATGATACGTGAACAAGTAAAAGAATTACAACAAAAGGTTCAATTAGCAGCTATTTAGTCATAACAAATAAATTATTCAAGGAGGCTTCGGTCTCCTTTTTTTATATGAATCCTTGAATTCAAATAATGATAAAATAACAACTTTGCGCTCTTTTTTGTAATTTTAATGTGCAATTTTGCGAAATTCAGTATACCTTAAAATTGTGTAGTCCCGATTTATTCAACACACACAATTAGGTTGATGTAAGAAAATATATTTATGAAAAAAATCCTACTAGTTTTTAGCCTGATCTTGGTTGTTTTCAGCGCGCAATCTCAAATTATTATTAATGAAGTTCAAGCAAATGCTGGAAATAATGAAGGCAACGGAGGCGAATGGATAGAACTTAAAAATATTGGAGCTAGTACACAAAATATGAGTTGCTGGAAAATTACCAATGGTGGAAGTTTTCAAGTGAGTATTCCCGCTGGTTTAACTTTGGGCGCAGGTAAATATTTATTAATTGGTGACGCTTCCAAAATGATGTGTGCTACTTGTGATTTTAAGGGGCTCAATTCGGTGTTTACTTTAAATACAGCAGGATATGGCCCAGGCTCAGGAGCTTATGCGAATACTGTTTTTTTAAACGTAGATTTATCAGTCAATGG
>CAZSUF010000014.1:0-24675 GCA_964609875.1 uncultured Bifidobacterium sp.
CGGTATGCGGGCTTTTCACTACAATCGCTGCCGCAATTCATTCATCTCTGCATCTCTTAAACATCGTAGCACCAAATCATCATCACAAATGTCGACTCATCCATTTCAAGAATTGTCATTTATACAAGGGATTATTTACCTTCGCCGAATGAAAAACAATCAGCAAATAGGTTTTGGTTCAAGTTGTATTCACGGTGGCTTTGAGATGGAACAACATCATAGTCATATTACGCCAATTTATGCTTCTAGCACCTACCTTTTTGACAGTGCCGACCATGCGGTAGATTTATTTACGGGCAAAGAAAAAGGATTTATTTAAGGTCGATTTGGCAACCCAACTATCGAACAAACTGAAAATAAAATAGCCGGCCTCGAAGCTCATGGACTGCAAGATGAAGCTGGAAATCCTTTACAACTAAAAGCCATTTTACACGCATCCGGCATGGCAGCCATAGCCACCTTGATGATGGCTAATTTAAAAGAAGGCGAAAAAATTATTTCTCATCTTTCTTTATATGGCGGCACACAAGAATTAATCGACAAAGTGCTTCCGGGATGTGGCATTGAAACTTGCCTCCTAGACATGAAAGATCTTGAAGCCGTGGAGCAATTATTACAAGAAGATACGCAAATCAAATTGATGTATCTCGAAACTCCTGCCAATCCAACCTTACAATGTGTAGACCTTGAAGCGCTCACTGCATTGGCTAAAAAATATCATATCAAGGTAGCGGTAGACAATACTTTTGCTACACCTTATTTGCAACAGCCTTTTAAGTTTGGGGTTGATTTCGTGATTCATTCTACCACTAAATTTCTAAACGGACATGGCACTGCCATTGGAGGTATTCTTATTGGCAAGGACTTGCCTTGGATGAGCACCAAAGCCACCAAACATCATCGATTATTAGGTGCCAACTCAAATGCATTTGATGCTTTTTTATTAAGCAATGGTTTAAAAACCCTTGAAATCAGAATGGAAAGACATTGTAACAATGCAGAAAAAGTAGCCGCTTTTTTGGCTACTCATCCTCACGTTGACTTTGTAAACTATCTTGGATTAGAAAATCATCCTGATTATCATTTGGCACAAAAACAAATGAGACATGCAGGCGCCCTCATGAGTTTCGAAGTTAAAGGTGGACTAGAAGCAGGTAAAAAATTTATCAATGCCCTGAAGCTATGCAGTCATGCTGTATCCTTAGGCACATGCGACACATTAATCTCTCACCCAGCTAGTACTACGCATACAGGCGTTGCAAGAGAATTGCGTATCAAATCTGGTATCACTGATGGGTTAATTCGCTTGAGTGTTGGACTAGAAAATATTGAAGATATAATACAAGATCTTGAACAAGCTTTAAATCAAAGTATGTAGTTCAAGTAAAATAGAAGAATCATGCATGATATAGAACCCTATTATAATTGGAGGCATTTATATGTGGCTGAAGAAGATGAGCTTTCTCCCTTTTTCGGCACGGAGCATAGTGAATTTGAATTTTCAAACACCGTGTACAATTATTATATCCACCCGCAATGGGATGAAATTGGTTCGAAAACTTTATACCTGAAAATTATTTTTGTAGACTATGATGTGAATATGGCCATTATAGAAATGATAGGTGAATGGAATGATGCCATAGAAAATGATATTCAAACTTTAAAACGAAATATTATTGATTTATTGATTGCTAAACGCATTTATAAATTTATTTTAATCGGCGAAAACATCCTCAACTTTCATAGTGATGGCGATGCTTACTATGAAGAATGGCATGAAGATATTAAAGACCATGGAGGATGGATAGTGGCCATCAATGTACCGGAACAAACCAAATATGATTTTATCAAAGGAAAAATAAACCGTTATATTCATTTCATGGAAGATGAACAATGGAGAACATTTAATCCTATGCATTTTTTCGAGAAGGTTGATAATGTGATGCTAGAAGAATAATATCCTCAATGATAATTCAATATAAAAACTGAATTTAAATTTTGTCAATAATTTCGATTGGCTTAAATTCCTATTTCAAAATTTGCACATAATGAAAAAACTTACCTTCATTTTTATCTTTTTACTGATAAATCTATTTGCGTTTTCTCAAAATTTTCAATGGGCCGATGGGTATCAAATATTTTGGGGAAATCAAAATAATGATATGTTCAGCGATCAAAAGCATAACATCGTAGTTAAAATGAATTTATTTAATTTAACGGATGTTCAGTATGGGCCTAACACATTTATGTTGGATACCATCAATAATAATCCGAGTGATAATGCCTTAGTAAAATATAATCATGATACAGTTGAATTTGGGTATAATTGTCCATTCTTCATTCAAGACATTTCATTTACAAGCAACAATGATTATGTGCTGCTTTGTCAAGGATATGGAATTTTTGATGTTGACCTAGCTCCTGCAACTACTCAATTAATGAACTTTAGTGCCTATGGGGCGCAAGGATCTAGGTTTCTTTTAAGAATATCCGAAACGGGAACTTTTATATCTGCTAAACGCATAGACATGAAAAATGCGCCCTTAATAGATTTGCAAATAGATATACAAAATAATATAATACTTGCTGGAACTTTTTTTACTTCACTGAATATGAACACTGATCCCTTAAATCCTATTATAGTGTATTCGACCGGTGGGGTGAATGATAGAGATGCGTTTATTGCAAAATACGATCTGAATTATAATTTGCTTTGGCATGAGGAAATCACAGGTTCAAAAAATCAAACCATCGATCATTTAATCACAGATACTTCAAATAACATAGTAGTTACTGGTCGATTTAAAGACACTACAGATTTTGACCCAACTACTGCCCAAAATCTGATTATTCAAAATTATAATAATGCTCCAACAAATACAGGCGAAATATTCATTTTAAAAGTACTCCCCTCAGGACTTGTTGACTATGTTAGAATATTAGAGACCCATGATGTTGGTCCTGAAATTTGGGATCTAAAAATTGATAGAAAAAATAATATCTTAATTGCTGGTAGAAATAGCGATTCTACAGACTATGACCCTGGATCAAACATCAAACAAATTCCTTTTGGAGCCTTTTTACTAAAGTTAAATAATCTTGGCAATTATCAATATGCCAATAGCTATAACCCAGGTGAAGCATTTCCTAATTTACTAGGAGCAGGCGCTATTACATCTCTGGCTATAGATAGCAACAATAATTATTATGGAATTGCCTATAGTTCTGCCAATAGCGCTGTAGACTTTGATTGTAGTTTAAATGTGGATCTTTTTTGGTCAACATGGATGTCTGGTGTTCAAGGATTTATGGTGAAGACTAAAGAAAATGGTGATCATATTTGGGGCAGAGGGTTCAAAGATTTAGATATCCTTGCTGATATTGCTTTGAATCAAGATAATGAAGTTTATGTATTCGGTAGATATACTCATCAATATGGCGATTTTGATCCATCTCCAGCTACTTTTAATTTACCCTTATTGAATTCAAGTGGGAATCTTTTTATGGCAAAATACGATAATTCTTGTCCCTTTATCCCACCTCCCGCTTTAGTATCAGATACAGTTTGTATTGGAGATTCTTTACATCTAAATATTCCAGTGCCTGCTATGGGCAATTATTATTGGTGGCAAGGTACCCCGCCTAGCAATTTTACAACACCAGCCTTGAGTACAGGCAACCCAGTCACTTTCCCTCCTAGCTATAATTCAACTCATGTAGTGGTCATGGATAGCTTAAGCAACGGTTGCTATAGTACCACTGTCATGGCAGAGTTTTCTAAAGATGGACCTCCTAATCCTGCTTTAAATAATATAACAGTATGCCCAGGTGCAGATGCTAATCAGATTATTCAATCAACTGCAGTTGGAACCTATTATTGGTATACCGATCCAGCTTTAGCACCCTTTACAAGTGGAAACAATTATATTACACCTAATGTAACATCGCCTATTTCTTATTTTATTAAAGATAGTGTAACTGGCGGATGTAGTAGCTTACCTTATCAATTCTGGATTGATTTATATAATTCACCTCAAACACCCTTATTTGCAAGTCCTACCACAGTTTGTTATAATGATTTTTCTAATTACGCTAGCTTAAATAGTGCCTATAATCTGCAATGGTATATTGATACAAATTCAAGCCCAATTCTAAGTGCACCCAATATGTATATTTTATCACAATCTGATACCTTGTTGTATATTAGAGATAGTACAGGTGTAGATTGTTTCTCACCTTACACTACCTTAGAAATCCATGTGGATACATTAGCCAACTTCACTGCTATTGCAAGCAAAAATGCAATATGCCTAGGTGATACAGTTTCAATTACGGCTTATGGTCCTTATACTTTTTCAATTAATACGAATCCTACTTGGTCTAGTGGCAATGTATTTAATTATGTACCTACTTCAAGCAGTACTTATACTGTTACTGCCACCTCTTCAACGAATTGTACTAAATCTATAGAGCTAAGCATTGACGTGAATACCATTATCACACCCATCATTCAATTTTTAAATAACAAATTATATATAGCTTCTAATAATTATACTTCTAAAAAATGGTATCTAGGCACTAATCTTGTTGGGACAAATACTGATACAATGAATGTTTCGGCAAATGGCAATTATTCAATTACAGTAGCCAATGCCTTTGGATGTGAAGCCACTGCAACGTTTATTGTGAACAGTTTAAACGTGAACGATTTAGCAGGTTCGCCTTACCAATTTTTTGACGAGGCTAATTATGCAAAATTACTATTCTTTCAAGATGCTAGCTTTACATATTCACTTTACTCAAGCACAGGGCAATTGATTCAAGATGGAATTGTACAAAACCAACAAGTTTATATTTCAAAAAATGGTTTAAATAAAGGCATTTACTTTTTAAAATTTTATAACAAACAACAAGTTTATACTTTGAAATTATTAGTTAAATAATTCGTTCCGCTAATATTTATAGACATTACGGAATGGCCGAAAGTTACAATGTGTATGCTTGCCTACGCGAATAAAAAGAACTGATGATGAGCCTGGTATAAAAGCCGCAAGAATGCAAACCACATTTACAAGATGTTTCAGGAATTGTGCTAATTCATTAAAATTTATTTTTACTGCGCTTTTTTAATCCACTACAAAAGCAGTTTGATAAAAATTATTGGTGGATGCTATGGGTGTTAATTGAATATAAAAATTAGTAACAAATTCATGATACGCTTTAAACTCATGCATCGCAACACTAAATTCATCAAATATGATCATATCGCCTTTATGAAGAAATGGATATAGTTGAGATAATGCAAATGAAGTTGCAGTATATAAGTCTGCATCCATGTGAATGATTTTTTTATGATCACTTTTTAAAGTGTCATAATTTGTTTCTATAAATTGATTCAAAGTTTTCTGAAAAAGTCCTTTAAAAAAAGATCCTCTATTATCATTAATTATTGGAATAGAGGATGACATATCTCCTTTATCATAAACACCCCAATTTTCAGGCAATCCTTCAAATGTATCAAATCCGAAAAAGTTTGATTCCGCATTTTTGTTATTTGATAACCACCATTTAAATGATGATCCTTCAGCTACTCCAAATTCAAAATAATTTAATGAAATATTTTCTAAGGAATATTCGTCTAAGACATATTTATATAAATCAAATCTTTTATTATAATTACGGAAGGGCGTGTAAAAATCTTTATACTTAATCGTATTTTTATTTCTGTATATCCATAATATAAGCTTATTATAGTAGTATATAAAAGCTAAATATCTAGCAATTGGTTGAAATATTAAAGTTATCGGAAAGGCAAGTAATACGTCTTTGAAAAATTTAGTTATCCTTAGAATCATAAACGTAAATTTATAATAAGAATGCTACATAAATGTTGCTTTCTTATTTTTTTTTAATTTAAAGGCTTATAGAAATTTATTTACTATTTAAGGAGTGGACCTAAACCTTATATCCAATCACTTAGTCCGCTTTCATTTAAATGATCATTGTATTCATCTGAAGATTTGTAATCTGATCAAATATATTAGGCAGAAATCTTCTATTATTATTCGACGTTAATCAGCAGGCATTATCTAACTAAAATAAAATCTCCTTTCACTATCTTTTCTTTATTAAATTGATCACGCAAACAAGCTACCCAATAATAAGTTTCCAAAGCTGACTTTGCACCTTTAAATTCTCCATTCCATCCTATATTTTTATCTGTAGTAACAAATACTTCTTGTCCTCTTCTATTAAATATTTTGAAATACTTCAATTGGTACCCACTCAAAAAAATTGACACATAATCATTTTTTCCATCTCCATTCGGCGAAAATGCTGAAGGCACAAAATAATTATACCCGCGTGTTGCAATAACCCTTACTGTATCCAAACCAGCACATCCACTTCCATCTGTCCCTAGTACAATATAATCTGTAATCCCTGTGTCGGCGCAAACTATAGTCTGAGTGCTACCATTGGCTTGTAAGAAATTGCTACCCAAAGACGACCAACTATATTGACTAGCTCCTTCTGCTTGTAACATTACCGTGCTACCTACAGGAACCGTAGTATCTGAAAATGCCTTAACCTGAAGCGCACTTAATTCAATTGTTTTCGAAGAAATCGAATAACATCCATGTGGGTTAAAGGCAGTTAATGAAATTTGTTGAATACCAGGTTGGTAAAATGGCCTTCTTGGATTTTGTTCAAACCAATAACTAGTCACTCAATTATTCATAAAATCCCATTTCCATGCAGAAACAGCTTGAGGTAAAGAAGTGCTTAAGTCTGTAAACTGCAAGGTATCTCCAACACATAAATTTCCTGTAATATCAAAGTTCGATTGAAGTTGATCAGCATAGATATTAACTACCGAAACAACCGTATCACTGCAACTTTCGCCTGTTACAATTAAAGTAACTGTATAAGATCCTGTATCGGCATAAGTATAAACTGGTTCAGCAAGCGATGATGTATCAGCAATACTATTGATTACTCCAAAATCCCAATATTGCGACTTTGCACCAACACTTTTATTTAAAAAATGGACTGTATTACTCGTGCATTGTGCAAGACAAATGTTTCCAACACTCATGTTTTGAACGATTGTATCACAATGCATCTGGGCTTTGACTTGATAGTTACATTCAAGAGAAGTAAAAACCATCATTCGTTTTGAAGTGTTTATCATGACCCCATTTCTCCATTCATGACAACAAATTGTGACTAGAAAACTCCCTTGGATATTTGATTGTACAAATAATTCGCCTGATTGAGCATTTACTGAAATCCCTGGCATGGGTTGAGATACACTAAAGGGTGATTTGAATTGAGCTTGAGCAAAATTAGACAATGAGCCTCCAAAGAGTATGGGCTTTGGATCATTGGCACTACCCCCAATATCCGTGCTACATAATTCATAACTCAAAGAATCTCCATCTATATCTGAAGCAGCTAAATCAAACTTATTTGAAGCCCCTGCACAAAAAAACAACCTATTGATATTAGGAAATAATGCTGATGAATTTTGATTGGTAATTCCAGTGCCAGGAATTTTGCAATAAGTACTGACACCAAGATTTTGAGCATCAAGGATATTTAATATGCCTGGCGTCATACAACATCGTTGGTTTAAGATAGTATACCCTTCAGGACAAGGAATTAATGTTTTGGTGAACGTAAACACAACCTTATTAACACATACAGACTGCTGTGTATTTAAGCATAAATCAGTAAGCTGTTCAGCCACATTTTGCGAAGAAGTTAAATTGATTGAATCAAAAGCGAAAAAATTATTGCCTTTATAAATAGTAATATAGGCGGGATTATCTTGGACAAGCGCATTTGGATTTCCACCACCTTGAGAAGGAGGCCTACAATCCCGGTATGTAACAAGTTCAATTTCATACTGGTTATTAGGCAATTGTACATAATGCATGTCACTTGCCAAGAGATGTGAGCCATGAATAACTTCAAATTGAAAACAAACAAACAGAAAAATCAAATATTGAAAAATAGAAATTTTATTCATCATGTTAAAGTTAACGAAATACTTTATATAATATTACATCCATTGAAATGGCAATTTCATTAATCTTTATTAACCTGCAAAGCAATACACAATGATTTCGATTATCAAAGCCAATCCTAACCATGCTAAAATAATTAAAGAAATAGGCGAAATATCCGTAGAAGAAGCCCATAGGAGCAGTTGTTCTGCGCATGTCTTAAGGCAGTATCTCGAGAAGAATTATAACATAGAAGCGATTCATGATGAACTTAACGACGAAAAAAATATTTATCATGTGATACATGTTGACGGAGAACCCGCGGGATTTTCAAAAATCATTCTCAATGCCCCACATGCCAATATTCAACAAAAAAATATCACTAAATTAGATCGAATCTATTTATTAAATACATTTTTTAATCGCCAAATAGGTTTTGAACTTCTAAAATTTAATATTGATTTATCTAAAAAAAATAACCAATATGGCATGTGGTTATTCACATGGGTTGGCAATGAGAGAGCCATTAAGTTTTATCAAAAAAATGGCTTCACAATTATTGGATCTCATAATTTTCAGGTTACAGAAACGCATTACAATCTGAACTCCCAAATGTTTCTCCTCCTTGATTAAACTCCCGTACTGAGTTTCTCCAAAGTTTTTTAAACATGATACATAGTCAACTTATTGTTTGAATTTCACTTATTACGCATACGCAGGGACATGCCCAAATGATTCCCTACAAATAAAAAACCAACAGAGTAATAAAAAGACTAGTTTTAGCCTAAGCCAAGATGAATTGCATAATTCTATCCCATACATTTTTCCTACCTTCGCCTCGCAAATTTTTATTATGAACCCAAGCGCAGCTATTCAAAAAATACCCAGACATTTTATTCCTGAAGATTTTCAACTTTCAAATTGGGAGACCCTAAAACCTTTCTTCGACGAATTAGTCATTCGAGAAATTCATGATAAAACCGAACTCGAAAAATGGCTTAAAGATATCAGTGAAATTCAAGCTGTAATTAGTGAAGATGCATGTTGGCGTCAAATCAAAATGACATGCGATACAGAAAACAAAGCTCTCGAAGATTCATTCACCGATTTTTGCATGAACATCGAACCGCATATAAAACCTTATGCCGACCAACTGAACAAAAAATTAATAGCCTCTCCTTTTATAAAATTGTTGGATCAGGATTTATATTACACCTACCTAAGGGGCGTAGAAAAAGATATTAAATTATTTAATGAAAAAAATATCGAACTCAATGCTTCGGTAAATGTGTTGGCTCAGCAATATGGTGCCATCACCGGAAAAATGAGCGTAGAAGTTAATGGCGTTGAATACACCTTACAACAAGCCGCTAAATTTTTAATGTTGAGCGATAGGCATATCAGAAAAGATGTATATTTTAAAGTCAACACGAGCCGACAACAAGATGAAGATGTTTTAAATAAATTATTTGATGAATTATTAGAAAAGAGACATCAGATTGCCATCAATGCGGGCTTTAAAAATTATAGAGATTATAAATTCGAAGAGCTTGGACGTTTTGATTATACCGTAGAAGATTGTGAAAAATTCCATAATTCAATCAAAACCTATATCACTCCTATAGTTGAAGAACTGTATGCCCATAAACAAGCTCAATTAAACTTAAGCTCTCTTTCGCCTTATGATATTGATGCAGAACCAGAAGGCCAACAACCTTTAACTCCTTTTGTTCATGGTGAAGAACTTTTAGAAAAATCAATCCAGGTTTTTACGAAATTGAAACCCTATTTTGGCGATTGTCTGACTACCATGAAAAAAATGAATCAATTTGATTTAGATAGTAGAAAAGGAAAAGCACCCGGCGGTTATAATTGTCCTTTAGCCGAAACAGGCGCTCCCTTTATTTTCATGAATGCAGCAGGCACAGCGGATGATGTAGTTACCATGATGCACGAAGGTGGACATGCTTTGCATTCGTTTTTAAGTCATGATTTACCTTTAAGCGCTTTCAAAGAATATCCCATGGAAATGGCCGAACTCGCTAGCATGAGCATGGAATTATTTAGCATGGATTATTGGGAAATATTTTATGAAAAAGAGTCTGAATTAAAACGTGCTAAAGCAGAAGAATTTGAAAGAGCCTTGTCTATTTTTCCATGGATAGCCACCATCGATAAATTTCAACATTGGTTATACACCCATCCTGGCCATTCAGTTGAAGAAAGAAAACAAGCGTGGTTAACTATACATCAAGAATTTGCCCCAAAAAATATTTCATGGGAAGGACTGGAAGCATTCAGATCTATCTTATGGCAGAAGCAATTACATTTATTCGAAGTGCCGTTTTATTATATCGAATATGGCATTGCTCAACTTGGTGCTTTGGCTATGTGGAAACAATTTAAAAAAGATAAAGAATCCACCTTACATAATTACATGCTTGCTTTAAGCAAAGGCTATACCCAAACCTTAAAAGAACTGTATACAACTGCTGGAATTACCTTTGATTTTTCAGCGAACAATGTAAAAGCACTGAGCGAATTTGTACAGGCTGAAATGAAAGAAGTGTTTGTCTAACTTTATTGTACAATTAAAACTTTAGCTTCACGTATAAGCATCTTTAAAATTGCATAATTTATCTTGTCTATTATATTAGCAGTTAAGCGAATCATTGTGGCAAGAATCTAAGGTATGGACTAAAATCTTGCTTCAATAACATATATTTTATATCCATTCAGTCTAAAATCGAATGCGAGTATAAAACAAACGGAAGCCAATTTTATCTAAAACAAATAAAATTTATCCTTTCTTGACTTATTTTTGAGCATGTTTACACATGAAAGCGCCACCCAGTTAGCCTACCAAATTGAACACGACTGGAACACGACTGACCTCAACGATTTTTTAGATTATTTTACGGAAGATATCGAAATTATTTCTACAAATATTCAACGATTCATCTCAGAATCTGGAGGCAAATTAAATGGAAAAGCTTCACTGAAAGCTTATTGGGAATATGCCAGAGAAAAATTTCCTTATTTCAAATACAAACTGGCTGAGGTAAATTTTCAAGACAATAAATTGATCCTAAAATTTATTAATGATATTGATCAAACTTATTCCTTAGGTATGCTCTTCTTTAATGATCAAATGAAAATATACAAAATGCAAATTAGTTATGTATAATCATAAAAAAGACCCGTCATCTCAACGGGTCTTTCATATTCTATTAAGTATAAATTACTTTTCTTCAGCTTCGGCAACTACTAGCCTGAAACCATTTCCATGAATATTGACAATCTCTACACTTTCGTCATCCTTCAAAAATTTTCGCAATTTGGCAATATACACATCCATGCTACGTCCATTAAAATAAGTGTCACTTCCCCAAATCTTTTTCAAGGCTTGCTCACGAGGTAATAAGTCATTGATATTTTCACAAAGCATTTTCAACAAATCATTTTCTTTAGGTGAGAGTATATGTTTTTCTGTACCTAAAACCAACTCTCTTAATTTGCTATTGAATGAAAATTTTCCAATGGTGAATTCAAAGGCTTCATTATGTTTTTCAACCGAATCAGCATTTCTTTTTAAAATAGCTTTTATTTTAAGTAAAAGAATTTCACTATCAAATGGTTTAAGAATATAATCATCAGCCCCTAATCGATACCCATTCAAAATGTCTTCCTTCATGTTTTTCGCTGTAAGAAAAAATAAAGGAATATCAATATCTACATTTCGTATTTCTTCTGCCAATGAAAATCCATCTAAATTGGGCATCATCACATCAAGTATACATAAATCATACTTCTCACGTCTGAATGCTGCTAAACCTAAAATACCATCTCTCGCCAACTCAACTACATAATCATTTAGCTCGAGATAGTTTTTTAATACCTTTCCAAAATTCGGATCATCTTCTACTAAAAGAATTTTCGATTTAAGTACTTTTTCTTGATGAGTTGAATGCTCTAAGTCATTTTTTGCTTTTTCCATGATCTTGTATTTTAGTAGCCCAAAAGTAGTGAAGCATAAAGGGTAGCAACAAATATTGGGTGTAATATTTTGTTAAACAATTCATGAAATCTGACACCTATGACAAGCGCTCCAACAATACCTCTAAGCCTCTTTGCTGTAACTATGCCTTTTTTTTTATAATTTCACCGCCTATGATTCTTCATTTTGCATGGCGATATCTTAAAGGAAAAAAATCTGCTCAAGCCATCCAAATCATTGCTTGGATTAGTGTGATGGCTATGGCAGTGGGTTGCGCTGCATTAATAATTGTGCTTTCTGTTTTCAATGGATTTGAATTTTTTATTAAAGATTTATATTCAAATTTTTATCCAACATTAAAAATTACAGCCGTTGAAGGAAAAACATTCTATGATGATGAACTGTTTATCCAGAAATTACAGGCCATTCAGGATGTTCAACATGTCAGTAAATGCCTCGAAGAAAAAATGTTGTTTTCGTTTAATGAAAATCAAGTTGTAGCTACCCTCAAAGGCGTTGATTCTAATTACGACAAAGTAACTGATTTAAGCTCAAAACTGATGGAAGGCGACATGGATATTCAAACCTCAGGTGATATTCCACCTATTGTATTAGGAATTGGATTGTCTAATCGATTAGGCGTGAGCGTATCTTCTGGCTTACCAATAAAGGCCTATGCATTTCGAGGTCAAACTTCTATAACCAATCCTACAGAGGCTTACCAAAGTGAATTATTTAGTGTTCAAGGTATGTATATGTTACAAGAAGATATAGATAATCGATATGCCTTTTCTTCGTTAACTGCTTTGCAAACTTTTAGTTCAAAATCAAATCAATTATCCTCCCTTGAAATTGCCTTAGCCCCAAAGAGTTCGGTCGATGAAGTCAAACAACAAATACAAGAAATTTTACCCAAAGGCAAATTAAAAATCGAATCGCGTTACGAACAAAACAAAACCTTATATTTCATATTGAGTAGCGAACGCTGGTTTGTATTTTCTTTCCTCACCCTTATACTTTTTATCGCCTCATTCAATATGATAGGTTCTTTGTCTATGTTAGTGATGGAAAAACAAAAAGATATCACCATCTTAAAAGCCATGGGCATGCGCAAAATTACGATTGGTAAAATTTTTATGGCTACAGGCTTGCTTCTCGCAGGATTAGGCGCCACCATCGGCACTATAGTTGCCGTAAGTGTTTGCTTGATTCAACAAAAATTTGGGCTCATAAAACTCGGTGGAAATGGCTCGTTTTTAGTAGAGGCTTATCCTGTGAAATTAATTCCCTCAGATATCATTATGGTCTTCACGACAGTAATTATTATCGGCACCATTGCCTCAATATTTCCTGCATGGAAGGCTGCCAACAAGCCCATTGAACTTAGAGTAAAATAAATTGTTTGGGCGGCACACACGCTATCACTGCAAGTCCTCTCCCGAATCGGCTATGAGCTTTCAGGTACGATTTAATTTCGTGAAGCCTCTCGGTATGCGGGCTTTCCGTTCTATCGTTGCCGCAATACAAACCATCAAACGTTTACAATTGAAAACGATTGACATTCTACAAATTTTGTACTATGGTCAATTGAACAATCAGAAATATAAACTCTATAATGATTATCCGTCAAACTACCTTATTCAGGCTAATGGACCCATATCACATATTTCTAATACCAACATTATCGGCTTTTTCGCGAGCAACCCGGCAGATTACATGAATTTAAATTACCTTTAAGAAATAAAAATAAAGGGCATGAAAACAATTTATCTTTTAGTAACACTGATTTTTTTTATTGCATATTCTTCAAACGCTCAATATTATCATCAATACTTTGATGGAGCAGATACAGCTTCTATTAATTCTATACAAATTGAAATACTACAGGATAGTTCAAATGTTTGGCAAATAGGCAAACCCCAGAAAACGATTTTTGATAGCGCTGCAACACAACCCAATGCAATAGTCACAGACACTATTAATTTTTATCCTATCAATGATACTTCAAGATTTATCGCCAAAGTTTGGAAGAATTTTTCCAATTGGGGAATATTTGCTTTACAATGGAAACAAAAATTAGATATGGATACTTCATATGACGGAGGTACTATTGAATATTCAACCGACTCTGGAAGTACATGGGTTAATGTTTTTAACAACCCGTATGTTTATAATTTTTACGGATACGATTCACTAAATGTAGATACACTTTTAGGCGGCACTAAAGCCTTTAATGGAACTGATTCAACTTGGAAAGATATTTGGCTTTGCTTTAGTAATTCTTGGATAGCTCAGTTTTCAAATATGGATACCCTTTTATTTCGATTTAGTATTATATCAGATTCTATTAATAACAATAAAGAAGGTTGGCTTATTGATAACATGTTAGCTCATACTACCTTTGTACATACTATAAAGGAAATCCCACAAGATAATTATTTGAAAATTTATCCGAATCCCACAAACAATATTGTTCATGTTGAAATGGAAAAACTATCTCAATTTCATATTATAGAGCATATGGAATTAGTTGATGCAAATGGTAGAGTTATTAACCAATGGAATAATATACCTACTAAGTTTTGGTTTGAGACGAAACAATACCCTAATGGACAATATATTTTGAAAGTAAAAACGAATCTTAAAACTGTTTCGCATCCTTTAATAATTAGCAAGTAATAACTATTATATGCGAATGACTGTTTTTATTTTATTTGCATTTTTTGTAATTGGTTTTGATACTAAAATCTCTACAACACTTTACAAATTTCCTGAATTAAAAATATTTCCTAAAATGCCTGTTGCAGAAAACAATCCTGTAACAGTCGAGGGCGTTAATTTAGGCAGATACTTATTTTATGACCCAATATTGAGTTCAGACAGTTCAATGTCTTGTGCAAGTTGTCATAACCAAAAATCAGCATTTAGTGATTCGCCCAATGCGTTGAGTAAAGGCAGAAATGGAACATTCTCAAAAAGAAATACTATGCCGCTTTTTAATCTTGCCTGGTATCCTGCATACTTTTGGGATGGAAGAGCGAAAAGTATAGAAGATCAAATTTTTCATCCAGTTAGAGATTATAACGAAATGAATCTTGAATGGGAAGTGGCGGCTTCACGTTTAAATAATAATAAATTTTATCAATCAAAATTCAAAAAAGCATTTGGACATACTAAAATCGATAGTGTACAAATCGTTTATTCTATTGCCCAGTTTTTAAGAACACTCATTTCCTATCAATCGAAATATGACCAAGTCGTGAATGGAAAGTCTTTGTTTAGTAAAGATGAATACGAAGGTTTCATTTTAGCCAATGACCAAACAAAAGGCGACTGTATTCATTGTCATATTACCGATGGAGATGCTTTGGGAACTACATTAGTGTTTAGCAATAACGGACTTGATTTTGCAGAAAATCCACATAATTACAAGGATATAGGCAGAGGGTTAGTTACAGGTAATACAAAAGACAATGGAAAATTTATGGTTCCCTCATTGCGTAATCTTGTATTCACTGCACCTTATATGCACGATGGAAGATTCAAAACTTTAGAAGAAGTGATAGACTTCTATAGCGAAGGACTTAAGCCATCCGTAAACATAGATTCCAAAATGGAATTTGTCCATCAAGGTGGAGTAAAACTTAAGAGCGAAGACAAGAAAAAAATAATTGCTTTCTTGAAAACACTTTCCGACAGTTCATTTGTCGATAATCCTGAATTTGAAAATCCATTTAAGAATAAACAAGAAAATAAGAACGAGAAAAGCCGATAACATTGGTTTTGCATCAGTGTGGCTTCCATTCTCCGAAGCGTCTCTGCCTCAAATAGTCTGCGGATTTGAAAACCACTTTATAATAAAACAAACTTAATGCCCTTCATTTTTCATAACATGTTTAATTTAGAAGGCTCACATTTCTTTTTCGTAGAGTCCAGAGGCAGAGACTCTGCGACGAGATAAAATTTTACAATCAAAAATTTACGTTCTTTATTGAACGGCTAGCCGCGGCAACGATTGCAGCAGAAAGCCCGCATCCCGAGAGGCTTCACGAAAGAGAATTCTACCTGAAGTGTTCTTGCCGATTCGGGAGAGGACTTGCCGCGAAAAGCGTGTTCGCCGCCCAAAATATTTTCAGTATTTTAAAATAAACTACAAATCAACTTTACTCTTCACTCGATTTTTCCTTCTTATCAAACAAGTCTTTCTTAGGCACAATTTTTACTTTCTTGTCTTTTTTAAGTGTGCGCGCAATGGCACTAAATGGTGCCACTATCACTTGCTCACCTTCCTTTAAACCACTTAAAATTTGAATGTATTGATTATCCTGAATGCCCGTTTTTACTTCCTTCAAAACTGTCTTGCTTTCTTCATTAATTACAAACACATATTCTTTAATTTGATCATTATTTTTCTTATTGTCATTTTCAACATCCTCTTCAATATCTTCTCGAGTTGTTACCGCATTAATCGGTACAGAAAGAATTTGCAATTGATGCTTGGTTAAAATTTCAACTGAGGCCGACATACCTGGTCTGAAAGGAAAATGTCGAGTATCTGCTTCTAATAAATCTTGATAACTCTCAGGAATAATTTCTACACTCACCGTATAATTGGTTACCTGATCAGTCATGTTTTGCAAGGCACCGATCGAAGTACTTGACTGCGAAATTTGCACAACTAAACCTTTAAATTTTCTCGAAGGATAGGCTTCAACTTCTACATTGGCTGTGTCGCCAAACTTTACTTTTTGAATATCATTTTCACCCACTTCTACATCTACTTTCATCTTGCTCATATCAGCGACTCTCATAAGTTCGGTACCCGCCATTTGAGCTGTACCCACTACACGTTCGCCCTTCTTAATAAACAAAGCAGACACGATACCTGTCATGGGAGAAAATATGGTGGTTTTGTGTAAGGTTTGAACAGCCTCTGTAACATTGGCATTGGCACTTGCAACGCCAAACTGATTTCCTTTAATATTTTCTAAAGCAGCTTTATAATTTGCTTGAGCGGATTTGTAAGTACCTTCGGCTGATTCAAATTCAACAGCACTAATTACTTTATCTTCAAACAATTCTCGATTACGAATAAAGGTAGCAGCAGCTTGATCCAGTTGAGCCTTGGCTTGTTGCATCAGTGCATTGGCATTGGATACAGAAGATTTCGTTTGATTTAATTGGGCATTCGCTTTATTGACCATTGATTTATAAATCGTCGAATTGATATTGGCTAATAATTGTCCACGTCGAACACTATCTCCTTCTTCTACAAAAATTTGGGTTATTTCTCCAGAAACATCAGGACTAATTTTCACTTCAGATACAGGATAAATTTTGCCGCTAGCTGTTACTGTTTCAATGATATCTCTTTTGGCACTCATCTCTACAGCTACGCGAGTAGAGGCTTCATTTCCTATAACGCCCGTAGCTATAAGTGCCGCCGCTATACCAATAATCCCCAAGAGGATTGCCAAAATCACATAAACCTTTTTGTTAGACATAGTTATAGTTTTAAAGGATTCCCCATGTAATAATCAAGAACCTTTAATTTAAAAATCAAATCATACTTCGTAGACAATACAGTTGAACTTGTAGTGTACAAACTATTTTGTATAGAGGTGTATTCAAATGTATTGATCATGCCTGCATTAAAACGTTTGACTGCAAAATCCAATGCTCTTTGTGCAGCATCTTGAGAACGCTTGGCTGCATTATATTTTTGAGATGAAGCTCTTGCTTGTTCATAGGCCGTGTAAATATCTTGCTTCAATTTTTGTTTGTCATTATCCATGGCAATTTGCTGACTTACTAAACCAATTTTGGCCTTTTGGATATTGGTTTTAGCTACATACCCGTTTAAGATGGGTACATTTAAACTTATGCCTGCATTGGCTCGAACATTATCGCCATACTGAGTAAATAGAGGGCGTGTTCTTGTGGCGTAATTATATTCAGATCTTGTAATAGGATAACTTGTGCCACCAATATTGATATTGCCTAATTGAGTTTCTCCTAGATAAGTTTGTCCGGTGAGATCCTTTACATTAGAAGAAAAGCTCGTACCCAAATTTCCGAAGATAGACAAGCTAGGATATTGCATAGCTTTTGAAATATCCAATGTCTTTTTTGCAGAAAGAAGTTTAATTTGATTGTACTTCATTCTGTGTTGATTTTTCACAGAAATATTAAAAATTTCCTCAGGATTAGGAAGTAGATACAAGCTAGCTAATTCATTAATATCAAGACTTGGTGCTTGGATATCAAAATTTTGTTCGAAATTAAAATTCATTAAGGCACGTAGTTGCAATAAGGCAATTCTTTCATCAGACTTAGCAGACACTAATTGTGCACTATCATTAGAAAGTTTGGCAAGCATTTGTGCTACATTTAATTCGGGTAATTTTCCTGCATTCGCAAACTTAACGGTTTGTGCATATTGATCATTATCTAAACTAAGCTGAGCCTCATTCACATTCACTTGTTCTCGAGCCAATAAAATTCTTAAATATCCTGTGGCTACATTCAAAGCAATATCATCTTTCATTTGACTAAAAGAAGCATCAGCGGCTGCAATTTCTAATTGATTTTGTTCGATCTGATATTTCTTTTGAAACCAGCCAAATAAGAGTGCTTGAGAAGAAACACCCAATGAATAGAGCGACCGTAACTTTCACCAATGTTGCCATCTGCGTTTACTGAGGGCAATCGGCTAGCTTTAGCTTGTTCATACATCAATTTAACCATACGCTGATTTAACTCTGCTTCAGCAACTTGCAAATTATTATCGCGTGCATACTCTATACATTTTTGCAATGTCCATTTACTTGAATTGGAGATATTGCTTTTGGTATTATTGACTTCACTTTTATACTCTTTTTCTTGAACTCGTGGATTCGTTTGTGTAGGCACAATTTTTTCAACCTTCTTTTTCTTTTCTGCTGCTTTATCGTTTTGCTTCTTTTTCTTCAGGTCTGCCTGTTCTTGTTGTTTCTTAAGAAGCTCATTTTTCTTTGCATCTTCAGCCACTTCAGCGGCTCTTTTCTCTGCCTCTAATTTCAATCTTGCTTGATTGGCTTCATCGGCCTCTTGCATTTTTTTCAAATTGGCAAGAGAATCAGCTCTTTTTCTATCTCTAGCATTTCCATACACTTGGGGAGGTATCACCTTTTTGATTGTATCGTACTTTGTAGGTTTGTATTTACCTAATGTTTGGGCATATGTACCAAAAGAAAAGAAAAACAGCAGTGCAAATAAAATGAGTATATTTTTCATATTGTGCAAAAATAAGGTAAAGGGATGATTCTTATGAGTCCTTTTGAAAGCGTAAATTTAATAAAACTATTTTCCATTATCTTTGATTTTTATTGTTCAAATATGAAAACAGATGTACTTGTGATTGGGTCCGGTATAGCAGGCTTGACTTATGCCTTGAAAGTGGCTATTAAACGTCCAGATTTGAACATCATTATCTTAACCAAAACCAATGACGACGAAACAAATACAAAATATGCCCAAGGGGGTGTTGCGGCTGTTTTGGACGACAAAAAAGATAGTTTCGACAAACACATTCAAGATACACTAATCGCTGGGGATGGATTGTGTAATAAAGCCATTGTAGAAATTGTGGTGAAAGAAGGACCAGAAAGAATGCGTGAAATAATTGAATGGGGCACTCAATTTGATAAGGAAGAAGATGGAGATTACAAATTAGGGAAAGAAGGCGGGCATTCAGAAAACAGAATACTTCATCACAAAGACGTTACAGGAAAAGAAATTGAAAGAGCTTTATTAAAAAAAGTGTACCAATTTAGCAATATTCAAATTATCGATTATTGTTTTGTAGTAGATATTATTACACAACATCATTTGGGCAAATTAGTAACTAAATCTACACCAGATATAGAATGCTATGGTGTTTATGTGTTGAATCTTCAGACCAACCTTACCGAAAAAATAGAATCCAAAATAACCATGATTGCTACGGGAGGCTGTGGTCAAGTATATCGTACCACCACCAATCCTAAAATTGCAACAGGCGATGGCATGGCGATGGTATATCGTGCTAAAGGTCGAATTGAAAACATGGAGTTTATTCAGTTTCATCCCACAGCCTTGTTTGAACCTGGTAAACGATTTGGACAAGCTTTTTTAATTACAGAAGCCGTACGTGGAGATGGAGGCATTTTAAAAAATAGTCGCGGAGAAGAGTTTATGGGCAAATACGATGAGAGATTATCATTGGCCCCACGTGATATCGTTGCACGTGCCATTGATAGTGAAATGAAAATTCTTGGAGATGAACATGTTTATTTAGATTGTCGACACATGGATATCGAAAATTTCAAATCTCATTTTCCAAACATTTACGAAAAATGCAAAAGCATAGGTATTGATATTTCAAAAGACATGATTCCGGTGGCACCTGCAGCACACTATAGTTGTGGTGGTGTAAAAACAAATGAAGTGGGACTTACTTCAATTCAAAGACTATACTGTTGTGGCGAAGCTTCAAGTACAGGTTTACATGGGGCAAATCGTTTGGCAAGTAATTCATTATTAGAAGCCTTAGTTTTTTCTCATCGTTGTGCAGAAGATACTTTAAAGTATATTAATAACTTTAAGTTTACTGAAGGAATTCCTGAGTGGGATGCAGAAGGCACAAGCGATCCTAAAGAAATGATTTTAATTACTCAAAGCATCAAAGAACTTCAAATGACCATGAGTGATTATGTGGGTATTGTTAGAAGCAATGTGCGTTTACAGAGAGCCATGAAACGAATAGATCTGCTTTACGAAGAAACAGAACAATTGTATAAAACAACCACCCTTTCTCCTCATCTTTGTGAATTGAGAAATATGATTACCATTGGGTATTTAATAGTAAAATGTGCTTCCTTCAGGAAAGAAAGTCGTGGATTACATTTTACAGTAGATTATCCAGAACAAAATGAGCTTGTACAAAATATAATTTTGTAATCATGATTTCCGCTCGAAAAATAAACGAATGTCTTAAAGGCAAATTGCTTGCTGAAGGCAAAAATATAGTTGTTGATAATTTATTAATTGATAGTCGAAAAATAACCTATCCAGAAACTTCCATTTTTGTTGCCCTTATAACTGATAGTAGAAATGCTCATCAATTTATACCAGAATTATACCAACAAGGTGTGCGGGTATTTCTAGTAAGTGAAGATATAAATACTTCTACACTTCATGATGCGTGGGTGATTCGTGTACCAAATACTCTACATGCCTTACAACAACTTGTGGCTGAACACCGAGCACAATTTAGCATCCCTGTAATTGGAATTACAGGATCTAATGGCAAAACTATTATCAAGGAATGGCTATATCAGTTACTTGAACATGACTATACCATAGTTAGGAGTCCAAAAAGTTTTAACTCACAAATTGGCGTACCACTTTCTGTCTGGCAAATGGAGCCTAAACACAATATAGGAATTTTTGAAGCAGGCATTTCCCAAGCAGGCGAAATGGAGAAGCTTGAGAAAATCATTAAACCTAACATCGGAATATTTACCAATATTGGTGAAACACATAACGAAGGTTTTTTAAATATTCGACACAAAATAAAAGAGAAGCTCAAACTCTTTACTTCTTCAGAAACACTTTTGTACAACAAAGACTATGTTGAACTTCATGATTGCATACTTGAATTTGCTGCTGAAATAAAGCGAGCCAAGCAAAAGCAATTAACCTTGCTTACTTGGAGTAAAAAGTCAGATGCCGATTTGCAAATCACTGAGATTACAAAAACAAATCAACATTCTTTAATTAAAGCCACCTATCTATCAAAAGAAATCTCCATTCAAATTCCGTTTATTGATGATGCTTATATCGAAGACAGTATACATTGTTGGTTGACCTTATTATTATTAAACATTCCACAAGTAGACATTGAAGAACGTATGTCTAAACTCGTGCATATTGCCATGCGTTTAGAATTATTAAAAGGCATTCATCAATGCACCTTAATCAATGATAGCTATAATTCGGATGTTACTTCTTTTCATATTGCCCTAGACTTTCTGATTCAGCAAAAACAACACGCCAAGAAAACAGTCATCCTTTCAGATATTTTTCAGAGCGGTAGAGAAAATGAAGTTTATGATGAAATAGCTGATTTACTTAAGCAAAAAAAAATTCAACGATTTATTGGCATTGGAGATTCAATAAGTAGAAATAAAAATACCTTTCGAGAAAATAGAAAATTAGATTCGACATTTTATAAAACGACCACTGAATTTTTAGACACCGTTGATACTTCTTCATTTCAACATGAAAGCATTCTAATTAAAGGTTCAAGAAGATTTGAGTTTGAAAAAATTGCTAAAAGGTTTCAAGAAAAAATTCATCAAACCGTGATGGAAATAAACTTGAATGCCTTACTTGAAAACTACAAAGTATATCAATCCTTGTTACAGCCAGGTACTAAAATCATGGCCATGGTAAAAGCATTTTCTTACGGCAGTGGCAGTTTTGAAGTAGCCAATAAACTTCAATTTCAAGGGGCAGATTATTTAGCCGTAGCCTATACAGATGAAGGTGTGGCGCTCAGAAAAAGTGGCATTACTTTACCTATCTTAGTCATGAATCCCGACCTGAGTTCATTTTCTGAAATCATTGAATGGCATTTAGAACCTGAAATATATAATAGACATACCTTATCAAAATTAATTGAGTCGGCGGCAGATGAATTATCTTATCCCATTCATCTTAAGCTTGATACGGGCATGCATAGATTGGGATTTGAGGAAGAGGATATTGAAGAGGTTTGCCATATATTGAACTCCAATCCGCAAGTGAAAGTTGTATCGGTATTTTCGCATTTATCAGGGAGCGAAGAAGCTGAATTAGATGAGTTTACCAAACAACAAGCTTTGCGATTTAAATCAATGACAGCCATTTTGGAAACTAAACTAGGCTATACTTTTCTGAGACATTTATGTAATTCATCGGGTATAGTAAGGCATCCGCATTTGCATTTTGACATGGTAAGATTAGGACTTGGTTTATATGGTGTAGATGGAAGTCAACAAATCATGTCGAAATTAAAACGTGTTGGCAAAATGCGAACAGTTATTTCGCAAATTAAAATTGTTCAAGCCAACGAAACAGTTGGATATAATCGAAAAGGCATACTCAATAGAGAAACTAAAATTGGTACAGTATGCGTCGGTTATGCAGATGGCATTCCTAGAAGATTAGGCAATGGACGAGGAAAGATGTTTGTTCGTGGATGCTTAGTGCCTATTGTAGGCAATGTATGTATGGATATGTGTATGCTTGACATTACTGATGTTGCAGAAGTTCAAGAGGGCGATCAAGTAGTGTTGTTTGGTGATGAAATTTCAGTGAATGAAGTAGCGGCTTGGGCAGAGACAATTCCATACGAAATACTGACGGGGATTTCTCAGCGTGTTAAGCGCGTATATTTCGAGGAATAAAAATTAGAAACAATCCGATTGTATTTAATCTTATTTATCAAACAAAGTTTTTATACTCATTCATGAAACTGATTGTAAGCTTTCCATTCATCTCTTGTAATTTTTAGCCAATCGCATGGGATATCTTTCCACATAAATTTTTCTACGAATCGCAAACCACATTTTTCCAATGCTCTTCTTGATTTGATATTTTCGATGTTTGCACTCCCATAAATTTCTAGAAGTTGTAGTGTTTCAAAACCATAATGGAGAGCTGCTCTGGCTGATTCAGTTGCATAACCTTTATTCCAAAATTTAGGAATGAGTCTGTAGCCAACATCATAAAAGTGAGTATGATTATTTTCGAATTCTTTAATAAACTTTAAGCCACTCCATCCGACAAATTCACCAGAAGATTTTTCTATCACCGCCCAACGACCTATTCCATTTTCTTTATATTGTTGTTGTACAAGATTAATGTAGAAATGCGCTTCATCCATCGTTTTAATTGGCGAATTCCCTAAAAAATTATGTACTCTCGGATCGGCATCTAATTCGAACATACCTTGTTCGTCAGATAAAAGCAGGTCTCTTAAAATAAGTCTTTCAGTTTCTATATAAAATTGCATGGTTGTGAAAATCTTTTAAAAACTTAAAATTGACATATCCCTTTTATGAACTATAATGACTCAAGTAGCGATGCTTTTTGCGTGAAGGATCGTAGCAGAAATCCCATCTCGTTCTTCAAAACGAGATGGATTGCCGCGTAGAGCCTGACCTGCGCTTAGACAAATGATCTGTATATCACGAAATAAAAAAGCGCAGGGCACGCCCTAAAAATTAAAAAAAATTATGCGTACATTTCTTCTCGTAATTCTTTGACTCTATCATTTTCTAGATACTCTTCGTACGTACAAATTCTGTCGATAATTCCTTTGGGCGTTAATTCGATAATACGATTGCAGACTGAATTTGCGAAAGCTAAATCATGAGTGGCCATTAAAATTACACCTGGAAAATCTAAGGCCCCATTATTGAAAGCCGTGATACTTTCAAGGTCTAAGTGATTTGTTGGTTCGTCGAGGATAATGGCATTGGGATTTTGCAACATCATTCTACTCAACATGCAACGAACTTTTTCACCTCCACTTAATACGTTTGTTTTCTTATTAATTTCATCTCCTTGGAAAAGCATTTTCCCAAAAAATCCTCTAAGAAA
>CAZSUF010000014.1:24685-25419 GCA_964609875.1 uncultured Bifidobacterium sp.
AATTTATATTTCATGAGTGCATTTCGGACAGCATCTTCATCTGCATCGGTGACTGTTGGTGGCACATATTGTCTTAACCAATCCATCAACAACATACCTTGTTCGAAATAAGCTTGATTGTTATTTGGCAAATAGGCTTTGGTGATTGTAGTACCCCATTCGTAAGTGCCAGAATCGGCCTTAGCCTCTCCATTAATTATATTGAAAAAAGAAGTAACGGCCATTTGATTTCGACTTACAATAAGCACCTTATCTGTCTTGCTCACATCAAAATTCACATCTTGAAATAATACTTCGCCATCGAAAGTCAAGGCTAATTTTTCTACTTTCAAAATATCATTACCTACTTGTCTGTCTGGCTTGAAAATAATACCAGGGTATTTACGATTACTTGGTTTGATATCTTCAATTACCAATTTTTCCAAGGCTTTTTTACGCGAAGTAGCTTGCTTGCTCTTACTTGCATTTGCGGAGAAACGAGCGATAAAGTCTAATAAGTCTTTTCGTTTTTCTTCATTCTTTTTATTCTTATCATTAATTTGTCGAGCAGCTAATTGACTACTTTCATACCAGAAAGTATAGTTACCTGTATAGATCGTAATTTTTGCTCGGTCTACGTCTGCTACATGAGTACAAACTGTATCTAAGAAGTGACGATCGTGACTAACTACGATAGCGGTATTTTCGTAATCTGCTAAAAAGTTTTCTAACCAACCAATTGTTTCAATATCTAA
>CAZSUF010000015.1:0-5414 GCA_964609875.1 uncultured Bifidobacterium sp.
GAAGGACATGGTAATTTTTTAGCCATGCAAGAAGCACTTTCCATGAGTGGATTAAGTATTTCTGATATTGATTATATCAATGCTCATGGGACTGGCACAGGCAATAATGATTCAAGCGAAGGCCAGGCCATTCAACGGCTCTTTGAAAACAACATACCAAAAATAAGTTCAACCAAGGCCTATACCGGACATACACTCGGTGCATGTGGTGGACTTGAAGCTGTATATTCATGTTTGGCCATTAAACATCGCATCATCTTTCCAACCTTAAGATATCAGGATAGAATTGAAGGATTAAATTTTGATGTAGTAAAAGAACTTGAAGAAGATATAGATATTCAACACGTGATGAGTAATTCTTTTGGTTTTGGAGGAAATTGTTCATCATTAATCATCAGTAAAGGCTAAACATTCATGAAAATATTTATCAATGGTATAGGCTCAATTTCAGCACAAGTATTTAACCCAAGAAGTAAGGAGAATATATTTGATGACACCAAACTTCATCCCATGGTGTGTGTTGAACCGGAATACACAACTTTCATTCCTCCAATGCAATTAAGAAGAATGAGCAAAGTTGTCAGGATGGGAATTGCCACCGCCAAACAAGCCTTGTTAGATTGCCAATTAGAAAAACCTGATGTAATCACATTAGGAACAGCATATGGTTGTCTAGCAGACACAGAAAATTTTCTAGGAAAATTATTACAACAAGATGAGAGCATGCTTTCACATACAGCCTTTATTCAATCTACTCATAATACAGTTAGTGGACAGATTGCACTATTACTGAATTGTCATGGACATAATTTTACCTTCGTACATCGCGGATATTCTTTCGAAAGCTCCTTACAAGATGCCATGATGTGGATTGCAGAAGCTAACAACAAAGATATTCATGTGCTTTGTGGCGGCATAGATGAAATGACTAAAGATTCTCTAGCCATTATTTCAAGATTTGGGACTTTTAAAAAAGAACATGATCATTTTTATACCAGAACAGAAGGCACACTTGCAGGTGAAGGGGCTAATTTATTTGTGCTTTCAAATAAACAAAATACTTATAGCTACGCTCAATTAAAAGATTTTTGCCTGTGCAATAAAGAAGATGCAGAACAGGAATTAAGCCGATTTTTACTTCGTAATAATTTGCATTCGAATGATATTGATACTTGTTTAATAGGTTTAAATGGCGACAAACGTTATGATGAAGATATTTTGAATAATATCGCTTCACTTCAACAAGCACAATGGATCAATTTTAAACAATGGTGTGGCGAATACCCTACGTCGGGTTCATTTGGCATGGCACTTGGCGCTTCCTTCATTGCAAATAAAAGTATACCCCAAGAATTTTATGCTGAAAATAGCCCCTTAAAAAATCTTGTACCTAAAAACTTACTTGTTTATAACCATTACAAAAACCAATATCATTCGTTTCTCCTACTGACTCAACTATGAATTTAAAAACCTGTTCTTTGTTGTTTGTAGTTTTAACAGGACTACTCATTCTTATTCATAGAGAATTCAACTTACATATTTTTTGGGTTTTTCTGCCCCTTATAGTATATGTGCATTGTTTAGTTTTTGGCTCCATCTTTATTGGTTTAAATTTTTATGTAAAGTCTATTCACCATTTGAAAGATACGCCAGGCATAAAGAGCACAGATATTTGTTTAACATTTGATGATGGCATACATCCAATTTACACACCACAAATTTTAGATATTTTAAAACAATATAAAATATCTGCCATGTTTTTTTTAATCGGCAAAAATATTGATGGAAATGAATCTATTCTTGAAAGGATGCATCAAGAAGGTCATATAATTGGAAATCATAGCGAACTACATAGTTTTTGGTTTGATTTACAGTCTTCATCTGCCATGCAATCAGAAATAATTCGGATGAATGAACGCATTAAAAATATTCTCGGATTTACCCCCACCTTTTTCCGACCTCCTTATGGTGTCACGAATCCAAATCTTGCCAAAGCCATTAAACTATCGGGTATGATTTCAGTTGGTTGGAATCTTAGATCCTTAGACACCGTGGCCAAATCTAAAACAGACTTGCTACACACATTAAAACAAAAGACTAAAGCAAATCAAATCGTGCTCCTACATGATCGTTGTGAATATACTGCACAAGCATTAACAGATTATATAATCTTTTGTAAAGAACAAGGATTTACATTTGCTACATTAACAACTTAACATGAAACAAATCGGTTTGATCTTGGTGATTATATTGCTTCATTATGGAAGTTTTGAGCAAGTCAATGGATATTCCCCCATAAAAGATGCTAATGGATTTAAAGTAAAATTTACTGCGGCTTCACAGCAACTTGTAAGTTTAGAAAGTGATTTCACTCAAACTAAAAATTTGAGTATGCTCAAAGACAAAATTGTATCTAAAGGGAAATTTCAATACAAAAAATTGAATATGGTTAGAATTGAATATTTCAAACCTTACAGCTATTTGATGATAATTAATAAAAACACCATGCTTGTAAAGGATGAGCAGAAAAAATCTAATTACAATACTCGTTCAAATAAAATTATGCAATCTGTGAATAATATTATGATGGATTGCATGTCTGGGAATGTGTATAACAACAAAGATTTTTCAACCTTAGTTTTTGAAAATGGAAAAGAATATTTGCTCACCCTCACACCAAATACTTCAACCATGAAAAAAATGTTTTTAAGAATTGAAGTGTTTTTGAACAAGTCGGATTATCATGTACTTAGATTAAACATGGTTGAATTAGGTGGTGATAATACATTGATGGTTTTTAATAACAGAATAATCAACAAAAATATTGATGACAATCAGTTCAGCACAAAATAAAATCAAGCTTTTTATTTTATTCTTTCTTGCGTTTTGCCAATTCAACTTAGCATACGGCGCCCAATGCGAACAAATAATTCCTCCTACATTCGAAAGTATTCAATATAGGGCTTCAGTTGATATCTTAAACAAACATCTTTCAGGAATACTTATTTTAAAAACTCAAGAAGACAGTAGCATTAGAATTGTCATGTTGAATGAAATGGGTACAACATTTTTTGATCTTAGTTTTTATTCCGATCGCTATATTTTTCATTCAACATTAAGTCAATTGAAAAAAAAAGGTGTGAAATTAACCTTAGCAAAGGACCTAGGCATGATACTAGTCCGAGGTATTTATTCGAACAAGCCAATGCAAAAATTGACTGATGGAGGCATGGAATTAAAACTGAAACGAAAAGGCACTGTACGTTATTATACAAGTGAGGAATGTAGGCAGTTTTTACGAATTGAAAACTATGGAAAAAATAAAAATATTATCTCTACCACTTGTAGCTATGAAACAAATCAACCCATGCCAGACAAAGTAGAAGTTACACATCATACAGTTAATTTCACCATTAAATTAAATAGAATATATGCTGTTGAATAAATTATTTATCCTTGATGAATTTGAAAATTCAGATTCTTTCACGAAAGCAAAAATACATATCGATACCTCACATCCTATTCTACAAGGTCATTTTCCAGAACAAGCTGTTGTTCCGGGCGTTTGTATGCTTGAGCTTATAAAAGAATTAATTCAACAAGGACTTCAACATTCAATTCAATTAGAATCAGCTTCGATGATCAAATTTTTGACCATGTTTGCGCCTCCAAATTTTACTTCAGCAGATTGCAGCATTCAAACTATAAGAAATGACGAAAATAAAATTGTAACTGAAGCACATCTATTTCATGAGAATCATTCGTTTTTAAAATTTAAAGGCATTTATATTCAGACATCATGAATGAAGAAGCGCTGCATATAAACCCCATGGAACATTCTCTAGATTCCTTATTTACACAATATCAGGTATGTATTATTTTACCTACTTATAATAATGCTGCAACCATTGAAGATGTAATTATTCGATCACTTAAACAAACTCGACATGTGATTGTAGTTATAGATGGTTCTACAGATAATTCTAAAGAAATTGTGGAATCCTATCCAGTTAAAGTGGTGGCATATACGAAAAATAGAGGTAAGGGATATGCCTTAAAGCAAGGCTTTGAATTTGCTTATAACGATGGATTTGATTATGCCATTACCATTGATACGGATGGTCAACATTACCCAGAAGATTGTAAAATTTTTATGGACCAATTGATGATCAAACCGGATGCTTTTTTAATTGGTTCAAGAAATTTAGAAACCACCAACAATGTACCCGGAAAAAGTAGCTTTGGGAATGCATTTTCTAATTTTTGGTTTCGATTAGAAACAGGAATTAAACTCCCAGATACCCAAAGTGGTTTTAGACTTTACCCAATAAAGCTCATGCATGGCATGCGTTTTTTTACTTCTAAATACGAATTTGAAATTGAATCTATGGTGCGTTGTGCCTGGAAAGGGATTCCAATTATTCCAGTTCCAATTCAAGTTTACTATCCCAAACCTGAAGATAGGGTCACCCATTTCAGGCCATTCAAAGATTTTTTCAGAATAAGTGTATTGAACACGGTATTAGTATTTGTAACATTCCTGTACATAAAGCCGAGGGATTTTTTAATCAAACCATTTAGACAAAGAGGTTTTATTCAGGGATTAAAATATTTATTGCTTAATCCTAACGAAACGCCCTTTATTCGTGCAGCCTCAGTAGGTTTTGGCATTTTTATGGGGATTGTTCCTATTTGGGGATTTCAATTACTCATCGGAATTCCTCTTGCCATTTTATTCAAATTAAATAAGGCCTTATTTATTCTGGCTGCGAATATTAGTATCTTCCCTCCTATTATTTGGGCTGCAAGTTTAGCTTGTGGAAAATTAATTTTCAGAAACCCCAACTGGAAAATAAATTTTAAAAATTTAAAATGGGATGAAGTTATCCAAACAGGAAAAGAGTTTTTTGTTGGTGGCACTGTTTTAGCCATCGTGTCTTCATTACTATTTTTTGGAATTACATACTTGATTTTAAATAGTAGAAAGGGACGACAAAATCAACCTAAATAATTTATACTAATGCATCTGATGAATCGACCTCTATATGAGGAATTGCAGGTTCGATATTTGGCACAACTTCAACTTCTGGTACTTTAGGCGTGACTAATTTTGTTTCCTGAAATAGATCAACTTGTTTACTCATTTCATTTAATTGATCAGTTTCAATAAGTCCATCTCTAAGTCTGATAACTCTTTTGGCAAATTTAGCGATATCCTCTTCATGCGTCACAAGCACTACTGTATTTCCTCCTTCATGTATCACTTTGAATATATCCATAATCTCCACAGAAGTCATTGAATCTAAATTTCCTGTAGGCTCATCTGCTAAAATAATCGAAGGGTTATTAATTAAGGCACGGGCAATAGCCACACGCTGACATTGCCCTCCGGATAATTCATTGGGCTTATGATG
>CAZSUF010000015.1:5424-11351 GCA_964609875.1 uncultured Bifidobacterium sp.
CTTGCACGCTCTTCTCTTTCCTTTTTTGAAACGCCTGCATAAACTAAAGGTAAGGCTACATTTTCAAGAGCTGATAATCTAGGTAACAAATTAAATTGCTGAAATACAAATCCAATTTCCTTATTTCGAATAGCTGCTAATTCATTATCTTTCATGATACTTACATCTGATCCATTCAACCAATATTTTCCGGCTGTAGGTGTATCTAAACAACCAATAATATTCATCAAAGTAGATTTCCCTGAACCAGAAGGTCCCATCAGTGCTACATATTCATTTCTATTGATATTTAAATCTAATCCTCTTAATACAGGAATAACCTGCTTACCCAGAGTATAGTGCTTGTATATTTTTTCAATTTTGATTACGCTTTCCATAGGAAGTATGACAATGGTAAAAGTAGTATATTTGTCCCCATGAAAGAACAAATCTTTAATTATTTTCAATCGCTTTCACTGATCCAAATTGCAGATATCTTATTGGTTCTATTGATTATCTTTCAACTATTTAGAGCCTTAAGAAGAAGTATCGCCTTTAATATTTTTGTGGGAGCTCTTGCGATTTATGTATTATGGGTGATAGTGAATAAACTTCAAATGCCTTGGATGTCAGAAATTTTGGATCGTTTGGTAAGCATCGGTCTAATAAGTATGATTGTAGTTTTTCAGCCTGAAATAAGAAAATTTTTAATTGTTTTAGGCAGAACTTCTCCTCTAGGAAGAAATGGATTTGTGAGTCGTTTATTTCAATCAAACTCGCTAACAAAATATATTGTGGAGGAAGAGGTTATTGAAGAAATTACCCAAGCTTTAAAATATCTTCAAGAAAAAAAGCTTGGAGCAATTTTAGTGATTGCACGCTCAGAAAAATTTGAATTTAATACCAACACCGGCATGATGATAAACGGAGTAGTGAGTGCGAAATTGCTAGAAAGTATTTTTAGTAAAACCAGTCCTTTACATGACGGCGCTGTGCTTATTGATAGAGATACCATTTTGGCAGCAGGCATAGTATTACCAATTAGCGATAGTAATGAATTGCCTTCAACTATTGGCCTTAGACACCGATCTGCAGTTGGGGCCACAGAACATAGTGATGTGCTTGTGCTGGTTGTATCTGAAGAAAACAGCAAGATTTCTATTGCCCAAAATGGGAAATTATCTATTGGAATACCTATGGAAGAAGTAAAAAAAGAACTTTACAATGTGATGACATCTTAATGAGAATTTCTGACTTTTAGATTGACTATTTGTATACACCATAAAGCCCAAGCCAAGACAAACAAAATGCCACCAATGGGTGTTAAGATGCCCAAACCACCTAAGCCAATACCACCGGCACTTTTCAGTAGACACAATAAATAAATTGACCCTGAAAAAAATATAATTCCACTTACAAATAAGATAAAAATCGCCTTGATACTCTTATGAAAAACTTTACCATAAATTCCAAGCAAGAATAAGGCTATCGCATGATAAAATTGGTATCGTACCCCTGTTTCAAAGCTAGCTAACAATTCAGGACTAAGTATAGGCTTTAAGGCATGCGCACCAAATGCTCCAAAAATGATCCCAAACATGGCAAATAAAGTTGCCGTAATTAATGCTGATTTATACATAGCTTATCAGAATTTTAGCAAATTTACTCTCATTTATTTGATTCATAATCAATATTTTATGAGATTTCAAATAACAACTTTCTCTAGATTGAAATAAATCAAACAAAAAAGATTTCAATGGCATTTCAGATTTATTTGCAAGCAAAGGTCTAGTAGAAATATCTTTACGAATTCGCTCAAATAAAACATCAAATTCTTCTTGAAGATAGAATACTACGCCTGCACGCTTCATCAATTCCATTTGATCATAAAAACAAGGGGTGCCACCTCCACAGGAAATAATACCAGCAAAATCTGAACGTAAAATACCTGCTAAATAGCGACTTTCAATCAATCTAAACCCATTTTCTCCTAATTCTTTAAATAGTTGAGGAATTGATTTTCCTTCACCTTTCACTATTTCTTCATCTAAATCTATGGTTTGTACATTTAGTTGACTAGCCAATTTCTTGGCCCAAAAGGTTTTCCCCGATCCCATAAAGCCCACGAAAAAAATTTTCATAAAATTCTGTACGCCAACAAATGTAATAGAATATGTACTATTACGCTCAGCAGTCCCTCATTTGATTTGTAGAATAATGTGAACAGGCAATTTCAATAACCATTAATTTATAGTGAATAACTTTGTTATCTGCCTAAAAAACTTGAATTTTGGCCTCCCCTACTTATTATGAAGAAAATTCTATTTATTTTATTATTCCTGTCTTCCAAACTTTTCGCCAAAGAAAATCCAGATCACTTTGTACAAAGTAAAGATGGTGTTTATTTTATAACACACAGCGTGAAGCAAGAGTCAATATTTGAAATCGCAAAAATTTATCAAGTTAAACCTGCGGTTCTTGCACGATTTAATGAACTCACTTATAGTTCACCTTTACAGGCTAACCAAATTATCGACATTCCTCTTACCGAAACAAATTATTATAAACTAGCTTGATTAAATGAAGAAAATGGATTTATAAAAATATTTTATCGAATTGAAGACAATACCGATGTTGAATATTTATGTGATAAATTTCAAGTAAGTATTGAATCCTTTTGCCAATGGAATAAAGCACAGCAGAACACAGCATACAAAACTGGACAAACTGTGATGATTGGTTGGTTAATTTATCAACCAAATCAGGTTCTAACAGCAACTACGCAAAATTCCCCACCTCAATCCATTACAAATTCTACCGAAACTACGCGTAAAGTAGCAAATAGCTCTTCTCCAAAAACAACGACAAATTTTCGAGGAAATGAACCCACGCTTTCAAATTCATTTCAAAAATTTTGGGGAAATTTAAAAGAGAAAACAAAATCTAAAGAACCTAAATCAACTAAAGTATCGAATAATCAAACTCCACCACAAGTAGTAGTATCAAAATCAAGTTCTACTCCGCCGCTCAAATCTACTTCAGTAAAAAATTTAGAGGATACCCTAAAACCCATATCGAAACAACCTAATAGAACGTATTCACAACAACCAACTGCTAACCATAGACCTACATTTAAAGAAGATACCCAAGATTTTTTCGATAAAATAAAAAAGAAATTTCGCAAGAAAAACACTTCAAATGAAGTGGCCATGGCAAAGCCTATCAAAAACGATCCTAATAGAACTACTACTAAAAGAAATTTATTTACTAAGAAATCGAATGAAGAAGAAAAGCCAAAACTTACTTTAAAAGAAAAATGGAATCATTTAGTGAATGGACCTGAACCTCAAAATACTGCTAAAAGAAATCCTACAAAAACTCAGCCCTCTTCTAAACAAGTTCAGTCCACTGCAAACCTTCCCAAACAGGATAATACTACCCCACAGAAGAAAAAAACACTTAAAGAAAAATGGGATTTATTAGTGAACGGAAAAACGCCTCAACCTAAAAAGAAACCTGTTTCTGAGGAGAAAATCGTAAAAAACGATCATGATGTCGATCAAAAAAAGACAACAGATAAATCAAGTATTGTAAATAACCAAAAGAATCCAACAGCCTCAAACACTGTATCTTCCAAAAGCAATACTTCAAACACCCACATTGCCACAAAACCTAAAAAATCATTCAAAGAAAGTTGGAACCAACTCGTAAATGGGAAGTCCGTTGAAAAGAAAGCTAACACAGAAACTCCGAAACCTGTTGCGAAAAACAATGTGATTCAAGATAAAAAAAATACCCTCAAACAAGCTGATAACAAGCTAGACAAGAATTCTAAAACAGAGATAAAATCTGAAAAAGCTATAGCCAACACTGCCAAAACAAAATCAGAAGTTACGAATAAAACAAAAAAGAATATTGACTCAAAACCTTTTGAAAAGAAAAAGGAACTCAATAATAATGCACAAAATGTAAAGAATAATTCTAACCATACACTTGCGGCTAAAGAACAAAAATCGATTCCCCCTGCAGAAGAAAAAACACATGAAGAAGAAAAAGACTTAACCATTCGCAGTGAAACTAAACAACTCAATTTAAACAAAAGTGAGACAGGCAAAGCAGCTTATTTTTTCGCTGGACCTAATGGGAATAAATTTTATGTATCTACAAATTTGGCAAAAAAAGGCGATATCGTTAAGATCACTAATTTAACTAATGGCAGAAATGTGATGGCTGAAGTAGTAAGTGGCTTATCGCCCTTAGATGAAAAAAAAGGTTTACTCATTAAGTTGAGTGATAATGCAAAATTACCTTTAGGGCAAAAAGGAAGTATTTTTTCAGTCAAAATCAATTATTAACTTACTTCTTAACACATTGCATTTCATGAAGATACTGATAATTCGCTTCTCTTCTATAGGAGACATCGTACTCACTAGTCCGATTATTCGATGTATTAAAAATCAGTTCCCTCATGCTGAAATCCATTATGTCACTAAAATTCAGTTTCATGATCTAGTGGCATACAACCCTCATATTAGTAAAGTATATACCTTAGAAGGTGACATTCAACCTTTGGTGCTCAAATTGCTTAGTGAGAAATATGATCTTGTGGTAGACCTTCATAAAAATCTTAGAACTCATTATATTAAATCTTTACTGAAACAAGCATTTAATAGTCAAGTAAAAACCATTTCGTTCGATAAATTAAATATTAAAAAATGGTTGTACACTAAACTTACATTTAATTTATTACCAGATAAGAGTATCGTTGAAAGATATTTCGATGCCCTTAAACCTTTGGGTGTGAAAAATGACGGGCAAGGATTAGATTTTTTTATTCCTCCCTCCCATGAAGTGAGCAAAGATGATATTCCTATGAGTCATATGTTAGGCTTTGTAGCTTGCGCTATTGGCGGACAACATGAAACAAAGAAAATGCCTATTCAAAAATGGAAATCGTTATGTGCTTCATTACAATTTCCTATCATACTTATGGGTGGAAAAGAAGATTTTGCTTTGGCAGAAGAAATTAAATCTATAGACCCAGTCAAAATTTATAATGCTTGTGGCAAATTTTCAATTCTCGAAAGTGGACATCTCATTCAAAAATCAAGATTTGTCATCACCCACGATACGGGTTTGATGCACATAGCTGCAGCCTTTAAAAAACCAATCATTTCTATTTGGGGAAATACAGTTCCTGCTTTTGGCATGTTTCCGTATTATGGATTTAATAATATGAAATCAAATGTAGCTCCTCAGCTTCACATCATAGAAAATAATAAACTTTCATGCAGACCATGCAGTAAAATTGGATACAAATCTTGTCCTAAAAAACATTTTAAATGCATGAACGACCTTGACGATGCGCTTATATTGTCAACAGCTAATAACATTATAGCACAATTAAAAAAATAGGATATCCAGCCTTATAAGCCAAATTTTATCGCTTACCAAATCCATACAACAAATACAGATTATAACTAAAGGCTGTATTTTTATCGCCTCGTCCATAACCTGCCACATAACCTGGTGGAAGTTCTTCAAAACTTTTTGGATTTAAGAAAGTTTTCATTCTGATATTCCAACCAGCAAATACATGTTTCACTAATTCCATCCTAAAGCCACCCGTAAGCTCCATCCAATGTGCATTGAATTTTGAAGAAGAAATACTTCCCACTTGATTTCCCCAAATATCATCTTGAATAAAATAGCTTGCCTCTCCTCGATTAATTCGGCTAAACCCATATCTTAACCCTACAAATGCATTATCAAAATCGCCCTTAAATTCCTTATTAAAAAAAGTTTGATCTATCCCTAACCGAATAAATGTATTGCGACTATTATACTTAATAAAACTATTATCAACTTTAGATGAACCATATCCACCTTCGGCTATAAAATGAATATTCTTTTTATAGTTTTTATAAATACTCAACAATTGATTAATA
>CAZSUF010000015.1:11361-15623 GCA_964609875.1 uncultured Bifidobacterium sp.
TTCGTAATTGTGTACATATTTCTGAAAAGGAGATAATAACAAAGAACTTATATCAATTCCTATTCTCGTAAATGTAAAAGGCTTTTCCTTCACCTTTAAACTATCACTATCGGCTTTAGCTGTTGTGAAAACAACGAGTAAACTCAATACAGCAAAGACATGTAAAAATTGCTTCATCTATTTATTTCTGTATTACAATTTTAACATGTTCAAAATTGGCATTACTTGTCACCTCTTGCTGCTGTATCATGACAGTATCAATCACATTTGTTGTATATTTTACTTGATACAAATTAAAAATGGTTTCATACCCACATGACGATGAAATAAAATTTAAGTCACGTTGATACATAAACAAAAGACTATCTATGGTGTTAGGTGCAACTTGCAAACTATCTGATTGAAAAATAACCAAGGCAGAATCTACTTGTTGCGATAGCGGAAACTTAAACTTATTAAACTTTTTAATATTCTGAAAATAGGTCAAATTATTTCCGAAAATTATATTGGCATTTTTTAATAAGGTATCCTTCAATGTATTGGCTGTATCACGTTGATAAAATCCACCTCTTACGCCTACTAACTGAGGTTCAACACATAAATTCTTTTGATTACAAGCATCAAACACCACGAGTATTCCTAATGAGAGAATAAAAAATTTCAAGTACTTGCTATGCATGAAAATTATTGAACAGTCCATGTTTCCTTCCCTGCCAATAATTGGTCTAAATCTCCTATACCCTTCATGTTGATGGTATGGGCCATTTGTTCATGCAAACTATCTTCATAACAAGCTCTTTCATTGGCATAAAACACACCAAAAGGCCTTGGTAAATGATTTTCTTGATTCGGATTATCAAACAATCTTGTCAATATTTGCGCCTTCATCAAATCCTTTTCATCATGAATCCACAAATCATCTAAAGAAAATTGAGCGCCAATTTCAACTACTTCTGGTTGTAACCCATCTAAGCGAATTCCTTTGCTTGAGTCTTGTCCAAACACCATGGGCTTTCCTTGTTCAACAAACAAAGCTTGTTCAGACTTCGTTGATTTTTCTGTAAAAATTTCAAAAGCACCATCATTAAAAATATTACAATTCTGATAAATTTCTAATAAGGAACTTCCTTTGTGTGATTCACTTCTTCGAATCATTTCTTGCAAGTGCTTCACATCTCTATCCATACTGCGAGCAAAAAACGAAGCATCTGCACCCAAGGCTAAAGCACCAGGATTAAACGGATGATCTAAACTTCCGTAAGGGGTAGATTTCGTAACCTTATCGGTTTCACTTGTAGGAGAATATTGACCTTTCGTGAGGCCATAAATTTGATTATTAAATAATAAAATTTGAAGATTAAAATTTCTTCTGAGTAAATGAATCAAATGGTTTCCGCCAATACTCATAGAATCTCCATCGCCAGTCACTATCCAAACACTCAATTCGGGTCGAGTCGCTTTCAAGCCGCTTGCAATAGCTGTGGCTCTTCCATGTATCGAATGCATCCCATAGGTATTCATATAATATGGAAATCTGGAGGAACAACCGATGCCAGATATAATGACGATATTTTCTCTTGGAATACCTAAAGTGGGCAACACAGTTTGTACTTGCTTCAGGATACTATAATCGCCACATCCAGGGCACCAACGCACTTCCTGATCCGTGACAAAATCTTTGGGTGTAAGTATAGGACTCTCTAACTTGGTCATAATCTATAATTGAACGCAAAAATACAACGGATTCATGAAGGATTCCTGAAATTTATGAGGCTAAACGAAAAAATATGGTTTATAGAAAAATTTAATTTTAAGACGAAAGCGCGGCAACGATTGAAGTGAAAAGCCCGCATCACGCGCCTCGCGTGAGAGGACTTGTAACGGAAAGCGTGTCTGCCGCCCAAATTCATACAACAACCCACTTGACTAGTCTTATTAAATTACAGATAGCTTATTACCTTTGCCGACCATGAATATTTTTTCAGCGCATAAACCATTCATCATTGCTGGGCCCTGTGGCGCCGAAGATGAAGCACAATTGCAAACCCTTTCTGATGCCTTTTCTCAAATGCCTGTGCATATGATGCGTGCAGGTGTTTGGAAACCTCGCTCGAAACCTGGATTTTTCGAAGGACGTGGCGAAATAGCCTTGCAATGGTTGCAACAAATAAAAAAACGAAATCCCTTACCCGTTTGTATCGAAGTAGCTAATAAAGAGCAGGTTGAGCTTGCCCTAAAATATGAGATGGATGCTATTTGGATTGGCGCCAGAAGTACTGTCAATCCTTTTTTGGTGCAAGAAATCGCCGATGCGGTAAAAGGTAGTGGGCTCGCTGTTTTAATTAAAAATCCCATCAATCCCGATATTGAATTATGGAGTGGCGCTATCGAAAGAATGAGTCAAGCAGGAATCACCAATTTAGCAGCCATACATCGCGGCTTTTCGTCGTATGATCCGGATTCAGTGTATCGCAACAAACCCAATTGGGCCATCCCTATTGAACTAAAAAGACGCTATAAAGATTTACCGATTCTTTGCGATGCCAGTCATATTTGTGGCAATCGAACCCTCATTTCCAAGGTTTCACAACGCGCGCTAGATCTTGATTTCGACGGATTGATGATAGAAACTCATCCGAATCCCGACCTCGCACTGAGTGATGCCAAGCAACAGCTAAATGTTGATGATTTTAAGCAATTATTGGCTGGACTAAAACTTAGAACTCCTCACAGCACTTCGTCGCAGGAAGAAATAGAACAAATCAGACAAATCTTAGATTCTATGGATGCTGAAGTGGTAGATATTTTGGGAAAAAGAATGGAATTAGTTGAAAAATTAGGTCTGATTAAAGGCGCGAATAATATGCCTATTTATCAGGCAGAAAGATGGAGAGAAATTATCGAAAGTCGCACCCAGTGGGGATCAAACAACCAACTCCCGGCGGATTTTATTCTAAAATTGTACGAATTAATTCACGACCAAAGTATTCATCGTCAAATCAAAATTTTAAAGTCTAAAGAAGATTAATTGGGGTGCCCCAAGGCTAAAAAATACAAGCCTTGGGTCGGGCTATACATTCCAAGCCATCTCGTTTTGAAGAACGAGATGGGCTTTCCATTGCTATCCCTCACCCAGTCCACATGAAGTTTTGTCTACAAAATGACTTTGACTTTCTAATTTTTCTTTCAGGTTTGATTAATTTCTTCAAGATGATTGTACTTTCGCGACTAATTATTCAACATGGCTTTAGAACACCATAGCAACCATAAAATGCGATTCGATCAACAGGTCGAAAATTCTCGCAATTATGTTATTCCATTTATTTTAGAAACCATGCTCCTTGATGACAGAACCCGTGTTCTTGAAATTGGATGTGGCGAAGGTGGCGTACTTCAACCTTTCGCAGATAGAGGATGTTCGTGCTTGGGTGTAGATCTAGATCAATTGAGGATAGATTTGGCGGAAGAATTTTTGGCTGATTATACGCGCAAAGGACGTATAACTGTCATGAATAAAAATATCATGGATGATGATTTCCAAATTCGATGGAGAGGTTTTTTCGACTTAATCGTGCTAAAAGATGTTTTTGAACATATTCATGATAAGGAATTTTTCATTGCCCATCTCAGAAATTTGCTTAAGCCTGAAGGTCAAATATTTTTTGGATTTCCACCTTGGTATATGCCCTTTGGCGGTCATCAGCAAATTGCGAAGAAAGCACTGACATCCAAACTACCGTATTACCATATTTTACCCTCGTTTATTTATGGTCTTATTCTTAGATTAGGCGGCGAATCTAAAGCCACTATCGACGAATTATTAGATATTAAAAAAACGGGGATTTCCATCGAACGATTCGAATTCATGGGGCAAGAAAACGGCTTTAAAATTTTTAATCAACGATATTATTTAATTAATCCTATTTATAAATATAAATTCGGCCTTAAACCACGTGAACAACTTCATATCATTGAGATTCTTCCCTTTATCAGAAATTTTTTTACTACTTGCGTGTACTATACCCTTAAAAAGATTTAACATTCTTAAGTAAAACAGATTTGCTGATTCACAAGCTATTTGCAAAAGGTTTTACATCTTTGCCCACAAATTTTAAATATACAAATACCCATTACAAATGAAACAACTCCTGCTTATACTTTGCGTTTTATCTTTCACTTTTAACAGCCAAGCACAAGGCGACGCTAAAGCAAAAGCCATCTTAGATAAAGTAAGCGCCAAAGTAAAAATGCTTAAGTCGCTC
>CAZSUF010000015.1:15744-16975 GCA_964609875.1 uncultured Bifidobacterium sp.
TAAAGGAGGCAAACCTCAAACTAAGAAAGGTAATGTAGCCATGAAGGGAGATAGGTATTTTGTGTCTTTATCTGGACAAGAAATTTATTGCGATGCCAAAACTATTTGGACTTACATGAAGGAAAGTAATGAGGTACAAATTAGCAGTTTTGATCCGAAAGAAAATTCATTCACGCCATCTAAATTATTTACTAATTTCTATGATAAAGAATATACCTATAAGTATTCTGGCGCAAGTACTTTAGGTACAAAAAAAGTTGACATTATTACTTTAACACCAACCAATAAAGGTAAACAATATACCAAGGTTGAGTTGATGGTTGACCAATTGACAAGCGTGGTTGCTGGCGGCAAAATGTACGAGAAAAATGGAAATGTATACGCTTACACAGTGACGGGTTATACGCCTAATCCTGTATTGGCTGACAATATTTTTATTTTCAACACAAAGAAATATCCTGGTGTTGAAGTGGTTGATTTGCGATAAGATTTTAGGGCACGACGAAATGGGTAAACAAAAGTGTTAGGTACAAAGAAAAGCCATAGACGAATTCAAACTTTAAAGAATTAGTTCCTTACCTAAACTTTATTAGAGCATGTTATTTTAGGACTTCCTTATTTTTTGAACTAGATTTCTTTGTCTTTTTGTTGTTTTCTTCTACTCTAAATTTTACTATTTTCTCTATGAGTTTGAATGGAATTGCTTGATCTAGCTGAAACTGTACTGAACCTTTTCCTTGTTTATATATTGAAAGTTCTTGCTGAAATTCTTTATGTCCTGATGGCGTTGCATAAAAACCAATATGATGTTTGTAGGCAGCAAAATAAACTAAAGGTTTCTTATTAGTTTTATAAGCAGCCATTCCATATGAAAATGATTCAACGGCTTCTGGCGCATTTTTTTGAATCAACTTTCTTAGATGCTGCAAAATTTCTTGCACATGATCAGGAAATTGTAGAATATAGGTTTCAATGTCATTTATTTTACTGTCCATGATAATAGTTTATTTGATGCATGACTAAGTACATTTATTTATTAGTCTAAATCTCGATATTACATTATCTACACTGACTAATTCCATTCTTCATTGTTGCTTTTTTTATCCATTCATTATCTTGATCATATAATAATTCAACGTTTAATGTTGGCCTTCGCGATAACAACCCCGCAAACAATTCTTATTTCAAAATTATACATTTAAGGCATGTATCGATTACTTGATTTCAATTT
>CAZSUF010000015.1:16985-24508 GCA_964609875.1 uncultured Bifidobacterium sp.
GAAATATCCTGGTGTTGAAGTGGTAGATTTACGATAAATGAATTAGATCTTAGTCATCCTATTCAAGATGCATGTATCGATTACTTGATTTCAATTTCATCAATAAAGATAAATGCATCACCGCCAGCTCCTGGATGCCATGTAGGAATCTTGCCAAAGTTTTTTGCCTTTACTTTTATATACCTAGCTTTTGCAGTCGCTTTTGCAGAGATTTTTGTAACAGTGTTTCTTTCATCATCTCTTTCCAATTTATTCATAGCTTGAGTAGAAATCAATTTCCAATTTGCTTGATCTGCACTTGCATAAAATTCAATTTGTGTGGGATAAAAAATCCAAGACTTTTGGTCTTGTAAAAAATTAGCTGCTACATAATTTACTGCTTGAATTTTACCTAAATCAATCACGGCTTCAAAATCTTGAGATTGAAATCCTTGCCACCTGCCTTTACGCCAATCGGCATCGCCATATAATCCATCAAGCAATCCAGCATCGCCACCTGCTGTGTATTGAGGATTATAGACAGAAGCTAACTTAATCTTATAATGATTGGGTCTTTTGACAAAATGAGCTTCACTTTCAAAGGGATGCATACTCAAAGTTTGCTTGTCTTGATATCTGGCATGTATTTCACTAGATTGACGAATATCAAATGAACCAGTATATAAAGTAGAATGAGCTTCTGGTTTTGTACCATCTGTTGTATACCGAATTTGAAGTGAGGTATTGGCATTTGAATCAAAACTAATTTTCATCTTTTCATCAAATACAAAATCGTTTTGCGAAAATGTCGGGATCAAGTTATGATCTACTTCTTCAGTTTGCTCTTTCTCTAAGATCATAGGAAGGGCATTGGATTTTACTTCATTCGTGAAAATGAGCTTGCCACCTTGAGAAATACTTGCTTGGGAAACATGATTGACTTCTTGCCAAGCCTGATTTTGTTGTAAGTAAACAGACATGTCTTCATCTATATTTTTTGCGTTACCAATAATGGTAAAAGGCTTTTCTTGATCAATCACAACAGAATCAAATAAAGGTTGAGAAATTTCGAATCTATCTTTTCCAGGACAAACAGGATAAATGCCCATAGCACTCAACACATACCAAGCACTCATTTGTCCGCAATCCTCATTCCCAATTAATCCATCAGGCTGATTACGATAAAACTCATGCATGATCATGTTTTTGATACCTGACAATTTATTGACATTCGATTTTTCATAGGGTTGAATATTGTTATACAGATAAAGTATGTGATGACTAGGTTCATTACCATGTGCATACTGCCCAATGAGTCCTGTTATATCTGCTTGTTCCCTGCCTGAAGTTGAAGACTTTGCCTTGAATAATTCATCGAGCTTTTGTTGCAAATCATAAGTGTCTTGATAAGATTGGATATGCTGTGGCATCGCGAAACTATATTGCCAACTATTCGCTTCGGTATAATGATTGTTGACTTGATACGGATCAAAAGGGCTCAACCATCCACCATTCGAACGAGGTCGTGCAAATCCGGTTTTGTTATCCAATACATGTTTCCATGCTTGAGCATACTTATCATAATAAGCTGCATCGTCCTTATGTTGAAGCAAGCGACTCATTTCGGCAATACACCAATCATTATAAGCATACTCGAGTGTTTTGCTTACACTTTCGCTTTCATCTTCTATACTTAAATATCCAAGTTCATGAAATTTATTGATGCCGAACAGATCAGTTTTGGCGGCAGACTTCATAGCCTTTAAGGCAAGTTCTGCATCGAAACCACGAATCCCTTTTACATAGGCATCCAAGATTACACTCACTGCATGATAACCTATCATACAATTTGTTTCATTGCTACTCAATTCCCAAATAGGTAATCGACCACCCTGCTGGTATTGTTTTAAAAAAGTTTGAATAAAATCAACAGTTCTTTTTTTATCAATTAAAGTCAACAACGGATGTAAGCCACGATAAGTATCCCATAAAGAAAAAACAGTATAGTAATTAAACTTCCCTTCAGTAGAATGAATTTTATCATCTCGGCCGCGATAACGACCATCTACATCATTAAAAATATTAGGAGAAATCATGCTATGGTAAAGGGCTGTATAAAAAACTTTTTTATCATTTTCGTCTTTCCCATACACCTTAATTTTCGATAGTTCCTTATCCCACATGTCTGATGCCATGGACTTGTATTGATCAAAATTCCAAGAGACTACCTCAGTTTCAAGGTTCTTTTGCGCGCCTTCTTCATCTACCCCACTGATACCTACCTTGACCATTAAGGGCAATGAACTCTTTCCAAATTGAAATAAAGCGTGTTGTTGTTTATCGAAAAAGACTGGTGCTGTAGGCGAAACTGCTTTCACATCTTGAGCATAAGTTACTTCGGTAAATGGTCTGGAGAAGCGTAAATAAAAAAATATTTTTTGGTTAGTAGCCCAGGCTTTTGAAAAGCGATAACCTCTCACGGTTGAGTCGTCAAGTACTTCTAAATGACTGCTTAATACCTCATCGCGATGTTTTAAGTCCAACACAATTTGTTGTGGAGCTGAGGCTGGAAATGTGTATCTATGTATGCCACAATGTAAGGTGCTTGTGAGTTCAACTTTAATTTGTCCTTGGTCTAGTAGCACTTGATAAAACCCAGCTGATGCCTTTTCATTTTTATGCGTAAATGAAGAGGCATAATCGTAATTTTTCATTCCTACAGAAGCCGATGTGGGCATCAATAAAATATCACCATAATCACTGCAACCTGTGCCACTGAGGTGAGTGTGTGAAAAACCGTATATGATACTATCGCTAAAATGATAACCACTGCATCCATCCCAACTTCCATCCACTCGTGTATCAGGGCTCAGCTGACAAAACCCAAAAGGAAGTGTAGCACCTGGAAAAGTATGTCCATGTCCGCCAGTGCCAATCATAGGATTTACGAAGCTAGCGGGATTTTGCGCGAAGAGAAAAGAAGTTACACAAAGCAACAAACTGAGAGAAAACATTTTCATCCTCTAAAGATAATAGCTTAGTAGAATTTATCAGAGAAATTAGGTAGAAATTGAAGCAGGTTCTTTGAACTTTTGATTTCTATGCAAAAGCAATAAAAGAAAAAATAGAAACATACAGGTGCCGTATTGTGTTTCAAACAGAGGTTCTATAATCATAGTAAAAAACATCATCACAAAAAAACATGTATACAAAAAATCAGACTTAAATATTTGCAGAAATAAAGCGATCATCATGACAAGTAAATAAAGCAAGGCAAAAATACCTGCAGCCATCCCCGCCATTAAAAACTGATTATGAGGCAATAAAACCTTGAGTTTAATCCCCGGAAAATCATGATTAAAATAGGTAGTCATTTCATTCATCACATCGCCTAGGCCAACTCCTTTCCATATATGATGTTTCATACTATGGAGTGCATATTCGTATGAAATCAATCGGCCTTCATCACTGATATTGGCTTCCTTGGTTTCATTTTGCATATGAGAAATGGAATATTTCACATAACCCACCTTATTTCGAAATGAAGTTGAAGTCATATACATCAACATGGGCAATACACACATCATTATCAACATCCCCAAACCTACCCATCGAAATCTGGGCATTCGAATCAGGTGTATCATATAAAGAAGTGAAATTAAATAAAATACCACTACACCTGTTTTAGCCGACAAAATATGCAAGTAGATAATATCAATTAATATAATCAATCCAAGCATCATGTTCAACCACTTTGAATTCAATCTTGACATTAAATCTACGCCAAAGCAAATACTTAGCACTACAGCCAAACTAAATCTGATATGATCATCTTCAAACGGTGTAGGAATTAAATGAGAATACCCATATGAAATATCATAAAATTCTTTGTTTTGAAAATAAGGCAATAAGCTCCAGATAATGCCGCCCAACGTAAAGATCATAAAGGCATACCACAAGCGATCAAATTGTTTTTGGCTCCAAGACTTCAGTCGATAAAACGCAAAAGGCAAAATAAGAAAAGGCAAAATAATTTGTATGCGTTGATTAAAAAAAGCTCTATCCTCACTCCAAAACAAGGTAAGTCCCATCAATATAAAATAACCTGTAATGAGCAGTAAATGCTTTTGTTGTAAAAAATCTTTATAAGAAGGCTTTTGGTCATCTGGAATAAAGGATAAAACAAATAATGCTATCATACCTATGCTCATCAAGGCTCTTGAACTAAACATGCCCACAATCACCGACAAACAAGCCAGCCAAGTTAATTGCTCTAATATTAAAGGCCATGAAATTTTCTGAAATACATTTTTCATCCTTATCTTATCTATCAAATCGCATGAAATAAATTATGATGAAACAAGCGAATCGTTTTACTTTTGTCACCGACGAATGTAAACGAATTAATGCAAAGATTGTTGTGATGGAACTAAATAATTTATTAGAAGAAATACAAAAGGGGCAATTCCGTGCTATTGCCAAAGCCATCACCCTTGTGGAGAATGATCTTGAACAAGCAGATGAATTCTTACTTAAACTTCAACCTTCAAATTCCTGTAAGGTCATAGGAATCACAGGGCCTCCGGGTGCGGGAAAAAGTACGCTTGTCAGTGCTCTGATTGGCGCCTTTTTAGAAGAAAATAAAACCATAGCTGTGCTATCTGTAGATCCTTCTTCGCCGTTCAATCAGGGAGCATTATTGGGCGATCGAATACGAATGAGTGAGTATTATTTGAATCCTAAAGTATTTATTCGTTCATTAGCAAGTCGCGGTTCTTTAGGCGGATTGAATCATAAAATGGTAGAAATTATTGATGTCATTAAAAGCAGTGCCTTTGATGTTTTGTTGATAGAAACTGTGGGTGTAGGTCAAAGTGAAGTAGAAATTGCAGGCATTGCCGAAACTACTTTGGTTGTTATGGTACCTGAAGCTGGCGATGAGGTGCAAACTATGAAATCGGGTATCATGGAAATTGCTGATATTTTTGTGGTGAATAAAGGCGATAGAGATTTGGCAGACATTTTTGTAAAAAACTTAAAATCCTTAGCCCATCAAAAAGCGGCTGAGTGGGAAATTCCTGTCATTAAAACAGTGGCCACAAATCTTTCAGGAATTCCTGACTTAATTAAATCCATTCATGATCATCAGCAATTTTTCAGTCGACATGGCGAAAAACAAATTTCGCTACTTACTGAAAAAGCTTATCAACTCATCAGTGAAAGAAAAATGAGGGGCATATCAAAAACCAATTTACATCATCAAATTAAAGAAGAAGTCACTGCTAGAAATTTTCAATTATATCAATTTGTAGAGAAATTTGTTTGAAGAAATTGACTTGTATTGCGGCAAGGATAGTAGTGAAAAGCCCGCATCCCGAGAGGCTTCTCGACATTTGAATTTTACTCAACAGACTATAGCCGATTCGGGAGAGGACTTGCAACGGATAGCCTGTATGCCGCCCAAAAAATAATGTAAAAAAGGTAAATTGACTATTTTATCAATCCACTAAAAATCTAATCTGTATTGAATCACCGGAAAAAATCCGATTTGATAACTATAACCAACCGCATTTTTTGATCTATCATATTCTAAAGCCTGAATATTATCTCGATCAATAAAATTATTAATATTCAGTCCAAACTCCTGAGATATCTTCTTCCAATTTAAACGATAACTCACGCGAATATCTGGCCTAAAATAAGCAGGATGTTGTTGAGTAAATGCCAAAGAATCAATATACACAGGCGTTAGCGAAGACTTAGAAGCTGCTTCATCTAAGGGCGTATATCTGCGACCACCTAAAAAAGTAGCCTTCGCATTGATACTCAAAATGCCTTTGGCGTTTACTTTCCAATCATAACCAATCAAGGTATTTACAGCATACGTACCGTCGAAAGCTGTGTGTCGCTCTACCCCATCACTGCCAATATATTTGGAAGTATATAAAGAACCCGTGCACAAAAAATAATAATTTTTGCTGAAAAATTTCTCGACAGTTAATTCTACGCCTGCATTATATCCTTTGCCTTTGTTGACTAAATCTGGCTTATTAAACACAATATAATAGGCCCCTTCGTTGATTAAAGAATAGGAACTGGATAATTTTTCAATAGGAATTTTACTTAACGATTGATAATAGGATTCGAATTTCAACCTAAAGTTTTTCGCGAAAAGCCAATCAACTCCTACAACGGCATGATTACTTTTTGTAAATCCAAGATTCTTGTTCGTAGCCACATCTTGTCCATTTCGATTGACTTGATAAAAATAAGTAATCGCAGGTTGTTGCTGATGATGCACGCCAGCACCTGCATTCAACCAAATATTTTTTCTGACTTGATACTTCAATCCGATGCGGGGTTCTATGGCATAACTTCCATTTAGTGTAAACAATAATCCATGCAAACCAGCTACGAATTGTAACTTTTCGTTGATTTTATATTGATGTTGTACAAAAGCTTTAAGCATCATAGCATGTCCTTCTTCATCTAAAATTCGTCGATACGAATTCAATAGACTTGAAAAAATACTATCCTTCATCGTAAAGAAAGATTGACTTGCATAGACACCAACCTGTGTTTGATGTTTTGAATTAAACTTGGTAGATATGAGGTATTGAGCATTGATATTTTTCTCCACATAATTTCTTCTCAGCCAAGGAAAGGCAACTTGATCTTGATTGATCAAACTATCGGCATAAGTTTTATTTCCACTTGTAGTAAACGTAAGCACAAATTTGCCATAGGTTTTTTTAGAAAAATGAAACAAATGCTCGATACCCGCAGCGCCCATGAAATTAATGAACTTAGAATTAAATCCTTTTGGCAAGGGATTCAATTTTCGACCTGTGCTTTGGCATAAAAGGATGAGCTATTATATCCGCCCACCGCAAATACATCAAAGGTGCCTGCATGCTTCGTTGGCAAGTGAATTTTAAAAGTGCCATCTTGATATTTAGGTATCGAAGCTGCTCCGAAATTGATACCTAACTTATCAAATAATCCTAAAGTTGAATATCGATAATTGACGATATAAGATGAATGATTTTTTTTATGTATAGGACCTTCAGTGCCGGCTTCAATGCCATTCATACCAAACATAATCGTATTCTCTCTTTGTTGATCATTGCCGTTACGCAATCTTAAATCAAAAATACCAGCAAGTGCATTTCCATATTGTGCGGGAAATGCGCCTGTCAGAAAATCTGAATTACTTAAATTATTATTATTCAAAATGGAGATAGCGCCACCCGAAGTGCCTATACCTGCAAAATGATTTGGGTTAGGAATATCTATGCCTTCTAATCGCCATTGAACACCTAAAGGACTATTTCCACGAATAATAATATCATTGCGTGTATCGCCATTGGCTTGCACACCTGCAAAGTTTTGCGCCATCCGTGCCGGGTCATTTAAAGAACCCGCATACCTAGCAGTTTCATCTACACTAAACATCCTGGCACTCACCATGGTCATGTCGTTGATGGTTTTATCTTTATCTCGCTTGCCTTTAATGACAATATCTTTCGTGCTACTTACTTTTT
>CAZSUF010000015.1:24518-25129 GCA_964609875.1 uncultured Bifidobacterium sp.
AGATAAGTAAATTGTAAAGAATATCTTCCTAGCTCAATTTGATCGAATTGAAATCTACCCTCTTGATTCGTTCGCGTGCCTATAATGGGGTTCGAGGGCGACAATATAATATTCACACCTTCCAAGGGCAAATGAGTTACTTTATCCGTCACCACACCTCGAATGGTTTGTTTAAAAATCTCGGCTTGTAACGAAAAAGAAACAAACATTAAAACAACAAAGATTGACTTCATAAAAAAATTTATGTTTCGTTTACATCAAAACAGCTGCAAAGCTAAGGGAAGTATGAAGATAAATTAATTTTAACCAAAGTTAGATTCCATGGTTAGCCATGAATTAAAAGAAAAATTAACGGACAAGCATTCATAGAGACCATATTTAAACATATATCTGTAAGCCCAACCTTGATTTTATTCCTTTACAAACTTCAATCGGCTTATTTTGCCATCATATAAAAGACTTACAAAATACACGCCAACTGGCAGATCAGAAACATCGATGTTGAGCAAATTGGTATTTTTGGCAAATACAGCGCTATACACTTCTTGTCCGATTTCGTTGCACATGGCAAGGCTTGTATTTGTAACAGACTTAGGCAGTTCAATAATAAA
>CAZSUF010000016.1:0-3577 GCA_964609875.1 uncultured Bifidobacterium sp.
ATTTGTGCACAGCTATTTTATTCCTTGCCATCACTTCAAAATAAATTAGGTGCCATGTGGGTTCCTCTTCCTTATGATGGCAGAAAACGAGGAAGTAAAGGGCCTATGATTACGAATTGTATTTCTTTTTTGTTTTATAGAATAGAAAGTAAGAGTATAGAGTCTCTTGAAGAAATAGTCAAAGATTTGCAAAGACAAATGTCGGCTCAAATAGCAGAAGGAATTCCAAAAAAGTATCAGGATTTTTTGCATAGCATGAAAAGAATCCCCGTGAAACTTACACGGAAACTTATGGCCAAGTATACACATAAGGCTAGTCCGAGTTTTTTATTTACAGCAGCAGGACAAGAAAATTGGGATACAAATCATTTATTTAAAGATGGAGTAACTCATATTCAAATTATACCTCCGTTTGTTTTTCCACAAGGGTTAACTTTTTCATTTTTGCGCTTTAATAATAAGCTAACCATGAATCTTGTTTTTGAAGAAAGCCGTTTATCACCCGATGAAATTAATCATATCGAACACAAAATAAAATCTCTTTTTTCAATACATTCGAATCTTGAATAAAATTCAAACGGATATCGTCGTGTTGGGAGGAGGTGTTTCAGGCATGGCTTCTGCTGTGGCGGCTTCACGCAATGGGGCTAAAGTTTGTTTGGTTGAAAAAAATAATTTTCTAGGCGGTAAGGCTACTGCTGCTGAAGTGGGCACTATATGCGGATTATATGCCTACAGCCTAAATCCTAAACCAGCTTTTGTGGCTAAAGGATTTATGGTTGAATTTGCAAATCGACTTCAAGAGTTATCTGCTTCATGCCCCATGAGTAACGGAAAGGGTTTGCACTATTTACCCTATTCTATTCAAGCTTTTAAATGGCTTTGTCAAGATTTTATTCAAAAGAATAATATTGATACGTTATTTTCTGCAAATTGTATAGATGCAAAAATGGACCAACATACTATACAATCTATTTATGTTGAAAAAGAAAATCAGCAAATTGAAATTTGTGCAAAAGCTTTTATTGATTGTTCTGGGGAGAGTTTTTTAAGTCAAAAACTGCAGCTTGATCTCATTGCCAATTCAACCTACCAAGCCGCGGCTCAAATATTTACCCTAACTGGTTTTTCAGCACTTTCTGAATCTGCGTTGAGCATGTTGCTTATGAAAGAAATGAGAAAGGCTGTATTATCTGGTAAGCTATCAGCAGAATACGAAAAAGTATATGTAGTTTCTGGTTCTTTAAAAAATGGAGAAGTCAAATTAAAACTAGGCGTTTCGGGGGAAGTAAATTTTAAAGAAAGTAATTTGACGGAGTTAAGGCAAAAGGCTGTACATGACATCGCTAATTTTCTGGAATATGTTCGTGACCATCTCTCCTTTTTTAAACATGCACAACTACACAGTGTGGCTCCAGAGTTAGGCATCCGAACTGGTTTAAGGCCCAGAGGGAAATATATTTTACAAGCAGATGATGTGCTACATTGTCGGAAGTTTGATCAAGCTATTGCGAATGCTTCATGGCCAATTGAAGAATGGAATCAAGATAAAAAAGTACACATGCAATATTTTGCACTCGACGATTTTTATCAAATTCCTGCAGGTTCGCTTCAATCTGATCAAGCCACAAATTTATTTTTTGCAGGACGAAATATGGCAGCCACTGATGCGGCCATTGCGAGTGCTAGGGTCATAGGGACATGTTTGCAAACTGGTTATGCAGCAGGAAAATTAGCATCGCATGTTGTAAGGGGTTCAACTGTTCAACAAGCGATTTGTGAAATACAGACTGAACAAATTTTTTATTAAATTCGCTTCGTGGATTTAAATGCTGTGTATGATGTGCTAAAAGATGCTAGGAATAATTGGCCTAAGGCGCCTGCTATTTATGATGAATTGGGTATGATGACTTTTGAAGAGCTTTATTTAGAAACAGAAGCCTTGAAAAATCAATTGGTAAACCTAGGTGTGCGCGAGGGTATGGGCATAGGGGTGATGGACAAAAATGGGCGACATTTTATAATAGGTATTTTTGCAGTGATTGGTTGTGGCGCGGTGGTTATGCCTATGTCACATCAATTGAAACAAGCAGAGATTGATGAGATGTTAAATGAGGCTCAACTTCATGGTTTGCTTTTTGAGCAAAAGATGGCTGATTCATTTAGTCAACAAGCGATTCCACTTACTTTAAAAAATGGCTCTTTTTGTTTCTCTTATACTGGGTATGAAATTTCAAACTTATTTGCGCCCCATGTGAAGCAGGCTGCTTTTATGCGTTATACTTCGGGGACTACAGGAAAATCTAAAGGCGTGATCATTTCTCATTCCTCAGCCATTGAACGGGTGGATAGTGCCAATAAAATATTAAAACTCGGTCCGACTGATGTTGTAGTTTGGGTATTGCCCATGGCCTATCATTTTATTGTATCTATTTTACTTTATATTCGAGTTGGTGCTGCCATTGTGATAGTCAAAGATTTTTTAGCTCCTCATATCATTGAGATGACCAATCGATATAAAGGTACTATGTTGTATGCGTCGCCTATGCAAATTAAATTGTTGGCGGCAAACCGAGATCCAGTGAACTTAGACAGTTTGCGACTCGTAATTTCAACATCAACAGCCATACATCTGGAAGATTGTATAGCCTTTAAAAAGAGATATGGCCTTGATGTATCACAGGCCTATGGGATCATAGAAATTGGATTGCCTATTTTAAATCATTATCATCCAGAAGCACATCCGGATTCAGTGGGAAAAGCATTGCCAGATTATCAGGTTGATATTTTAGATGAAGATTTTCAACCTGTGGCTGATGGGGAAATTGGGCAATTAGGCATAAAAGGACCAGGTATGTTTGATGCGTATTTGTCTCCGCCAATATTGAGAGAAGAGGTTCTTAAAAATGGATATTTTATCACGGCTGATTATGCAGTGAAAAATGCTGACGGGATCATTACAATAGCGGGAAGAAAAAAATCAATGATAAATGTTTCAGGAAATAAAGTCTTTCCAGAAGAAATAGAAAGTATTTTAGAAAGCATTAAAGAAATCAGTCAAGCCAGAGTAAGTGGTGCAGCTCACCCATTGTTTGGGACCATTTTACAAGCCGAATTAATTTTGCATGACGGATGTAGTATAGATATTGAAGCTGTACTTACTTATTGTAGAAAAAGATTATCTAGCTTCAAGGTCCCTCAGAGAGTGCATATTGTAGATAGCTTACCCATGACAGGCAGTGGAAAATTGAGTAGGGCTTTGTAAGGGATTTACATATTTTAATAAGTATTTTATAACATGTAATTTCAGAATTTTTAGTTGATAATGTATGCTCTTTGAAACTCTGTGTAATTTTACATAGAGGTACACAGAGGAAATGCTACACAGAGGGACACGGAGAATGCATAAAGTTGAACTAAGAAATTCTCAAGCTTGAGGCAAGTAGCGCCTTGTATTGTGGCAGTGATTGTAGCAGAAATCCCACGCGCCTCGCGTGGATTGCCGCGAAAAGCACGTGTGCCACCCAAAGTTTAAAACACCCAAACAAACAACAAAGCATCACTTTAAGTCCTTCGA
>CAZSUF010000016.1:3587-7095 GCA_964609875.1 uncultured Bifidobacterium sp.
GCCTGAATAAAAAATATTACATTCGCTTTCCATGGCAAAATCAAGCGAAACAGTAACCCCTTTAATGCAACAACATCGGGCCATTAAAAGCAAGTACCCCGATGCTATTTTGCTTTTTAGGGTAGGCGATTTTTATGAAACTTTCGGTCAAGATGCAGTCATTGCTTCTAAGGTTTTAGGAATAACACTAACCAAAAGGCATAGCGGTGATCCGAATGCCATGGAGCTAGCAGGATTTCCTCATCATTCGATGGAAACCTATTTACATAAATTAGTGAAGGCTGGACATCGAGTGGCAGTATGCGATCAACTTGAAGATCCTAAATTAGCCAAAGGAATTGTGAAGCGGGGAGTTACAGAATTAGTAACGCCTGGTACTGCTACGAATGAAAAGTTGTTAGATCATGGCACCAATAATTTTTTGGCAAGTATTTATGTGCAAGAAGATATTCATGGAATTGCCTTTTTAGATATTTCCACGGGGGAGTTTTTTTGTACAGAAGGAAATACTGAGTATATAGATAAATTGCTTCAAAGTTTTAAACCTTCAGAAGTTATTTTTCAAAAACCGAAGAAGGCATTTTTTCAAGAAAATTTTGGGAACAAGTATTATACTTATTTATTGGATGAGTGGATTTTTACAACACAGTATGCTACTGATATCTTGTTGCAGCATTTTCAAACAGTCTCTCTCAAAGGCTTTGGAATTACGGATATTCCTCACGCCATTATCGCCGCAGGTGCTGCCATACATTATTTGAAAGATACAGAGCATCAACAGCTTGGGCATATTGCCAGTATACAGCGTATGACGCGCCAAGATTTTTTGTGGATGGATAGATTTACTATTCAGAATTTAGAATTGTTGCAAAGCAATCGCGAAAATGGATTTACATTATTAAGCGTACTTGATAATACAGTTTCTCCGATGGGATCTCGTTTAATCAAACGCTGGTTGTTATTTCCTTTACAAGAAATTACGAAAATTAATGAAAGATTAAATGCCGTAGAACTGCTTATGGGAGATCAGGAAATCTCGAGCAAGTTAACGCAATTGATCAAACAAATTGGAGACATAGAACGCATTGTGGCTCGATTGCCGTTACGAAAAATTTCTCCCCGTGAAGTGTTGCAATTATCAAAAGCGTTGCATTGTGTAGATGAAATCAAACAATTAATTCAGGCATCACCCGACGAGTCTATAAAACGAATAAGCGAGCAGTTAAATCCTTGTATCTCTATCAAAGAAAAAATAGCTAAAACCTTGATGGAAAATCCACCTTCTGTGGCAAACAAAGGTGGGCTTATAGCAGAAGGTATTCATCATGAACTAGATGAATTAAGAAAACTTTCAGCAAATGGCAAAGAATTTTTGTTGCAAATTCAGCAAAGAGAAATGCAACAAACAGGCATTAGTTCTTTAAAAATTTCGTTTAATAATGTGTTTGGTTATTATTTAGAAGTCACCAATACACATAAAGATAAAGTACCTGAAACGTGGATACGTAAACAAACGCTTTCTACTGCCGAGCGATATATTACGCCAGAGCTCAAAGAGTATGAACAAAAAATATTAGGAGCCGAAGAAAAAATTTTGGCCTTAGAATTACAAGTCTATGATGAGTTGTTATTAGACCTGCAAGAGTTTATGGCGCCCATTCAACTCAATGCACAATTGATCGCAAGGATGGATTGTTTAATTTGTTTTGCAAATAATGCCATTCGATTTCGTTATCATAGGCCAGAAGTCAATGATGGAAACACCTTGAATATAGAAGATGGTCGGCATCCAGTAATAGAACAGAGTTTGCCTATTGGCGAAGAGTATGTATCAAATAGTGTCACACTCGATAAAGACAAGCAACAAATTATTATCATTACAGGTCCGAATATGAGTGGGAAGAGTGCCTTGCTCAGACAAACAGTCCTGATCACTTTGATGGCCCATGCGGGTAGTTTTGTGCCTGCAAAAAAAGCACAAATCGGGTTGACTGATAAAATATTCACTCGGGTTGGAGCGTCGGATAATTTAAGTGGGGGTGAGAGTACCTTTATGGTAGAGATGACAGAAACAGCTTCTATTATCAATAATATTAGTCCTCGTAGTTTGATTGTGTTAGATGAAATCGGGCGCGGTACAAGTACCTTCGATGGTATTTCTATAGCATGGAGTATTGCAGAATTTTTACATGAGCATACGCACAAACCACTCACTTTATTTGCAACGCATTATCATGAATTAAACGAGTTAGAAAATAAATTTTCTCGCATCCGAAATTTTCATGTCACCCATAAAGAAGCAGGAAATAAAATCATCTTCTTACGCAAACTTGCCTTAGGCGGTAGCACGCATAGCTTTGGTTTGCATGTGGCGCGCATGGCGGGTATGCCACCTTCTTTGGTAGAAAGAGCCAAAGAAATATTAGTCTTGCTTGAAGAAAAAAATGTACACGAACGCCTAGGGCAACAGCTGAAAAAAATGCCCACACAAAATTTTCAACTCAATATTTTTGATGGTTTGGCAACTGATTTAAAGCAAATCAAAGAAATTCTCGAAGGGGTAAATATCAATAGCCTCACCCCTGTGGAAGCTTTGATGAAATTAAATGAGTTGAAGAATATTGTGAAGAACAATCAGGCTTAAATTTTATGTTGTGATGAAGTGTTTCTTTTTTATGCTCCCGATTATCAGCACAGTCGCCGCATCATTTCGTTCGGGAACCCTACGAAACTTTTTTCTTGCCTGGAGAATTAATGGAATAACGCCGAATCGAGTATTAGTTTCCTTAACTTGATTCCGTTTAATGCTGAAAGCAATAGAATAATGCAATAGCAAATTAATGACTTAAAAATTCAATAGTTTCCCATTTTGTAAAACGCCCTTCTCGTTAGAAATCGTATAAAACAATAAACCGTCTGGTAAATTTAAAGGGACAGCTTTCGTATTTCTATCAATTATTTTTTGGCATATACATTGTCCCACACTATTAAAGATGGATAATTGAACTGGCTCATTAAAAGAGTTTGAACTGATAGCAAGTTGATCTAAGATGGGATGCTGAAACACTAATTCTTCCTTATTGGATATGATTTGATTCGTACTTGTAGGTGAGCAAGGATTAGCCCAACCATTAAAGGTAAAATTAATATTGGTGAAAGTACTATCGCTCATATATTGAAAAGGCAAACTAGCAACAATGGCACCTGGCTCTCGTTTCATTTCTGCATATATCGTAATGGTACTCGGAATTTGAAAGGTGGCATTGTTCTTTACATAAAATTTTGCAATAGTACCTTGACTAGTGCTTGGAAAAATTAATGTTGAATTATTGTCCATATAAAAGGTAACTTGATTACTTGTGCCTATTCCATAATCGTAAGACAATGTGGACCCTTGGCATAGGTAAATTTCAGCACCCGTATAAGGTCCAGCACCGGGATGATTGGAGGAATTATACGTGGATGTAGTTCCATTGGAAATTACGAATGTGCTATCGAAAGGGTTAGT
>CAZSUF010000016.1:7105-13639 GCA_964609875.1 uncultured Bifidobacterium sp.
ATTTACAGAAATATTTTGGGCATTTAAAGAAAGAAAAGAAATAATAAGAAGGCTTAGGGTGAGTACTTTTTTTATCATGGTAATTTTTTTGTTCAGACATAGCTATTGTCTTAAGTGTTGGTAAAATAAATAACTTATGACAAATGTGTGACATAAGTTATTTCAAGTTGGTACTAACAGAGCTGAATTACGAAATATTGGTAAGTTGTTATAAGTCTTTATTATATCAAGAAAGCACTAAAAAAACTTATTTTTTCATGATCATTCTAGTCAATTGTGTATTGTCTTTATCAAGGATCTTTAACAAATAAGCCCCTTTGGCTATTCCCGATGTATTGATGTCCGTTTTGGTTTCGCCTATGGTCAGGGCACATTTTTTTGTGCTCATTATTTTTCCATCCAGGCTACAAAGTTGAATCGTTAATTGATTCGACTCTGTTGATTTAAAGCTCAGCGATAAATGATCTTGAACCGGATTTGGATAGTATTGTTCTAAACTAAATGTTGCATTGATAGGTGAAATTTCTGTGATTGACGCAGGCCAAACAGATCCTGATTCTGTAGTAATGGAAACATACATTTTAGATTTGGTTGTATTTCTACCATCAGCCCAAATATTATACACTTTTGTATCGGTTCTCACTGCATTATAATAATCGCCAAACCAAGTTCCTACGTTGCTTGCAGCGGAGAAATCTGTAGATTGGGTGCTTAGTTTAGTAGGCGTACCCCAAGTGCTGCCATCATTATTAGACGTTACCATATAATAGTCCGAGACCTTTGCTCCATTAATCACATAAGCACCAATAGACACTTTGTTGTTGTATGCGCATACAGTTGGCATCAGTGCTTTTGTCGATCCTCCAAAAATGCTAGATAAGTTTACAGAAGGGCTCCAAGTATTTCCACCATCTGTGGAACGCGAGTAATATGAATTATAATTTGCACCTGGTGATGTAGGGAAGTCAGACCAAACAATGTGAAGGTTATTGTCTGAGCCGGCTACCATATTCACGGCGCTATTTTCTCGGTCATGAATATAACCATTGCCTTGAGCGCCAAATAAATTGATGCCTGTTGAGACTAAATTGGGTGTGTTGAAAGTATTGCCCCCATCATTAGATACTGCATGCATGACGCTGTTTTGATCTAAATCGGCATACGATACATGTAACTTGCCATCGCTGCTTACAACCACGTTACCAAATTGCGAACCACTCATATTTACCTGTGTTTTGCTTGCATTAAACTTAGTATTTGCGGGCAATTTCTTTTTGATGTATTCTCCAGAAAGGGCAAGAGACTCAGACATATTAGGAAAATAAACAAAAGAGCAATATAGCGTATTTGCATTAGGGCCATTGGTTAAATCAACAGCAAACCATTGTCTATCATACATGCCCTCATAATTGCTAAAAGATGCAAATGACATAGGATCTAAAGCCGTAAGACCAATGAATCGATCTTTCCCAGGAGCAACTGTCCAGTTAGCTCCATTGTTTGTAGAAGTGGCTAAAAACATGCAAGCATACGCTGTGTCAAGGGTATTAAAATCTAGGGTAAGATAGATCCAAGAAAAATAAAGTTTGCCTGTTTTGTCGTAGGCAAAAATAGGATCACCGCCTCCAACAACAGAACCTGTAGGAAACATTTCTGCTAAATAGCTTGCCGCATTGAAGGAACTTTTAGTCCAGCTTAATCCGCCATTGGATGAGGTGTACATTGGGAAGGCAAGGCCATTAGGCGAATCATCCATATAACTCATTACTAAATTATTTGGATTGGTTGGATCGATGGCTATTTGTGCCTTCTTCTACACTGGTAGAATTGCTGTTGCTCACTTTTAATTCAGTGGCCCTCGTTTTTTTAGATCCAGCCTCTGTTTTTAGTTCTTGGGCTTTTACTGCGTCAGCAATTTTTACAGGGGTGCGCCATTTTTCATTTCTAACGGCCTTCAGCATTTCTTCTTTAGAAATCGGATGTGCTTTTTGGGCTTGAGATTGAATAGATAATCCAGCAATAAAGATTAAAAGTAAAGTTATTTTATGCATAAAAATATTTGTAAGCTAGACGAAGTTAACACATTCAAGGTTAGCATTCAAATATCAAGGTTTTATTTTATGATTTGCCTTTCGCGTAAAATGTCTTTGAGGATATTCACTCGTTTTTCTTTATAAGCATTGGAGGTATCAGGTGTTGAAAAATTCATCGCAAAGAAATAAGGTTTGTAATTGGTTTCTTCTTTTTTTGTAAGAACACCAATTTGGGTTTCTTTTCGTTCTATGAAACCTACTATCCAGGCAAGTATTCCTTTCTCGTCGAGGAAGGTACCCGTTTTATAATAAAGTTTATAATCGGTACTATCTTCTCTTAACATGATGCTTCGAACAATTCTTTGGGTTCGTTGTGAGAAAGGAAGTTTGTCGAAATAAAGGCGCTTCATTAAAAGAACTTGTTCGTCTGGTGAAATTTTTAAATCTTCATTCAGCCAAAATTGATCAATGGTATCTCCAATGTTTTGGTTGCCATACTTTAATGTATCAATCCATTTTTGCATCTCAACTTTTCCAATTCTACGCGCAATTTCTTGATAGTATGGAACACTACTTACTTTAAATGCTTCGCGCATAGTTAAATCCTTATTCCATTCTTCTCGATATCGTTTGATTCCATCCCAAGGAATTACCATGTCTTCGCTTTTGGCCACATTAATATCCAAGGCAATAAGAGAATTTACAATTTTAAAGGTAGAAGCAGGCGTAACCCGACGACTTACTCTAGGTAAATTATAATAAAATACTTGATCGTGGCTATTATCGGCCAATTCGAAACAACCTGAATCAATGGCGTATTTTTTATAGATATTTCCCCAAGCAGGAATTTCTTTAATATTATTTCTTTTACAAGCAGAGAAGGCCAAAGCGAAGAAAACGGCAACTAGATAAATTCTTTTCATAATGATCATTTACAACAAATCAATCTTTATTTGTTGAGGGCTCAAAATTAAGTCACAAACAAGTAAAGGGCTTCAAGAAACTGTATAATTAATTTTGATAGTAGACATGGAGGAGGCGTGAGTAGAAACTCCCAATGAATCATGTACATATAGATTGAAGTAGTATGTTGTATTGCGGCAACGATGGCAGTGGAAAGCTTGACTGACCGCTTTGGGGCAGGCAACTTGCAACGAACAGCGTGTGTGCCGCCCAAGAATAAAAAGAAAGGCTAATTTGAGCTACAAGAATTCTGAAAAGATTTGATAGTACATTTGCCAAAAAATTGTATGTCTCAACGAACAGAAATTGCTTCTTTAGGGGAATTTGCTTTGATAGATCATTTAACACGTTTCAATGAAACCCGCAATGCGAGTACATTATTAAGTATTGGAGATGATGCAGCCGTGATTGATACCTTTGGCAAGCAAATGGTGGTGAGCACGGATATGTTAGTAGAAGGCGTGCATTTTGATTTGATGTATGTGCCTTTGAAACATTTGGGTTATAAGTCCGTGGTTGTAAATCTTTCGGATATATATGCGATGAATGCAGAGCCCATGCAAATTACATTAAGCATAGCCATTTCGAATAGATTTAGTGTAGAAGCACTTGATGAGTTTTATGAAGGCGTAAATTTAGCTTGTGAACGATATGGAGTTGATTTAGTGGGTGGTGATACTACTTCTTCGCAAAAGGGCATGGTAATTAGCATTACAGCGATTGGACAAGTTGATGAAAATAAATTTGTAACCAGAAAAGGGGCTAAAGAAAATGATTTGATTTGTGTAACGGGCGATTTGGGCGCTTCGTATATGGGTTTGTTGTTGATGGAAAGAGAAAAGAAAATATTTTTAGAAAATCCGGGTGTGCAACCGAATTTAGACAATCAGGCCTATGTGATAGAAAGATTTTTGAAGCCAGAGGCGCGTAAGAAAATGATAGCTTGGTTTCAAGAGCATGATTTGATGCCGACATCGATGATAGACATAAGCGATGGGTTGAGTTCTGAGGTGTTGCATTTGTGTAAGCAAAGCGAAACGGGCTGTGTAATTTATGAAGAGAAACTTCCGATTCATGATCAAACACGCGACAATGCAGCTAAATTTGGCATTGCTGCCACTACAGCGGCTTTGAATGGGGGCGAAGATTATGAGTTATTATTTACGATAGCGGCTTCGGATTTTGAAAAAATAAAGGAATGCGACTTGTTGACGGTTATTGGTCATATGAGTAGCGCAGATAAGGGGAAAGTACTGATTACGAATGCCGAAAAAAGAGTAGAATTGACTGCACAGGGCTGGAATCCGATAAAAAATAAGTTAGATTGATCATTTACTCGATGATTTTTATTAAGTTTGTTACCCATACGCATTGAACATGAGAAGACTTTCGATAATATTGAGCACAGTCGTGGCTTTTGTAGTCATAGCTTTTACGGTGGTTTTTACGGCTTGTAATTCTGATCCGTGTAAGAATCTGATTTGTAAAAACAATGGTATTTGCCGTGATGGTCGGTGTAAATGTGCATCGGGTTTTGAGGGGCCAAATTGTTCTACAAGAATGTATGAAAAATTTATCGGAACGTGGGATGGTTCATTCAGGTGCAATGGTTCAGAGCCTGAAATTATTACGAACATTATAGCGCCAGGTGAGAAGCCAAATGAAATTCAAATTTATGACATATTCATTCAAGGGGTTAGCATCAAGGGGGTTGTAGAATTAGATAAAGTGTTGATAGACTCACAAACTATGGGAGATTTTACTTATTCTGGCAATGGGTATATCGAAGGGAAATATATTACTTTGTACATTACTAAGAAAGATAATACAAATCAGAATTTATTTTCTTGTGTGTATAATGCCACCAAATTTGTACAACCATAATCACAATTAGGAACAAAGCTTAAAGTAAAAAGGTCTTGAAATTAAACAAAGACCAAAAATGAAAGAAGACATGAAAAAAGTATCGTTGGTTACCTCAGTTTTATTGCTTAGTTTATTTGTAGGGGTACTTTATTTAGCCTCATGCAATTCTAATCCTTGTAAAACACGAGCAGTAGAATGCAAAAATGGGGGAACTTGCAAGGATGGAGATTGTATTTGCACCTCTGGCTATGAAGGGGATAGTTGTCAATTTAGGGTGAATGAAAAATTTGACTCTTATTATGCTTGTATTCGTACTTCTTTGATCAATGATGTGCAAACAGACGATAATGATGACACTTTGCGCATTAAAATAAAGAATGATAAATTCGGCATTAAATTATATTCAATTAGAGATTCTATTTTTGAAGTGATCAATGGTACCGTGAATAATAATTTTATTACTATTCCTGAGCAAACCTTGGTATACCTAGATACCTTTAACTATCACGGAAATGGAAGTTTGAATAATGGAGTGCTCACTGTAACCTTATATAAGGAAGCTGGCGGTGTAATTTTTACCCCTTGGAAGTCAAAAACAACCTATGTTGGATATAAATTTGACTAATTTTTGGTTTTTAAAAGTCTTACCCTTACATTTGCAGTCCTAAAAAAGGAATTAAATATAAATTTGTATGAAACGTACGTTCCAACCCCATCGTCGCAGAAGAAAATCAGTACATGGCTTTCGCCAACGTATGGAAACCCCAGGTGGTCGCCGAGTATTAGCTGCACGCCGTAAAAAAGGCCGTAAAAAATTGACAGTTTCTGACGAAAGTCGTTTGAAATAAAAACTATCTTTTATGAGTAAACCTTTCTCCCTAACTAAGTACGAAAGGTTGAAGAGTAAAAAAGAAATTGATGCGCTTTTCCTTTCAGGAGAAGCGTTTTTTATTTATCCATTTAAAGTGTGTTATCAGGTAGTTGAAACTAAACCTGAATCAGCTTGTTTGTTGCGTGTGGCTGTGAGTGTACCTAAGCGAGTTTTTAAAAGGGCCCACGACAGAAACAGGATTAAAAGACTAATAAGAGAATCCTATAGAGTGCAAAAGCTACCCTTGTTTACTCAATTAAAGGCTCATCAATTAAGTTTGAATTTGATGATTATTTATACGCAAAAGGATTTGCCTGAGTATGAATTGATTTTTAAAAAAGTAGAAGGCGTGTTAGAGAATATCCAAAAAAGGATAGAACATAAAGAAGCAGGAAATTAGCAAATGCCAGATTATTCAGTAGTATCTAACTTTTGAACCAAACGAATGTATGATTTAGGCGTTATTCAGCAACCCTAAGTGAGTAATCAAGCATTAATTTCTAACACTCATTTCATCCATCAAATGATGGCCATCAAGTACTTTGTCTACAACCCACATGATATAACGAATGTCGGCGCAAATGGTGCGTTTGTATCTTTTGTCGAATGCAATATCACCACTCATAGCTTCCCAATTGCCATCAAACGCACAGCCAATTAATTCGCCACTGCCATTCATGACAGGGCTACCTGAATTTCCACCTGTAATATCATTTGTGGTGATAAAGCAAGTGACTAATCCGCCAACTTCTTTATCTTCATAAGAACCGTAATTCCTATTTTTTAAAAGGTCTACGATTT
>CAZSUF010000016.1:13649-24652 GCA_964609875.1 uncultured Bifidobacterium sp.
AATTCTTTATCACCTGCTTTATACTTTTGCAACAAGCCGTCCGCCATGGTGTAATAATTGTAAAATATAGCATCTTTTGGTGCATAAGAGCTCACCTTACCATAGCTAACGCGCATAGTTGAATTTGCATCAGGAGACATCAATTTATTTTTATTTTTTTCGAGTAAACCACCTTGGTAGGCACGATTTAATTCGAACATTTCATAATTAAATTCATTGACCTTAGGTTCATAATAAGTTTTATAATTACTCACCACGCTTAAAGCATAGGATACTGCAGGGTCTTGTAAAAGTCTGTCAATTTGATCTGCTTTACACAAAGATTTAAATCGATTGCTATCTAATAAAGCCGTTCTGCTGTATACATCATCAGCGTATAATTCAAAAGTTCTTTGCCAATTTTCCGAACCAAAATTTCTGAATACTGTATTGGCAAAAACAGCAGGGTGTTGACCTTTAGGTACATCTTGATAAAACATAAGGTTCAGCGCTGCAAAAAGTTTTTTATCTAATTCAATATTCATGTTTTTAACTGCACCTTTTCGATCAGCAAGTAATCTTTTGCAAAGCACTTCGATAGAATCTCTAGAAACTCGGGCATTGTAGGCTTTTTCTAAAGTTTCAAAACTCGCACCCAATCTGCCTAGTCCAGTGGCTAAAAAAGCTTCACGATAAAAGGTTTGATGTTTTACATAGGGCTGATAAGCTGCATAAGCTTTTTGAAAGTCTGACATCAAGCGATTTAATCCATTATTATTACGAGAAACCCAGCGCTGAAATTCAGCTTCTTCTTGTTGCTTTTGTTCAAGGATACGTAAATTTTTCAATTGCTCTGTTTGACCAATAAAGTATTTCCAGTAATTGGCAATTTGGGCATAGTTAGATGCATATTGTAAATCAACTGCAGGATCTTTTTCCATTTCTTCGCGCATGATGGCTAATCTTTTATCACGAATTTTAACCACCGTTGGATTGCTTACATTAATAGCAAGATCAACTCCATAGGAAGTTAAGTATCTTGTGGTGCGTCCAGGGTAGCCCATAATCATGGCATAGTCATTATCGCGAACACCTTTTAATGAAACGGGTAAATGGTGTTTAGGGCGATAAGGTCTGTTATTAGGGCTATAGGCCGCAGGCTTGTTGTCGTTGTTTGAGTAAACTCGGAACATAGAAAAGTCACAAGTATGTCTTGGCCACATCCAGTTGTCGGTATCTCCACCAAACTTCCCTAAATTTTCAGGTGGGGCTGCCACTAATCTTACATCGGTGAAACGTTGGTAAACGAATAGATAATATTTGTTTCCTGCATAAAATGATTTTACATCACTTTCATATACTCCACCTTCATTGGCTGCTGTGGCGATTTCTTTGCTAATTTTTGCAAATTGTTTTTCAACATCAACGCCATAAGCGTCTCCGATAAAATTACTTACACGTTCTGTTACATCTTCTATACGCACTAAAAATTTAACAGAGAGTCCTGGTGCAGGGAGTTCTTGTTGTCGGCTACTTGCCATAAATCCGTTCATCAAATGATTATTGCTCACTGAACTTAAGGTAGCAATGGCATCATATCCACAATGATGATTTGTAAGTAAAAGACCTTGATCAGAAATGATCTCTCCTGTGCATCCGCCTCCAAAATGCACGATAGCATCTTTTAAAGAACTTTTATTAATATCATAAATTTGCTCAGGAGTTAATTTTAAACCCATTTTTTGCATCGCATCATAATTTTGAGAAATAAGCAAGGGCATCCACATGCCTTCGTCTGCTTTTGCTGAAAATTGGATACAACATAATAAAAGGAAAAAATAGATCTTTTTCATAATTGACATTTTAAGGATGGCAAATATAATAAGATGCTGTATAAGCGAAGCGCATTTTTGATAAAAGGGAAGAAAAAAGGCTAATTGGATAAATATTTTGAAAAAAATGCTTCATGAATTGACTACTTTGGGAAATGAGACCGTGATGAGATTTGCCGATTATTTATGTAAAGGCGTATTATATGAAGTGATTAGAGCAATTTATACAGTCGAGCCTTGTATTACTAAGAATTGTTTTACCTTAGAGCATAAGAAGAATCCAATATGTTAGAAGCAATCATTGTAGATGACGAAGAAAATAATATAGACAATTTGGCATTTATTTTACAGAATGATTGCAAAGAGGTCTCCATAGTTGGAAAAGCTATGAATGCTCAAGAGGCCAGAATACAATTAAATAAAAAGCATGTCGATGTAATTTTTCTAGATATTAATATGCCTGGAGAAAGTGGTTTTGAATTGTTGCAGAGTTTAGGAGATCATAATTATAAAATTGTATTTGTAACAGCTTATAACGAGTATTCTTTACAAGCCATTAAAGCATGCGCTGTTGACTATCTCTTGAAACCTTTGCAGATAGAAGAAGTGCAGCTTGCCGTAGAGAAATTAAACAAAGCCTTGCAACATGATCAAACGAATGAAATGAATAAGATGCTGTTGCAAAATTTCATGAAAATGTCGCAACAACATCAAATTCCCAAGAGGATTGCCTTACCTCAGTTAGGCAGTATTACTTATTTGGATGTGGACGACATTATTTCATTACAAGCAGACGGAAATTACACCATCATACATAAGAAAAATTTACAGAAAATGGTGATTAGTAAAACACTCAAAGACTTTGAAGAAATTCTCGATCCTAAACAATTTATTAGAATTCACAAATCCTATATCATTAATTTGTGTGAAGTGAAGGAATATAGTACACAAGATGGAGGCATGGCAAAGATGAACGATGGAAACGAATGGAGTGTGAGCAGAAGGCAAGCTGAAACCTTCTTGACAATGATGAATGAATCTTCTTTATTATTTAAAAAAATTAATTAAATGCTCCTTTAACTGTGTGAAAATTAATTCTATCATTTTATTTATTTTTTTCAGCCAAGCCTATTTTTTTGTAAGTGCTCAGCAGATTAGTCAGTATAATAATTTGTCGATAAAAAGAATTACGCCCGATGAAGGGCTTTCACAGTGTTCAAATTATTTTCGTTATGAAGATAGTCAGGGGTTTATGTGGATTACAGCCATAGATGCTATCAACCGTTATGACGGCCAAACTATTAAAGTATATAATCGAGATAAATATTTTAAAGATTGCACACTCTTGCAACAAGGTTATGGTTTTGCAGAGGATGATATGCATAATATTTATATTGGGAGCGATAAAGGATTATATATTTATCATAGAAACAAAGATCAATTTAGTGTAGCTACAATTTTCAAAGGCGTTGATAAAACCGCTATGCCCATTTGCTTTTTACAGGGTAAAATTTGGTGCTTTAATAAGCAGTGGCAAATAGTTACCTACGATGTGCACACTAAAGAAGTTGAACAGTTATCTGCATTAAATTTGGCCCCAATTACCTCATTGAGTATTTATGCCTCTGCTGAAATCTTTTATTTAAGGTATCCATTTCTTGATAAACAGCATAAGATGTGGTTTATTTCTAAAAACAATGTCGCTATCTATGATATCTCAACAAAACAAGTCACTTATCCTTTTGCAACCTATCTAGAGAAACATAAGACCTTATTTTCGAATTGCTATTACGATTCAACTCAACAAAGTATCTTATTCGGTGTACAAAATGGGCTGCTTCATTATTCTATTCCAGATGCTAAGTTGAGTTTAGTTACTCACATAGCTAAGCAAGAGTTAGGACAATTTCCTTTAGTTATTCAACACCAAAAATTATTAGTCTGTAGAAAGTTGAATGGAGATTTTTTTATGTATGATCAGGAAAGAAATAAAATCATATTGATGGCAAATAAAGCCAACTCGTGGTATCAAGGCACTTATCAATATAGTTTTGATCGAAGTGGACAGTTTTGGGCTAGTGATGATGGCAAGGGGCAAATTGTTTTTAACTTCCAACAAAAGCTACTACAGAAAGAGCCAGGAGTCATGGCAAAATCGCTACTCCATATTGATGGGGGCGTTGCAAATTTTGTTGAGATGCCCAATGGAGAAATACTCACTTGTTACAAACAAACCTTTAGCCCACAACTTGGATTTTCTCCATGTCCAATAGAATTCAAAGGATATGAATATTATAACAAAGTGGCAGATACAGGCAGGCATGGAATTTGGTTGTTTGTCGAAAGGCCTAATCAGATTGGAGATACTTTGCTTTTTTTTATGTCTGATGATAAAAGAAAAAAAGAAGTGATTACGATGAAGTCTGAGATGAAAGGACAACTTAAAGATGTACAAGTTATGGGAGATGGAAACATACTATGTGCCATGCCTCAAGGATTGTCTTGGCTTAATATACAAGCAAAAACATTTGATCAGATTCCGCAGTTAAAGTTTAAAAACCCTTTTAAGATAAATAAATTAAGTCGTTCAAGATTAGCCATTAGTTATATAAATAGCCATATGCGTATCATAGAACTTACGAAGGATAGTATAAAAATTTTACAAGAAATTTTACCTGGCGTGCAATCTTTTTATATGCAAGAAGATGTGAAGCGAAATCAATATTGGGTTGGAACGAATCAAGGTATTTATTTATTGAATAACTCTTTTCAGACTCTGCAAAAATTTGATGCGAACAATGGCTTAGCAGGTACAAATATTTTTGGGTTGTTGGTAGATGATAATGGTAATGCATGGTGTAGTCATCAGCATGGGATAAGCAGTATTGATGCAAATACTTTTCATGTGATTAATTATGATAAAGAGGATGGCGTGCAGGATTGGGATTTTAATAATCGAGCTTACTATAAAGCCAAAGATGGTACCTTGTATTTTGGTGGGGTATCCGGATTTAATTATTTTAAACCACCTCTTAAACAACAAATGTTTTATAGTTCATCGGTGTATGTAGATGATATAGAAGTAAACCAACAAAAATATCTAGCCGATACCAATGCAGATTTGATTCATGTATTGGATTTGAAAAATCATCAGCATGATATTTCATTTTATCCCTTGATTAAAAACCTAGCAGATCATACGGCTCAATTAGTGTATAGACTTAAGCCTGCTGATACAAGTTGGAAGTTTTTGCCTTTGCATAACAAACTAAATTTTAATCAATTAGCTGCTGGAAATTATATATTAGAATTAGGAAATTATAATAAATACCAACATCAGTATGTGTTAAAGAAAGTGATACAAATCCATATCGCCATGCCCTTTTATAAAACATGGTGGTTTATATTAAGCGTAATTGTATTATCTCAACTTATTTTCTTTTATTGGTTTTATAGAAAGCAACGAAAAGAACAAAAAATAAAACAAGAAAAAGAATTGGCAACCGTACAATTGGCCTCACTTGAACAACAAGCTTTTACTTCTTTAATGAATCCGCATTTTATGTTTAATGCCTTAAATAGTATTCAGCATTATATCAATGTGCAAGACAGACAAAGTGCCAATAAATATTTAAGTGATTTTGCTTCCTTGATCAGAAAAAATTTCGAATCTGCGCAACATTCATTTATACCCTTAGAAGAAGAGTTAGAAAATATTCAAGTTTACTTAAGACTAGAAAAAATGAGGTTTAAAAGTAAATTTGATTTTGTGATGGAGGTGAATCAGGATGTAGATGAAGAAGCGTGGATGATACCCAGTATGTTGTTGCAACCTTTAGTTGAAAATGCCTTGATTCATGGTATTTTACCTTCGAAGGCACATGGAAAAATATACATTCAACTGTCATTGAACAACGAAGATTTAAAAATTGACATTACCGACAACGGCATTGGTTTGGCAAATAGCCAACTAAGAAAACTACATGATTCTCATAAAAGCAGAGGAACTGAATTGATACAAAAAAGATTAATGGCACTCAGTTATTTTAGTAAAAAGAATATTGATCTCCATCATGAAATTCCTTATCCATCAGAAGCTAGTCCAGGACATAAAGTGGTATTACTCATACCGAAAGATTTGTATGATACATGGATTAAATCTAAACAAGCAGACACCAATTAATTTTGTTGTACCTATGATAGATGAATCATATGATACACTTGAATACGGTTGTTGTATTGCAGCAAGGATAGTAGCGAAAAGCCCGCATTCCGAGAGGCTTTACGAAATTAAATACGATTCGACTTGTCATAGCCGATTCGGAAGAGGACTTGTAGCGAATAGCCTGTATGCTGCCCAAAAAATAAAAAAATAATTTATTGAATACAAGATGTTCGTTTAGATACTCCATGTGAAAGAAGAATGAAAATGTATAGCTAGCTGCGTGGATTTGAATACCACTGATGTAGTAATCGTCACCTTTCACACAATCAATGTAACATTATACACAATGGGTAAAATGAGCTCTTGACTAAACTCTAGGTTTACATCAAGAAATCAATATTATTCAACATTTAAATTTTTTACCATGAAACAATCTTTTCAACCAAGCCTTCACTATTTTTTTGCTTATTTAATCATGATGATACTCTGTGTATTGATGAGTTTACAAGTTCAAAGTCAATGCGTATCTATAGGACAAAATTATCAAGGAGGTATCGTATTTTGGGTCAATGCCACGGGGGATGCAGGTCTAATTGCAGCACCTAGCGATCAGTCAGCAGGATGTAATTGGGGCTGTCAAGGAACTGCTATTACGGGCACTTTTAGCAATAGCGATGGGCAAGCTAATAGTGCTTTGATGCTTGCACAATGTAATCAGGTAGGCATGAGTGCTTCGCTTTGTAGCGCCTTAAATCTCGGAGGCTATACAGATTGGTATTTACCTTCTATTGATGAATTGAATATGATGTGGCAACAGAAAGTTGTCATTGGAGGGTTTACGGCAAATTCGTATTGGACTTCAAATCAGTTTAGTGCAAATGATGCCTATTGGCAAAATTTTAATTCAGGTATACAAGGACATAATTTAAAAAATCAATCTGCTGGAGTAAGAGCTGTTAGGGCTTTTACGCATGCTTGTTGCGATACAGGTTGTTATTGGCAATTAGGAGGCAATGGACAAGATGCAATTAGCGGCACCAATAAGAATATATTGGGCATCAATACAGCTTCTTCTTTACCATTAAGAATTTATACCAATGGTTCTGAGAAAATGACCATTACAGGCACTGGAGGCAAAGTAGGAATTGGTAACACGAATCCTTCCTTTCAGCTTGAAGTAAAAACAAATTCGGGTTTGAATGATGATGGCATTTCTATAGAAAATGCTTCGGGGAAATCGGCAGAATTGAAATTAAGAGCCAACTCACCGGGTGGACGTATTTATTCATTACGTTGTCAGGGAAGTAATAACTCCCAACCGGGTGCCATAGGCATTTATGATTATAGCCTATCTAAATATAGGTTTCTAATCGATCAGTTTGGAAATGTAGGCATCGGTACAAATACAAATATACCCGGTAATCGACTAGAAGTGAATAGTGAATTGAGTGGGGTGAGCGGATTAAGATTAACCAATTTAACATCAGCCACAAACGCTTCAAGTTCGAACGGAAAAGTGCTGAGTGTAAATTCAACGGGAGATGTGATTTTGACGACTTGTTGTTCAGGCGGCTCATCAGATTGGTCGCGCAATAGTAGCACTTCAACTTTGTTTCCTAGTACAATAAACGGAGCTAACTATACAGATAGGGTGGCTATAGGAAGTAATAGTGTCCATAGCACTTCGTTGAATCGAGATGCAAGACTGATGGTGAGTGGTGGCGATATTATTGTGCAAGAAGATCAAGGCAATAATACTTCTGGTCCGGATGATGGAGCCGATATTTGGTTATTAGATCAAAACGGAAAAGGATTAGATTTATTCGGTCAAGATGGAAAGGCCGAAATCGGTACTGTAGGTACAAATACAAGTTTGTACTTCACGTCAGACGGAGCCTATCACGGTTTAATTATGCATGGCGATGCGGGTAATCAAGGTAAGATACAAATTGGCGATGTAAGTACTCCAGGTAATTATAAGTTGTATGTTGAAAAAGGGATATTGACAGAAAAGGTGAAGGTGGCCATTAAAACTACCGCTAATTGGGCCGATCATGTGTTTGCTGCGAATTATCACTTAGCACCCTTAGCGGAAGTAGATAAATTTATACAAGCCAATCAGCATCTTCCAGGCTTGCCCTCTGCTAAGGAATTAGTAGCAGAAGGTTTGGATCTTGGACAAATGCAGGCAAAGCAAATGCAAAAAATTGAAGAGTTGACTTTATATATGATAGAGATGAAAAAAGAAATCGAGCAATTGCAAGCGGAAAATAATCAGTTGAAAACGAATTCTAGTCACAAATAAAAAGCACACTCATGAAAAAATTAATTCTAGTTTATTTAATCTTAGGCATTACTGCTTTATCTGGGATAGCTTGCCCCTCAATAAATTTACAAATCACTTCAGGGCTGTATGATTTGGAAGGTTCCACAAGCGTGCAATTATTTAAAATCACCGCAGAGAATGGAGATAATGTGGTGGTGCAAACTCGATTCGCCAATGTCAATAGCAATCAAATTGGCATTCAAGCAGTGGGGGCATACAAAGGCGGAATATCCAGCGATTTAAGATATGCTTGCGGACCTGTGTTTCAAGAAGATATTTGTTATCGCATCGAAGCCCTCAATCAAGCCAACGAACCCGCTATGAGTATTCGATTTATAGGCGGACAATCATGGACTAATTTGACCATCCATTATAACCAAGGACTGTTTACACTTACAGGCGGCAATCCGGCATCTTATCAACTTAATCAATGTCGTTTTTGTGATCATGATTTAGTGATTGGGCCTGATTTGGCTTATGCTAAAAAATTGACAGAATGCGATTCATGGATTATCACAGATCAAGAGGTGGTGATTAATCCAAGCGGTAAAGTGGTGTGGGACGCTTCGCCTCAAGATGGCTATATAGATTTAAATCCAGGTTTTGTGGCCGAGCCTAGTAATGATTATTTTCTTGCTCAATTGCTCGATGGATGTGGACCCAAAATTCCAGGACAAATTCCATTTACTGTACACATGTGGTTGCAAGGGTATTATGCTGCAGGGTCTATGTCGCCTGTGTAGATGAATCAATCAATCGGCAACGACATCAATGCAACGGATTGGGTGAATGTCGAAATCAGAAATGCAAATTCTCCTTTTGATACAAAATCGTATAGCGCCGCCAAACTTCAAACCAACGGAACGGCTACATTTGATTTGGCAGACAATGTGATCGGTTCTTATTACGTAGTTGTCAAACATCGAAATAGCCTAGAAACCTGGAGTGACAATCCGATGGTAATCCCTAACCAAACTACCTATGATTTTACAATAGCTGCCACCCAAGCGTACGGGGCCAATCAAGTGGAGCTTGCGCCAGGTGTATGGGCTATGTATACTGGCGATATCAATCAAGATGGCTTTATCGACGGCTTCGATTATTCTTTGTTTGATCAAGATGTTCAACAAAATGTTTCTGCAAGATATGTGCAAACAGATTTTAATGGAGATGGCTATGTAGATGGGTTTGATTATCCGATTTTCGATGCAAATAGTCAGAATAATGTAAGCGCAATCGTGCCTTAACTGATTAAGGTAGTTTTTATTTTGGGCTGATCATCTTGTGTAGTTCTATCATCTTGCGAACGGGCTATTTCGGGCTTCGCTATCGCTTCGGTAGTTTTAGGCTTTATCGTAAAAGCAAGTTTCGTCTACAAAGAACATAAGTAGGTAGAAGGAATAGATCGGTTCAAATTCCTAAAACGTACTTCCCCTGCATATCCCGCAGAGGTGAAACATTTTCTATCTCGGTAAATTTTTTATATTCCTCGTGTTCAAATAGTATGAATGTAATACCATTGTGTATAGTTATATAAAACATGAAAATAAATATTAAAAACAAATATATGTAAGTTGTTTTTTGATTTTTGTTTTTGATTTTTTTTAAAAAAAGAAGTTTTTTGTTTGTATTAACAAACTATTTATAATAAATTCGGTAACTAATTTGCCGACTCTGTCGCAAATTATTTTTTTGACCTCGTTTTATATTGTCACAACTATGACACAAAGATGTCACAAGTTGTATAGTAAAATCTGAAAAAAATACTAGAATAATACATTTATAAATTTTTACAAAACAAAAAAAACAACATGAAAAGAACAAATGACAACACGCAATTTGCCTCCTTTAAAGGATGGCTGTCGCTGATGTTACTCACGGCTTTCACGAGCTTGAGTACCATGGCGCAAAATGTAAATGTTTCTGGTTCCACCGGAGCCGATGGAACCTATGCCACTTTAGTCGATGCCTTTGCCCCCATTAATTTGAATTTGCAGACGGGAAACAATGTGGTCATTGATATTGTAAACAATACGACAGAAATTGCTTCTGCTGTGTTAAATGCAGGTACTTGGACTACCTTAACTATCAAACCAAGTGGTGGAGCTGCACGAACAATCACGGGTGCTATTACAGGTCATTTAATTGATTTAAATGGTGCGGATAATGTATTGATTGATGGATTGAATTCAGGTAGCAATTCACTTACTATTTCCAATACAGCTTTAGGTGCTTCCACAGCGATTAGATTTGTAAACGATGCTTCTAATAATGTGGTTACAAGATGTACATTACAAGCATCTACCACTGTTAGTTTTGGCGTTGTTTATTTCGGTGCAGGTACAGTTACAGGAAATGATGGCAATAATGTAAATAATTGTCAAATTACAGGCGCCGGAGCCAATTTACCTTTAAATGGTATTTACTCATTAGGTACAAGTGCCGCAATTAGTAATAGTGGAAACACCATCAATGCGAATAATATTTCTGATTATTTTAATGCAAGTGCCGCAACTGCAGGAATGAATATCAACTCGGGAAATTCAGGTTGGACCATCACAAATAATCGATTGTTTCAAACGGCCACCAGACTTTATACTACAGCAAGTTTGCACAATGGTATCGCTGTTTTATCTGGAGACGGCTATCTGATTTCTGGAAATGTAATTGGTTTTGAAAACGCAGCTGGAACTGGAACTAC
>CAZSUF010000017.1:0-1400 GCA_964609875.1 uncultured Bifidobacterium sp.
AACTTTGATGGGATTAACGAATGACAAACCTGGCAACTTGTATTTGATTGCTGCCGATAATACTATTGTTGTGGATGATTTGTGGACTATCCCTGCTGGTGGAGGTCTTCCAATTTTTGCTTCTTATGCAGGAAATGTTGGCATTGGTAACCATTTAGGGTTGCAATTTGATGAATTCTCTAATTATCCTTTTATGACAGCTACATCAAAATTTGGCGGTGTAAGTGGGTGGACTAGAAATTCACTTGTTCCAAGCGCACCCAATTATTCAGTTGGTACAGCCGCCCTTCCAGCAAATTCTATAATAGTTGATTTTGCTGGATATTAATTCTAGTTTAGTCAAATTTTAGTTTGCCTAAACAAAAGGCTATCTCCATAGTTGAGATAGCCTTTTGTTTTTTTAAATAAGCTGAAAAAAATCAACTTGTTCAGATGTATTCCCTTAGCAAATAACCATAAAAAATAATTGATGCCCTTTTTTTGATTAGATCAAATACATAACATAGTTACTGTATTTGCGTTAGGGGTAGTAGCGAAAAGCGCCGCTGGCCCTAAAGCCAGCGGACTTGTAGCGGATAACCCGCCCACGCTGAGCAGAATTTTATTGTATCTGGGATGATGATAGCGTGGGAACGCCCAAAAAGAAATATTCATCAGTGTACAACTCAATTTCTTGAAATCAAGCTTAAAAATTTGCGTTAAAAAAAATGGATGCTTAGGATAAGTATTACTTTTGCGCCATGCAAGAATACGCCCCTTCATTAACTACTTATCAAAGACTGCTGACTCGTGAAGTAAAAGTTGGACATTTATGGATTGGTGGTTCACATCCGATTCGAATTCAAACCATGACATCCACTGATACTATGTATACTGAAGCGACTGTGGCGCAATGCATTCGATGTATAGAAGCTGGTGCAGAGTTGGTAAGAATAACAGCACCGAGTAAAAACGAAGCTGAAAATCTGAAGGCGATTAAAGAACAACTTGTGGCGAAAGGTTATGATACACCTTTGATTGCAGATATCCATTTTACGCCTAATGCCGCCGAAATTGCAGCGCGATTGATTGAAAAAGTAAGGGTGAATCCGGGCAATTATGTTGATAAGAAAAAGTTTGAGCAGATAGAATATACAGATGAAGAATATCAAGAAGAAATAGAAAGAATTCGAGAAAGATTTAGTCCTTTGGTGTTGATCTGTAAGGAACAGGGTACTGCCATGCGTATTGGCACCAATCATGGTTCTTTGAGCGATCGAATTATGAGCCGCTATGGAGATACGCCCAATGGCATGGTAGAAAGTGCCATGGAATTTTTGCGTATCGCGCGTTCCTTAGATTATCATCAAATCATACTCAGTATGAAAAGTAGTAATCCGCAAGTGATGGTGCAAGCCTAT
>CAZSUF010000017.1:1410-11122 GCA_964609875.1 uncultured Bifidobacterium sp.
CTTTGCATTTAGGCGTCACGGAAGCAGGTGATGGAGAAGATGGACGCATTAAAAGTGCTATAGGCATTGGGGCCTTATTAGCTGATGGGATAGGCGATACAATCCGTGTATCTTTAACTGAAGATCCTGAATTTGAATTACCTGTTTGTAAAGATATTTTACATGGTGCGATACCTAAATCAAATGCACCAAAATTAGATGAGCATGGAGTGGCGTATCAAATACCTGAAATTACAAAAATCCCTTATTCTCCTTTTGAATTTGCCAAGCAACAAACTCGAGCTGTGGGGAATATTGGTCATGATCAGGTGCCTGTGGTAATCGCTGATGTAAGTAAAATTCATCAACTTAGTCGAACAGATTTACATGAAGTAGGTTATACGTTTATGGAAGCCGAAGATAAATGGGCCATACAAGATTTAGCAGCAGATTATTTGTTTGTAGATGAAATGCCTGACTTTGCTTTGCCGGGTACTTTGGGTATAATTTGTTATCCTGCTGTGTGGCAAAAGCATCAAGACAAAGAAGCTTGTTATCCAATATTTGAAGCAGCTCAATATGTCAATGCCAAAGAAGGGGAGTTACACCCAGCGAAGAATTTTGTGATGTTGGATTGTTACTCCAATGTGTACCCTCCACATTTTTTAGAAGTCTTTTTCAGAAAAGTAAAAGCAGATTCCACAGTGGTGCTTTGTTTGAGTTCGTTGAATACAAACAGTATGCAAAGTATTCGCAGGATGTGCATCGAATTGATGTTGCAAGAAGTTACGAATCCTGTGATCGTGATTTCTGATAGCAATGACGACACCCTAGATCAAGCGCTCGTGCATTATGCAGTAGAAACTGGGGCTTTATTTTTAGATGGATTTTTACAAGGTATTTGTTTAGGTTATCAGTTTGGGAAAATGAATTTGCCGCATGAAGTGAAACTGCAACACATGCAAAAACTTAATTCGATAGGCTTTGGAATTTTGCAGGCTACACGTACACGTATTTCAAAAACAGAATATATTTCTTGTCCGAGTTGTGGGCGCACCTTGTTTGATTTGCAAGAAACTACGGCAAAAATTAGGGCAGTGACGAGTCATCTCAAAGGCGTAAAAATTGCCATCATGGGATGCATCGTGAATGGCCCAGGAGAAATGGCCGATGCTGATTTTGGCTATGTAGGCAGTGGAGTTGGAAAAATTACTTTATACAAAGGCAAGGAAGTGGTGAAGAAAAATATTCCATCGGAAATTGCTGTGAATGAATTAATAGGCTTATTGAAAGAAGAAGGTGCTTGGGTGGAGGCGAAAAGTTAAAAGAGTATTGTAGCTTGTTTTGGTTTATGGATGCAATATATTTGAACCTTAAAATTTCCATGTGCCTTTAGCCCAAAAAGTCTCCATTTTATTTTTTCTCTTACTCTTTATTGTTGGCATTAGTCTATGGAGATCAATCTTTGCTTACCTATTGTGATAGAGATTATGGGGTAGGTTTTGAGTTGCCGGTTTATGCCATGCAACAATTGTTTACCTCGAAAGTTTCGCAATATTATTTCAGGCATTTTTGTGTACATGGTCTTTTTTTATTGGGACTGTTTTTTCTGTTCAAAACTCAATTAATTTTTTATGCAAAATTTTCAGGCAAGTATTGGATAAGTTTATTCAGTGTATTCATGATCGTATTAAGTCCCAGAATTTATGCGGATAGTTTTTACAATTCAAAAGATATCGTATTACTTGCAGTGAGTTGTATCAATTTTTATACTTTATTTCATGCGATTGATAAGCCGAGCAAAGCTAAATGGTTCATACATGGTTTGAGTTCGGCCTATTTACTTGATATTCGAATTATTGGTTTAGTGAATGTGCTGTTGACCATCGGATTCTTGATACTGTTCATCCTTCTTCAAAAATCCAATAGAAAACAACAGGCCATTTATTTGTGCATATATCTGCTTACGACAAGTATTGTGTTATATATTATTTGGCCATACTTGCATCAGCATCCTTTCGAAAAAATCAGCGCCGTTCTTAAAAGCATGGCTGCCTTTAGATGGCGATTTGATGTGCTATTTATGGGATCCATCATAAATTCTACCAAACTGCCTAGTTATTATACCCTTGTGTGGATAGGCCTTACAACGCCTATACTATTTCTTGTTGGTAGTACAATAGGGTTACTAAGTGGTGTACGAAATTTTTTTCGCCTTAAAAGTTTCAAGGAAATCACAGAAACAAAACAAATGTATTTATTGTCCATAGTTGGCTTAGCATTTGGACCTATTGTTGCTACCATACTTTTCAACTCAGTGATGTATGATGCATGGCGACAATTATTCTATGTATACCCCTATATCATCATGCTTAGTGTATTTGGATTTTATAGGTTGTATGTTTTATATACTACTAGACATGTTTTTAGATATGCTTTATTTGGATTGATGGGTGTTCAATGTATTGCCGTAATAGTCTTTATGATACAAACTCATCCAAATGAAAATGTATATTTCAATGAAATTTGGCCTCGCAAAAACCAAGCCCTTTTAAGAGATTTCGAGAGAGATTACTGGGGACTTAGTTATAAGCAAGCATGGCTAAAAGCTTGTAGTTTACTTAAAACAAATGAAGACACTCTGCGCATTGTATGTGCCCATACACCTGGCAAATTGAATTCGGTCTTTATTCCTGAACATCTACAAGATCGGATGAAGGTGTATTTGCAAAAAGAGATTTCAGATTCGATGAAGCAACACATGGATTATTTTATCACAACCTACAGAGAAACACAAAACCTTTTGCCGATATGCCAAGAAAAAATCTGGTCATTACGTGTTCAACAAAGTGATGTAGTTGCTATCTACGATCTAAGCAAGAATAGACAGTGTTACGAAAAATAATGAATTAGTTTCAAGAATTTTTTTTTGGGTGGCAGACACGCTATCACTCATACTCCTCCCATCTCGTTTTGAAGAACGAGATGGTGCGGGGTATCCGTTCTATCGTTGCCACGGGCTTTGCGTTTGAAATTATCTGAGCGTCATTTTAAAACTTTACATTCATCTTAACATCCCTGAAAATATTTTTGTCTTGAAATATTTACTACATGTCTACACTAATTAAATCTACTTGCTTCATTTTCTTTTTCTTTGGCATGTCTATTATGGCAAGTGCACAAGACAAACTAACTTTAGAAAAATTTCATGCAGGAGATATTATTTTTCAAATGGCTGATAGTAAACAATGTGAAGCGGTTAAGCTTGCCACCCATTCGCCTTATAGTCATTGTGGCGTTTTGTTTCAAGAGAAAGAGGAATGGTTTGTACTCGAAGCTGTTGAGCCAGTTCGCATCATTTCATTAAACGAATTTATCAAACATGGACTCAAAGAACATTTTGTAGTGAAAAGATTAAAATCCTCTGTGTATGAATTAAACTTAGTCGATTTAACTAAGATGTATGTCATAGGAAAAAAATGGTTAGGTAAACATTATGATATCTACTTTGAATGGAATACAAATAATTTATACTGTTCAGAACTAGTTTGGAAATTGTATCATGAGTCTACACAAATTGAATTATGCAAAACGAAAAGGTTACAAGACTTTGATTTAAATCATCCTATCGTCAAAGAAATCATGGAAGAAAGATATGGAGCAAAAATTCCTTATGCCGAGCAGGTTGTGGCGCCTTCGGATTTGTTTGACTCAGAAAAATTAGAGCTGGTATTTCAACAAGGAAAACCTTAAACTAGTGTACAAAATCTATCAGGTCATTCTTATAAGCTTCATTCTTTTTTCTTCTTGTAATTCGATTATGAAAAAGAAAAAAGTAAACATTGGATTACAGGTAATTGATCAATTCGATAAGGAGAGTCTTCAATATTTGCAAGAAGAATTGAAGACTTTTTTTGGTTGTGAAGTCATCTTACTCCATCCAATTCAATTACCCAATTCATTTATCAATCTAGAAAAAGGACGAAGATATTGTGCAGACTCTGTGCTTAGATTTCTAAACAAGATCAGGCCTGATTCTGTAGAGTATATACTTGCCTTGAGTCATACAGATATTTTTACTTCCAAAAAAGATGAAGCAGGAAAAATAAAATTGCCTTATGAAAAATATAAAGTTTGGGGCATCCTTGGATTAGGATTCTTACCAGGACACACATGTGTGATCTCAGATTTCAGAATGAATACTGAAAATAAGTTGAAGTATAAGCATAGACTGCGCACTGTGGCTATTCATGAAATTGGGCACAATCTCGGACTGCCCCATTGTCCTTCTCCTAGATGTATCATGTCTGATGCCAATGAAAAAATTTCGACTGTCGATGTAAGCGGAAAATATTATTGTACTAATTGTGATGCTACATTGCGGGCTTTGTATGCGCTGCCAATAAAAAACCCTCAGGATCATCAGGACTAATCAAATATTGCTTTTTGTCAGTTGTTTTAATAAGAATATAATTTTTTCTTTGGGTAACAAACCATCTTGTTTTGCCGATTTTAGTTGTATACCATCCCGTGTATCCTAACATACCTCCATTGCCAGCCATACGAATAGCTGTACCTAGATTTGCCTTTGAAATGGGAACAACTTGATCTATCATTTTTCCTTCAATACTGAATGTATTAATTCTTCTTACAATGTGAATGCCCTCATCGCTTACTATATATCTAAGCGGTGAATATAATATAGTACCGATGAGTGTTATAGATAAAATAAGCAAAGGGAAAACTAAGGCTAATGGTTGATTTTTGAGTGAGATGCCAATAAACAAGATGGTGAAAACAAATAAAACAAGAACTCCGACAAAAATGATTTTACTTAATTTATCTAAAGAGGCTTTGAAAACTTGTTGTTCCATAAACGAGCAGGAAAATTAAACCGCAAAACTTTCGCCACAACCACAGCTACGACTCGCATTCGGGTTAATGAAATTAAATCCTTTTCCATTTAATCCATCAGAGAAATCTAATTCTGTATTCACGAGATATAAAAAACTTTTTAGGTCTGTTACAATCTTTACGCCTTTGTCTTCAAAAGTTTGATCCATCGGTTTAGTCTCATTATCGAAATCTAATTTATAACTCAAACCACTGCAACCTCCACCCACGACACTCACTCTCACAAAGTGAGTATCGTCTAAACCAGCTTCTTGAAAAAGTTGCGTGATTTTATCTTTGGCTTTGTCACTAATATAAATTGAGTTTTCTAATGCGGTTTCCATGATCTGCTAGTTTACTTGGCAAAATTAAGGGATTCTCTGAGAAGTATACACAGAATCCATAGAGTTTGCCTATAAGGGTATAAAAAAAATCCACCCGAAGGTGGACTTTCCTATGAAAATCATTAAATCTAGTGAACAATTTTTTCTTCTAATTCAAGTGCTGGCATACCATTTTTTACACGATAATCGTTGATGGCTGCTTTAATAGCATCTTCAGCTAATACAGAACAATGGATTTTTACTGGGGGTAAATTTAATTCTTCAACAATATCCATATTGTCGATTTGAATCGCCTGATCTATATTTTTCCCTTTTAACCATTCCGTGGCTACGCTTGAAGAAGCAATGGCCGAACCACAACCAAAAGTTTTAAATTTTGCATCCTTAATAATGCCTGTAGCATCATCTACTTCAATTTGTAAGCGCATCACATCGCCGCATTCTGGAGCTCCAACCAATCCTGTTCCTACATTGGTTTTGGATTTATCTAAAGTTCCTACATTTTGTGGATTGTTATAATGTTCAATCACTTTTTCTGAGTAAGCCATGATCGTTGAGTTTTGACAAAAATACGTGCATTCGTGTAGAATCACCAAATTTGATTTTGAATAGCCTATATATTTTAATTCTTAAAATCGTTAAAACTTCCCTAAACCATTTTTAAGGCAAGTTCCTACACTTATTTTTGCGCCATGTTGCGATTTCAGCATGTAGAATTATTTTGGCTTTTTGCGCCTTTGGTTTTATTGGCCCTATTATTTGGCCTTCGGATGTATATGCGCAAAAAAACTATCCTAAAAATTGGAGATCCTGCTTTAGTTGAAAAATTGATGCCTAGTTATCAATCGGGGCGTGTGATTGTAAGGTTTACATTGCTTTTTATCGCCTTATTTATTGGAATTATTGGTTTAGCCAACTTACAAGCAGGGGCTCGTTCAAAAAAAGTAACAAGAAAGGGTATAGATGTAATGATTGCCCTTGATGTAAGTAAAAGCATGTTAGCTAAAGATATTTCTCCTAATAGGCTAGAAAAATCGAAACAATTCATTGCAAAATTGTTAGATAAAATTCAGAATAATCGTATTGGACTTATCATTTTTGCAGGAAGGGCTTATGTTTCTGTACCATTGACGGTTGATATTTCAGCTTTAAAAATGAATTTACAAGTAGCTAATCCCAATCAAGTACCCACTCAAGGAACTGTATTAGGAGAAGCTATTCACATGGCACGCGAATCATTTAATAGCAAAGACACCAAGTATAAAAGTATTATTTTAATCACCGATGGAGAAGACCATGATGACGGAGTCAATGAAGAAGTGAAGCAAGCAGCATCTGCAGGTATTACCATACATACCATCGGAATCGGGTCCCCTGAAGGATCTGCCATTTTTGATGAAGAAACTGGAGAAAACAAAAAGGACGAACAAGGAAAAGATATTATTTCTAAATTAAATGAAGCTGAATTAAAAACGATTGCTTCGGATGGACAAGGCGTTTATTTACCCTTGGGAAATCCCGAATCTAGTGCGGAATTTATGGCCAAACAAATTAATTCAACCGAACAAAAGAATTTTGGTGACAGTATGTTTACGGATTATAATAGTTATTTTCAGTATTTTTTAGGCTTAGCCCTCATCTTCGTATTGATTGAATTTTTTATTCCTGAAAGAAAAAAAATAGTTGCTTCATGAAATTAATGTTTTCAATTTTTCTACTAGGTTTTTTCTCAACTTGTGTATTTGCACAAAATGCAGATCAACATGTGTATGCAGGAAATAAGTTATACGCTAAAGGTGCTTACAAAGAAGCAGCAGCTGAATATCAAAAAGCGAGTGCTTCAAAAAAAAACCGAGACGCGCAATACAATTTAGGGAATGCTTTATATCAACAAAAAGAATTTGAGAAAGCCAGTAAGCAATACGAAGATGCAGCAAGAAGTACCAAGGATAAAGGATTAAAGTCTCAGTCTAATCACAATATCGGCAATACTTTTCTCGAACAAAAAAAGTGGGATGAAGCGATTCAATACTTTAAACAATCCTTAAGAGAGAATCCAAATTCTCCACAAACAAAATATAATCTTGCTTATGCCCAAAAAATGAAGCAACAACAAGATCAACAAAACAAGGATAAAAACAAAGACAAAAATCAAGACAAAAAAGATCAGCAAGACAAAAAGGATCAACAGGATAAACAAAAACAAGATCCTTCAAAACCAGATGAAAACAAAGGCGACAAGAAACCAGAAAAACCCGAAGAAAAGGAAGGAGAAAAACCTAAACCTATGCCTAGTAAATTAAGCAAAGACCAGGCAGACCAAATCTTAAATGCCTTAAATCAGGAAGAGAAAAAATTAAAAGAAAAGAAAGAAAAGGCAAATGGCCAACCTGTAAAATTAGATAAGGATTGGTAGACTAAAATTGCATTTTAGATCCAAAAGACAAATCACCTGCATCGCCGAGTCCTGGGACGATATACCCTTTAGCCGTCAATTCCTCATCAATATCTGCAGCCCATATTTTAAATTCAGGATAACGAGTTCTTACCGCCTGAATGCCTTCCGTACAAGCAATAGCCACAACCACATGTACAGATGAAGGTTGCCCGTAATCATGCAATTCTTCTAGTGCCATAATTAAAGAAGCTCCTGTAGCTAGCATAGGGTCAGCGATAATTAATGTACGACCTTCAAGATTTGGACAGGTTACATATTCCTGATTTATTTCGAAACTTTCATCAGGCTTATGTTTACGATAAGCTGCTATAAATGCACTATCCGCTTGATCAAAATAATTAAGCATGCCTTGATATAATGGCACACCAGCACGTAAAATCGTAGCAATTACGGGTTGTTTAGACTGTGTTCTCCCGTTATAAATACCCAAAGGTGTTTTAATTTCAATATCCTGATAAGCTAATTCTTTACTTATTTCATAAGCCGCAACTTCCCCTATTCTTTCCATATTTCTGCGAAACCGCATTCTATCTTTCTGAATCTCGATGTCTCTTAATTCGTTGACCCAAGTATTAATTAATGAATTGGATTTAGCTAAATGACGTACCATGGCCGAAAGATAATAAGATTTCTTGGCTATACTAAAAATGTACGATGAATATTTTGGGCGGCACACACGCTTTTCGTTCCAAGTCCTCCCCCGACTCGTTTTTAAGAACGAGACAGGGTGCGGGCTTTTCACTACAATCGTTGCCGCAATACATCCACCAAAAAATCTTTTTCTCATCAAAAATTTAGGTTCTGCTGATTTCGCTATTCTTCAAAAGCAAACAGATTACAAATCAAAACATTGTTTAAATAATTAAAAAAACTGAAAGCCTATTTCGAAACTTCATGAGATTTTGAGTAAGCAAATACCGTTAAACAACGGTACCCATTTGGGTTGAAGCACGCTAATTTATTCTAAGAGTATGTTAAATCTTTGTATTCAGAAAACAAGGAGTAATCTGAAAATCCTAAAAGAGTAAGACAGGGAAGCTGAAAACTGAAAAGAGTAAGCAAAAAAAATTAAATCATAAAACAATGAAAAACCTAATTAAACTCATTTTGTGCTATTTACTTGTTTCAAATCAAGTGTATGCACAAACTCCTTGCAACACCTTTTTAGCGGTGATTAACAGCCTGAGCGGAACCAATCCCAAAATTTTTCCTGCCACCTCAGGTGATTATTATGTTACTGGACTTAGTGGCACTTCTCCTACCCTTATTCAATACAATACTTTCGGTGTCATAGATCCAACACGAACTTGGACATTAAATAGCTTTGTCGGTAGTGAAGAAATTGTAGACTTAAAAGTTGAAACAGGTGGTAGTGGTGCTAATTTAGTTGGAATTTTATATTCTAGTTCATTACAAAGAAGCACTGTTTTTAGAATGGTTCGTAACACTGGTGCTATTATTTGGGCTACACATTTCAACAATATATCATTATCACACGTACATCAAACCTCCAGTACCAATTTTATTGTAACAGGAAGTAATTTGAGTACTAATTGTAGTTTTTTTGCCAATATTGATGTTCCACTTGGCACACCAATTACTCCATCAACATTTAATTTAATCCCATCTGGTGGTGGTGAGTTTTTATCTAATTATGCTAGTAATAAAAAACTATATGGTACTTGCAGACGTTATTATACATCAGTTACTGATTTTAGATGCGCTTTATGGGAATATAATGCAACAACAAATACAGTTCCTTGGCATAATAGTTATATTTCTAACGGTATGCCTACCAACAATACTCGTATGTATCCTGTGGTGCCAGAAGTAGATGTGGCTGCACAAAGTATTTTAACATTATGTTCGGGTGACTTGGTTGGTTTTAACGCTTTTGGATCTGGTCCAACAGAATTAGTTGTCAATAAATCAACGTTAACTGGTTCGCTTAATTGGTCAAGACAATATGTTGTATCAGGAAGAACCAGAATTTCTGGAACCAGAATTTTAAAAACCACAGGAGGTTATTTTGTAATTG
>CAZSUF010000017.1:11132-13456 GCA_964609875.1 uncultured Bifidobacterium sp.
AATTCAAATTCAGTAGCTAATTTTAATGATCGTTTTTTTGTTTTCAAAATTGATGGAAATGGCAATGTGCTTTGGTCTAAAATTTATGGAATAACAGGACAAAATAAAGTTGTTTCTGCTTTTGCAGATGCAGCAGGATTTTTATACTTATCAGCTTTAACAGATAGTTATGGTGGCACCAATAAAGTACTTATGTTGAAACTGGATAACTTAGGCAATGCAAACACAAATTGCAATTTTATAAACCCAATTGTTACAACAATGAGTCTATTACCTGCTGTAAGAAACCCAATACCTACAACAGTTTCATTTCCAGCAATTGTTACGCCTTCTGCAAACGTGACTTCAATGGCTGCTACTTTTAACCTCAATACATTTTGCTGTCCTTGTAGTATTAGTCCAAGTATTACGGGCGCCAATTCCATTTGTGTAGGAAACTCTTCGGTATTAACTGCAAGTGGTGGGGTTAGTTATGTATGGAATACAGGTGCTACGACTTCAACACTTACTGTAACGCCTACAGCCAATACTTCTTATACGGTCACTGCCACAGATGCAAATGGTTGCACTGGCACCTCAGTATTTACTGTGAATATTCTCAGTGCTCCTACGGCAAGTATATCAGGACCCACAACTATATGTCCAAACCAAACTCAGGTATTAACCGCTTCTGGAGGAGGATCTTATTTATGGAGTCCAGGTGGTGCTACAACTTCAAGTATTTCAATCACTAACCCGGGAACTTATTGTGTAACGGCAACAGGTGTTGGACCAAATTTATTAACGAATGGTGATTTGAGTTCCACTATTCTTAGCTTCACCAGTAGTTATAACTATTCTTCTTCATACGCTAATTGTAATTACTACGTCAGCCCCGTGTTTTTTTCTTCATTTATTACAATGCCAGATCATTCACCAACTATAGACAATAGGTTTATGGCTGTTGATGGCTGTACCACCGCTTTACCTATTTTATGGTCACAAACTGTATCTGGATTAGCTCTAAATACAGATTACACATTTTCATTTTGGGTAGCTACAGGAAATGTGAATCCTCCAATTTTCAAAATCTCTATCAATGGTATTCTTATTGGCAATTGGACTCCTTTAGGATTATCTACAAGTTTTGGAGGAGTTGTTTGGGAACAATATTCAGTAAATTGGAATTCAAATTCAAATACATCCGCAAATATTGTTTTAGAAGATTTAGAAACTAACGGTTATGGTAATGATTTTGGGTTAGATGATTTTAGTTTTGGATTAAAAGGTTGTCCTACTACTACTTGTTATACAGTCATCCCTTGTTGTGAAGATTTAAAGGTAGATTATACTTATTCAACTTCTAATTTGCCAGCAAATAGCATATTCATCAATGCGCCAATCATTACAGGATGCAACGGAACATTAACTTATGAGTGGGATTTAGGAAATGGACAAACAAGCACTTTAGCTTCTCCTGGATTGGTTACCTATAATACACCTTGTGAAAAAACAATTTGTTTAAAAGTAACTTGTACAAATCAAGACAGCACAGTATGTATTAAAAACTGTTGTAAAACAATTAATATTCCTGGCAGTAGTGCTATCTTGAATACAAATTTTGGATATACGATCAGCTCAAGCAATCCTTTAGGAATTGGTCTTGCTGCTCCAACAGCTGTTAGTGGAACAAGCTATTCATGGAATATTTATAATGGTTCAAGTTTAATACACTCAGCAACCACACCATCTATTAGTTCGTTTATTTTTCCAGCAGCAGGTACATACAAAGTTTGTTTAAAAATAACTACGCCTAACACCCCTACATGTACATCAGTTACTAAAGAACAATGCAAAATGATCACTGTGATAGCACCATGTAATGTATTGCCAAGTATGACAATTACACAACACAGTGCTGCAAGTATTTACACCGTTCAATTTACTAACAATAGCACAGGTGCATCTGCTGCATCTGCTTGGAATTTTGGAGATGGAACGCCAACAGATTATAGTACAAATCCTATACATACTTTCTCTTCAATAGGAACATATACGGTTTGTTTAACAGCTAATTTAGGCGATTCTAATTGCCAAACTACCATTTGTAATACGGTTATTATTGAGGACGTAATTTGTGATTCATTGTCGAATTCAGCTCAATTTAAATCGGCTAATAATAGCAATACTGAAAACAACCCTTTTGCTATAAAACAAGATGCCAAAGCTGTTAAAACAAATAGGCAAGTATTAGAAAATAACTCAATGACCATTTATCCTAATCCTGTACATGATGGAAAATTTAATTTTGATTTTTTTACTAAAGTGAGTGGAAAAGCAAGTTT
>CAZSUF010000017.1:13466-23692 GCA_964609875.1 uncultured Bifidobacterium sp.
CGGTTAAAGAGTTTACAACTTGCAGCGATTGTACCAATACATTTTCAATAGATGTCAATCAACTTCCAAGCGGCATGTATACAGCCCAAGTGATTGAATCAGGAAAAATGTTCATGGAAAAGTTTAGTGTATCTAAGTAAACTAAAGGTTTTTGTTAAGGGGCTTGCTTTAAATAGCAAGCCCCTTTTTTTATTAATGGTCGATTCACATCCAATGGAGAGAAATGATAGTTTAAGCCTAAAAAAAATCTTAAGTTTTCATTCTTATAAAAATGATTTATTTATAAACTTAATTTAAAACCACACAGATATTACTCGAAGTAGCACATTTATTACACGTAGCTTTTAATAAATAATTTATGGTTGTCTATTTGTATTAGAAAGGGAAATCCCGAACACCCTTGATCCAAAGTAGGGCGGTAAAAGAGACCCGCTGTTTCTAAAAAATAAATTTTTAAGCCATGAAAAATCTTTTAAAATTAAGACAAAAAAGTTTAGTCATTCAATTAGCAGTGATTCTACTCCTTTCAAATTTAAACAGCCGAGCACAAACTTGTACGTTTACTAATTCAAACTGGTTGGTGCATAATGCAGCAGGAATTCCAACCACAGCCAATTGGGCAACCACTAATAATACCAACTTTGTCAATGCAGCTGCAAGTACACAAGATTTAGTTCCAAGCATTCCCTCACAAGTAGCCTTTCACAATGTTCCTGCAAGATATCCGGGTGTTACTGCTAATAATTTGATTTGGAACAATGCACTCGGCTTTGCTCAAAATGTTGTTTTTAAAAATACAATTACAGCAGGAGCCTGTGACTCAATTGTAATTAGAGTAACCTCTGATGATAGAGTGAATAATGTTTGGTTTAATGGTACTAGTATTTTGGCAGCACCAGCCACAGGATGGCAACTCATTACTACAATTGTTGTACCTACAAACCTCATTACACCTGGCACCAATTATATTTGCATTCAAGCTAGTGATATAAGTAATAGTGCAGCCTGGTTATTAGGTCAAGTTTGTATTTACCCGAAATCATGCTGCGATCAGCAATGTTTTTGGACTTTAGATGGTAACTCGATCTCAAATAATAGAAATCTATTCGGTACCACATCAAATAATGCTGTGCGCTTTATTACCAACAATACAGAAAGGGGCGTCTTGATGCATTCTGGCATATTTGGATTTGGCACGATGAATCCTACCTGGAACTTTCGAGCAACCATTGACAATAGAGACATCAACTCTGAAATACCAAACACCAGAAATGGTTTACATGTAATTGCGCTACAACCTGCCCCTTGTTCCTTCGGAAATGGCATTCGTGTTCAAACTAATAGTTTTGCAGCTACCAAGGCATTGGCAATTGATGGGAATAATACTGATCGAGCTATTATATTCGGAAATGGAATGAGCTGGTTCAAGAATAGAATGCAACTCGGAGGAACGAGTCCGACTTTTCAAGTCTGCGATGACAATTCTTCAGGACATATGCTGGTTATAAATGGAACAGGATTAGTAAATGGAATGTTTATAAACTCTGATAAACGCTTTAAGAAAAACATTAAAGGCATTGAAAATGCAAACGACATTATTCGCAAAATGAATCCAGTGATTTATGATTTAGATACAAAGCAATTTGCAGAAAGAAACTTCGATAATAAACCAAATTATGGATTTATAGCACAGGAATTAAATGAAATAGTGCCCAATATTGTGAATCTTGAAAACGATAAATTCTATTCCGTTAATTATATACAAATAATCCCTATCCTTACTCAAGCGTTGAAAGAGCAACAAATGCAAATAGAAGAATTGAAAAATCTCATTTCAACTAATTCTACTACAAAATCTATTAGTACATCACAAGAAATAGAAGTAAACAATTTAAAAGAAGGTTTAGTACTTAGTCAGAACGTACCCAATCCATTTACAAATGATACACGAATTAGCTACTCGATTCCTCAAGCATACAAAATAGCCAAGCTAGGCGTGTATGATTTGAATGGACAAGAACTTAAGTTGATCAATTTAACTTCTGCAGTTGGCGAAGTTACAATTCAAGGTGGTAATTTAAAACCTGGTATGTATCTCTATAGCTTAATTCTTGATGGCAATACTATGGCAACTAAAAGAATGACACTGACTTCAAAATAAATCAATATAAAATAGAGAAGTTATAAGTAATTTATAACTTCTCTATTTGTTTGTTTTATAACTGGTTCTTAAAACCAATAATTTAATTAATGTAAAGATTCATTTTACATTCAATAGCAATTTAGTTATTTAATTTGTCAAACCAATTCTGGGATTATTTATAATCACTCATTGTTAATAGAATAGCCGTAAACTAAACCATGATTTGAACCATTTAATAATTTTCCTTACATAAGATTTTATAAAGTCAATGTTATTTGCATTGACTTTTTTTATTGACCAATCAAACATTTGGTTTAATTCTAGTCTACATGAATCACGCACATAAATGTACAGTTATTACATCAGAATGCACACATATTACTTCTCACTATTTTGTTTCCTTGCAAAATCTTCCCTTTACTTAAGAAAGGGAAAACCCGAACACCCTTGATCCAAAGTAGGGCGGCAAAAGAAACCCGCAGTTTCTAAAAAATAAATTTCTATGCCATGAAAAAAGTAATTTTTTTATCAATATTCATTCTAATTTCTACATTAGCTTGTAAAAAAGAGTCAAAAAACAAATCAACATCTACTTCCCATGAAGCTCTTACTCTTGTAGCCAACAATACTACTTTTAATACATTTGCAACTTTTTCAAATGAAGAGGAGTTGCAGTTAAAAATGGCTGAATTGTCAGATTTGACAAACGAGGATAGATTAGCATGGGAAAGCACTATTCCAGGGTTCAAATCTATGCGAGCCGCATTCAAAGAGTTAACTGATGCAGAAACAGACATTGCAAATCAAATAGAAAACGACCCAAATATGGATGAAAATACTCATTCTCCATTGGCTACCATTTATGCTAATGCAATTGTAACAAAAACAGAAGATGGAGGAAGTTTTTATGATAAAAATATAGCTTACGAATGTTATAGTTGGATTGCAAATATCGATGGTATTTTTGCTGTAGGGCAAACTCTATATCAAATGACAGAAACGCAATTAAAGTATAAAGAAAGTTCAGACTTTAATGCAGATATAGAAGCTTTAAAATCCGCTACTTCTTCGGATCCTGCTTCTGGAATTACAGTAGAAGAAATTGGAATCTCAGCAAATTTACACTTGAATAAATCAAGAATTATTGTAGGAGGATTGCATTCATTCAATAGAAGTTGTTGCAATAATAATAATAGAAATAGAGTTATTACTTATCAAAATTTCACTCAAAAACAAAGTAGCTTAAACGGGTATGATGCAGTAATTACAGAATACATCGCTAAGACAAGAAGTCTTGTTAGAAGAATAAGAGGAGCTTGGTATGATAACAAAAACGCTAGTCACAGAATAGACATACAAGCAGGTGGTGGAGCCTTTACAGACGATTGGAATCAAATTGCAAATACAAAAAATTTATCTTACAACGCCATGAGCCAAAACAATAATTGGTATTATATAAATGATAATGTACTTGAATTATGGATAGTGCCTAATAATGTTCACAACTCTGCGTATATAGGCAGAAGCAAAAAGGTATTATGGACATCAGATGCCGACAATTCTAAAGGATGTCCCGATTTAACTGCTTCAAACGTTAATGGATTTGTTCAATCAAATAACACTACTTCATGTAATACTTGGAAATAGTAAATTCTACATGCCCTTAATTCTGGGTTGCTGTTTAACATGAATACAATTGATTTCCGGAGATTTAAAATATTTACTTCTCATCATCATCATTGCATTATCATTGCTTTGTCAACTTTAACAGGATAGTCCTCTAGCTTATGCAGGGAACTATCCTGTTAACATTTCTAGATTCTTAAAGCACTTGTGAGATAATCAGCAGCCCTATTTATTTGGGTATCCCATTTTCTTCATACACATTATGTTGAATCTTACACAAATGCCCAGTGGCAAGGATAGAGCGGATACCCTGCAACCCGAGGTTTTGGGAGGGTGAAGCGTATGAGCGATAGCCTGTCCGCCACCCAAAAAAAGAAAAGAAAAAACCGAATCTTATTCTGCTATAAACTTACAGAATCCATATTGAGTGCTTCCTTGTGCTTTACAGATATACATGCCTTTTGATAAATAAGGAAGTTGGATGTCTTGAGTTTGTCCTTTAAATAACATGACACTTTTTTGGTAAACAAGCGCCCCGTTTGATGAATAAATCAACACTTGATGCATGCCGGTTTCTTCAGTTTGCATGCGAATGCTAGAGTTGACATAATTGAGTGAAACATTCGACTGGAAAAAACTAGGGGTAAACAAAGGCGTGCCCAATCCTTTATATCTCAACATGCCTCCACCAGAATATGAATACAAATCTTTGTAAATAGATACCAATAATTTATTGTCTTTTGTACAAAGCATATCATAAGACATATTGCCATTTAAACAATAATCGTTCGAGAATGGTTCAGATACATAAATCCCATTTGTACCGAAACTCAAATCCTGTTGTCCATTTGGTTTTACTTTAAGTATGTGTAAATAAGTGGTGGTGCTTGTTTTTTTGTAGAAGGAGGTATAAATATTTTTATTTTGATCGATGGTTGTAGGCAAATTGGCAAAGGCAATGCCTGGGCCTTTATAAATGCGTAAGGAGAAAGTGGCTATGCCATTTGTGCCAAAAGAGTTTACGGTTTGACCAGATGTATCCATACAAAAATAACTTACATGTACTGAGTCGGTGCTGTATAAAGAGTTTTTGTAGAAAAGGATATTTTGAGGTCCCAATCTTTTGGAATAGGTAAATGTGATCGGTGAATTATTTGGATCGAGAAGTTTCCATAATCCATTATTTCCAAAGGATGTTTTGATATTTCCAAATGGGTCTAGTTTAATACCAAAGTAAGAGAAATCAGTTGAAGAATACCCCGTGATGAGCACACTTGATTTACTGAGTATATGTATACTGTTTACAAAATTGGTATAGTATGGACTTGAACTGCCAACAGGAAATTGATAGTCTTGCCAAATACCTGTTTGATGAAATGAAGGATCATAATTACCATTGGGCGTTAGTTTGCACATGAAAAATCCGTTTGCACAATATGACCCGCCTGTGCCACTCACAGTGCATGTTCCTTTTTGTCCGCCAAAATATATATAATCTGCCGATTCGTTGCTGATTGTATCAATAGCGAGTGTTGCAGGAATGGTAGATTGACCAACACCTAAAGAATCGATGAGTATTCCGTTGTTGTGAAAAGAGTTATCGATTTGTCCATTACCTTGGTAGCGAAAAACAGCGAAAAAAGGGTTTACAAAATTGGGATAGTAAATCGTGGCTAGTACCACTATTTTTCCATCACGCTGTTTGGCCAATGCATTTACAGAACCTGCGATGAATCCTGAGGGGATAGGAAAATTACTTGAGCCATTGCTACCGAAAGTTGGATCAAATTGTCCATTTCCTAAGATTTTATGAATGCTTCCCAGTCCGGCTCCTATGTAAGTTCCATTATTCAGTTCGAGCATTTTTTCATAGCGATAGATGGCAGGATTCGTGACGAGGTTGGTATCTATTTTAATCCCATTCGTAGCAAAGCTAGAATCTAGGGAGATTTGGGCGTTTGCTTGGATTAAGCATAGAGACAGGAAGGAAAGCAATAAGTATAATTTAGTTTTCATATAAGAAATGTTTCAATAAATTTATTTGTAAAGATATTGTTGACCAAGACGAAAGCAATGAGAAAAGGGTTTGATTATTCGTAGAAAATGCCATGGGTTATGAAATGAGATCATTTGCAACGCGAATGTAACCTTTTCTAATTCCAAGAGATAATAAATAGGAACAATTGTGATTAAGCCGTCCTACTCTGAATCAAGGGTGTTTGGGTTGTCCCTTTCTGATGTAAAGAGACTTTAATAAAAAAATTTAGTTACTTGGTTGTAACAAGTGTGCATAGCAATTTAGCAAAGGTGATACTTCTATACAAGAAGAAAGAATTTGAGAAAACGTACATGTGTAGAATCAACTAAGTTGATGAACTTATTCTTGGTTGATGATTTCGATGGCTTTTTCAAGTACTTCATCTTGGTGATTGGCAATTCCAGCAACACTAGGTTTGATTTCGATATCAGGAACAATCCCTACACGCTGAGTTTCGGAACCATCTGGATAGTAAACACCAATGCCGCTAATAGTAGTACGAATGTTACCTGGCAAGATTATTTTCGACACATTGCCGTCGGCACCTGCTGTTGTAGAGCCTAAAACTTTTGCTTTGGGTGCCGCACGAAATGCCATGGCTGTGTACTCTGCCATGCTTTGTGTTTCTTCATTGACCAAAATCATAACTTTCCCCTTATAGTAGTTCTCATTTTTTTTCTCCCCGATACTAGAGGTGTATTTATATGTATAAGTACCAGGATATTTTAGATTAGTTCGTGACCATCTAACTACGGGCGTACTTTGGGGAACAAGATATTTTCCCATGGAGAATATGGTAAAGGCCGCTGGATAATTACGAATATCAATGATCAAACCTTTTGTATTTTGTGCTTGTTTAAAATAGTTTGCGATTTCCTTTTCATGAATATTTCCCATGTTTATATAGGCTATATTATTATCTAATATCCTAAAACAGGTATCTTCCTTTTTATAATAAATAAGCTTAGAATAAGATTCGTCATCTATTGTTGAACAACTTACTTGAACTTCTTTTCCTTGTCTGTTTAATGTATAAAGGATACTTGAATCATTACTTCTAACAAGTTTGGAAGCTAAGTTTCTAAGCTGTGTTGAATAGTTAGAGGCAGGACAATACTTGATTTTTTCTTTTAGTATATCAGCTATGCTTTTTCTATTGATACTTACAACCATATCGCCTTGCTTAATATCAAATCTTGAAGCCCAATCCTTATCGAGAATTGAATAAACAACAGGGGTATCATCAACAAACTTTAATTCAACAGGAATGGCTCTATTTCCCCAATAAGAATCAATGGCCTTATCTCCCCAAATATTGGCGTGGGTATCATGAATGTTTCCGATAAGTTCTAACACAGTTAATTTATACTCTAATTCATTACTTGCTTGAATATATTTCGGAATGAACTTCAGGAGAATATTTTTCCAATCTTCATCAAATAGGTTTCTATAAGGGAAAAAATATTGTATCATATTCCAATATCTAAAGAGCGAAATAAGTCTGAATCCCGTATCAGGAAAATCCATTTTATTATACTTATTTTCATTCTTGAATTTCGGATTAAATACACCCGGTTCAAGTTCAACATAGTAATTATCATTGTCTCGTTTAGCATTCACGAGATTGTTTAAAACCGCTTTTAGATTCTCAGACATGTCAAGTTGATTAATCCAAGCTAAATCTGCTGAGAATTTTAAATCTTCCTTTTCTATGACTGCCACTTTTTCTACAGTATAGGAGCCTAACTTTTCAATCCATTGAGCAAGTGTCGCATCACGTTCACTCGCACTTTTTGTCTGCATGACTTTAGCAATTATACGTATCAATTCATAGTCCCAATTATAATTCCCTCTAGCTACAGAAGGATGGTAATATTTTAAGAACCCCCATATTAATCCTACTAGCTGCAAATCTTTAGTTTGATTTGGAGTAATCGTATTAAAGTTTAGTCTAGAACCTTGATCGAATTCATTATTTTGATTGCTAGTTGTGTTCTCATTCTTTCTGAGTTTAACCTGGTTCAGTGATTTTCCATCAATAAGCACTTGAAAATCATCTACCCAAATTGTTCCCACTCCTGAAAGCAGTGCCCCAATATATATGCTTTTAGCCTCTTCTGGCAATTTCAACTTTACTGAATACAATGCCCAATCTATGCTCCCATGAATGTTTTTAGATTGCATGTTTTCAAATTCTAAAGATTCTTTATTTTCATCGTCGATTCTTAATAGTAGTCCGGCCTTCCCTTTTACATCCTTCAATTTCATATAAGCTCTTAATTCTATCATTTTACCTTGATAGATAGAAGGAATATTGGTGGCTATGCATCCAAAGGAAGATTCTGCAGAATATAGCGATGGAGAGGCTACTTTCATGGCATATTTCCCTTCATGTTTTTCTAGAGAATCAATAGATAGCAAATAATCTGCTCCCCATTGTATCCAACCTAAAGGTAGTTTATTACTTGTATTGAATTGATTTCCCTCAAAGCCGCCATCAAGCTTATTAATATCTTGGCTTTTAACTTGATAAGCAAACAAATCAATTAAAAATAAGATAACTGCCATCTTTTTCATGTGTATATGTTTTTATGTTTATTACAGAGAGATGAATGTAATAATTTCGTTTGATCAAATCTTGATATTACAATGAATTTAACCTTTATTCAAAAAAAATTGCTTCTCACTAATGTTAGAATCATATCATCTAACATTTGATTGGCTTTGTAGATTAAAGGGAGTATTTAAAAATTGATACAATGTTGAAACTTTTTCACTTACCAAGGTATTACATTGATTATCAAATTCTTTGTCATTCATAACTTCATGATTAGATGTATCAACAGAGCTATATACTCCCATACTGCTATATTCTGTTGAATGAAATCCACGTGTGATTTTATGGCTAGTTTCATTGGTAGTTTTATGAATTTGAATATTGCTAAAGTAACTAGGATAATATTTTCCTTGAAAAGCAGCAAAGGTTTGAACTATATGATGCACATGTTCAAAAAGCATTTGACTTGATTTTTCACCTATAGGTCTAGGTGAACAAACTACTTCTTGTTCAAATTTTAGTATTGCATAATTCTCTACATCAATATATAAAGTGCCAGATGAAGCCAAAGGATTTCGGCCCATTCCAATCGCGGTGTTTGACGGTTTTATGCATTCAAATTTAATTTCATATACATCACGGTCTTCAAATTTAACCATGCCATTATTTGAATATTGGTAATACTTAAATCGATGAAGAGGGTTGTTTTTAAGGGTAATTACATTTGTATTAAACATTTTGGCACTGATATCAAAATCTCCCCATTCTTGATTCTTTTTATTTGAGGATCTTTGAATTCTTTCTTTTAATTTATACATAGTCGTTTTGGGCACTTTTCCCGAATTGATACCATGTTCATTCAAAATAATAACGCTTGATTCTTTTTTAAAATGTGCAGTATCTTCAGTCGTGTTTACATGTCGATAAATGAAATGCTGCTTATAAGGAAGTTGCCTATAATTTTTTTTAACAGCTTGTTCTGCACGCATTACAATTTCTTTGGCACTTAATTGATTTGCAAAAATTCTTACACCTTGCAAATGTTGTATAGTCGGTTTTATTTCGAAAACACTTTTTTTCAAATAGGTTTTTACATCGATTGTATCAGAAGTATAACCCATGCAAGAAAATATAATTTTATCACTTAATTTACAAGAAGAAATATCAAGATTGAATTCTCCTTGGCTATTGCTTACCACGGAGATAGGATATTTTAGTATTCTTGCTTGTGCATAGTCTACCACCTTTTTAGTTTTGCTGTCTATGATTTTTTTATTTTCTTTAGTTTGCTTTTCATGTTGTATAGTCGATTCCTCAGTTTGATTTATTTCTACAACTTGTTCGTCTAACTGTGGTATATAAGAAGTTTTTATAAAAATGTTCGCATCAAAAACTAAATTCCAATTTGCTTGTAAAGGAATATTACCCAAGGCTGATAAGTAAAAAGGTTTTGCGTTCTTTGCAAACTTGCTAAATTCAACAAATGCGATGGAGATATTTTTATTAACTAATTCATTCTCTACACTTTCAGGTGGAGCTTGTACTTGAGCAAAATCATATTCTTCGCCACCAAGCATGCCAAATTTTCCTTCATAAGATGAAAATGCTATTGAATATAAAGAGTTTCCAAATTCCTTTTTTAAAATTTTTCCCATGGGAACGGCGTCTCTATAATAGTGATCGACGTCTTGACCGACTGTATCTCCATCTCCCATGTTCTTTAACTTTTCAAGTGAAAGAGGGGTAATTTTTACTTGCTCAATTTCGTTAGCAAAATGATATGAGGCTCCCCAACAAATAATTTTTTTATCAGGATATAATTTTGCCAATGCCATTACATTGTTTGCCATTAATTGATCTCT
>CAZSUF010000018.1:0-8749 GCA_964609875.1 uncultured Bifidobacterium sp.
ACTCTTGCTCTGGCTACGGTTGAGAATTTTAAAGAAATCATGTTGTAAAATTTTGACAATACTTCAAGCTACACATTTCACCTATCTCCTCTACACATTCAATCATACATTGATTTCAAAAAAATCTCCACCCGACTTCGCATCCTTATGAGTCTACCCTTACATCATAAAACTATTATTCATTATTTTTTTAATTTTCTTTTTCTGCATTTTATCCTTCATTTTAATTCTAAAAATCTGGTAATACTTAATGTCTCACTTCATGATTCACATGCTCGGTCAGAAGTGGAGAATTTTTAAAGAACCCATTTGTTAAATTTGGTTATTTTTCAAACTTAAAAACATACTTCTCATCTACTCCTTAATCAACTTGATTCCTAAAAACTCCCCACCTGACTTCGCATCCTTATGAGTCTACCCTTACATCATAAAACCATCTTTCTTTCATTTTACTCTAATAATTTTTGTTTTGAAAAGTGCCGGACAATTAATTCGCAATCACCATCCGGCACATCTCTCATTTTAAACAATTCAAAAAAACACTACCAGAAAATGTAACGTTCATTTCAACAATAGTAAACTTGCTTTGTCTTTCTATAAAGGCATTTTGTGCATTTGTTACGTTGATTCGTTGAAACATTGTTTTGATTTTCTGATGTAAAACTACATATGCCGTGTGTTACATTTTCCTAGCTTTTCACAATTAGGGATATTAGTGTATAATTGAGGACATTCTTGTATAATTGAGATGCCTTGCTCGTTAGAAAAGCCTATTTTTACAAAATGTTACCTAATTTTTCCCTTCAAGAATTGCTTGCAAAACACGATTTCGACCACTTAAATGAAATGCAAACCCAAGTTTTACAACAATTTCCTTCTCATGACGAAATCATACTACTTTCTAATACAGGTTCTGGCAAAACACTAGCCTTTCTATTAGCCATTTTACAGCAAATTCACCCAGATCAACATCATACCCAAGCCATGATTATTGCGCCTTCACGCGAATTGGCTATGCAAATTGATGAAGTATTTCGCAAACTGAATACCAAACTAAAAGTGTGTCTTTGCTACGGAGGTCATAAACGAGAAATTGAAGAAAATAATCTGCTTGTAGAACCTGTATTAATCATTGGCACAGCAGGAAGATTAGCTGATCATATACGTAGAGGAAGTATTCGAACAGAAAAAATCGAATGCCTAGTGTTAGATGAATTTGATAAAAGCATCGAGTTAGGCTTCTTAGAAGAAATCGAATTTATCATCGCTTCATTGACTTCACTACGCAAAAAAATTCTTTGCTCTGCCACTTCAGCAAAATCAATTCCAGAAGGCATTCAAGTAAAAAATCCTTTCGAACTTAACTTCATTGTTGAAGACGAAACTGCCTCTAACAAGGACCTTGAAATCATGAAGTTTCTCTCCCCAGAAAATGATAAAATCAACACCCTTTTTAATTTACTTTGCTATGCAAAAAATCATCCTGCCATTGTATTTTGCAATCATCGTGATGCCATAGAACGCGTAGCATTTCTCATGGCAGAGAAAGGTGTCGAATGCGCCTGCTATCATGGTGGCATGGAACAACATGAAAGAGAATCCGAATTAGCCATGTTTCGCAATGGGACCATGAGAGTATTAATTACCACAGATCTTGGTGCACGTGGACTCGACATTCCAGGTATTCGATATATCATTCACTATCATTTACCTCTCACCGAAGATAGCTTCACTCATCGTAATGGACGCACTGCACGGATGTTCGATTTCGGGACAGCGATTATCATCCTTTCTCCCGAAGAAGAATTACCAAAATTTGTAAACCAAGACATCAAATTTCTAAGCATTCCAGACTCACTCTTCCTACCTGAAGAATCTCCTTGGATCACTTTACATTTTTCGATAGGAAAAAAAGACAAGGTAAATAAAATTGATATTGTTGGCTTTTTATCTCACATCGGGGCCTTAAAAAAAGACGACATCGGTTTAATCGAAGTCAAAGATTTTTTCGCATTTGCCGCTATCAGACGAAAAAAGTTGATACAAACTTTAGACAATATTCAACACGAAAAAATTAAAGGAAAGAAAGTAAAAATAACCGAGGCTAATTTATATATCGATAGCATTCAGAAATCCGACATCTAAACTAACAACCTTAATCACGTAAAGTAGGCGCATAGCGTCGCTTGCCTTCTAGCCAATCACAATAAGCCAAAGAACCTACCCTAAATCGAACAGGCATATTTGTCAACTTCTCTAACTTCAATTCTTGCTTGCAAAAAAAACCATAACTGCAGGTTACATAATTTTCTGCCAGAAGCATATTAAACTTAGGGAACTCTTTCCTTTTAAAAAGCCCAGTTTGCAAAGGTTTAGGCTCAACGAATTTGATTCGCTGTGCATACAGTATTAGATCTGTACACACAAAAAATATAAAAAAATACCATTTCATTTATTGAATTTACTCAGAATAATTTAAACATTTCCTTTTACTTTCTTCTTTTAATCTTTAACTTGTCCCAATTATTTTATTTAACCTAAGCACAAAATAAATCACACATGGAATTACCTAAATTTTTACTCGGCGATAACACCGATTTCCCAGAAGATATTTTTGTTATTCACCTCGACTTCCCTCAATTTATCGTGAACCTTAAAAACGATGAAGTTGAATTATTCGATGAAGTAGATGACATGAGTGAAGCAGAATTACAAAATGAAATGCTTTCTCTCGTTAGCCAAGCCGCTGCTTTTTACGACAGAGAAATGCAACGCTACGAAGAGTAATTTATTTTTTGGGGCGCACCCAGGGGGCCAGGCCTTTGTTCCAAGTCCTCCCACGCCAAAGCCCGTGGTTGCGGGCTTTCCACGACAGTCCTTTGCGCAGGCTCTCGGTCTCTCCTTCATGATTATTCATTCCCCGCATCAACATGTGCCCAATTTTCACCTCGCTTTATTCTCAACATTTGAGTTTCAGATACTTTAAATGTTTTTGCTAAAGCACGCAAAGAAACCCCTTCATTCATTCTTCTTTTAATCAGCTTCACCTTGGAGGTATTTAATTTATATACAGTAGAATTCTCAAAATGTTTGCCAATTCTATCTCTTCTCGCTTGAATCACCAATGGACTTTTTTCTCTATGTATTACATGCTCTTTATGCGTAAACCATTTCAAATTCGAATAATGGTTATTTTCTTTATTGAAATCTAAATGCCCTACAATGGTATGATGCGGCGAAGGCCTTTTGATAAAATATTCTGCCACTAATCGATGAACTAAATAAGCCACGCAATTGGCTCGAGCATTTTCAATCTTCCTAAATTCAACTTGATACTTCTTTTTCACGACCTCTAATAAGTCATCTTGTTGCTTGATCTTTTTTCCCAAATCAGTATACGCTTTATCCTTGACTCTTTTAGCTTGGTATTTAGTGCGCAATTTTCCTACTTGCTTTACTAGCATGGCAATTTGCGCACGCATATAGTCAAGACGTTTTTGAGATTTTTCGTCTCTCTCACTATAAAGTTTCAAACGAATTACCTTATAACCGCCCACCGAGGACCCATTTAAGATATTGCCCTGTTTAGCTTGAGAAAAACTTCTTACTCTACCGAAATTTGAAATTTCAATTTTTAATTTAGTTGCATTATCCACACTAAATTTTACTTCTTTCCAAATTTCTCCAATGTATGTTTTTGACATAATTCTTACACAATATTTAATCGAAATTCTACAAATTTAATTACAATCAAATCAAGGATGTTTTGGCTTTTTCTAAAAATTGATTTGGGCACAACAAACAAAGGTATTGTAAAACAAGTACTTATGCAAGAGTTCACTATTTAACCTGAATCAAGGAAAATATAGATTATATCTATGGAGTCATAAATGTGTGTCAACAAACTGGAGTTCAAGACCTTCGAAAGTTACATACAAACAAACATGAAGAACAGACTCAAATTAATTCAACATGTCTCATCCCAAGATTGTCTATTGTTATCTTGTAATCATGTTGAACCATGGGCGAATTAGGATTTCCAGCGTCTATACTTTTATCTGAATTCATTAACTCAGGAATATAATAATAGTGCCTGCATAATATTTCATTATCCTTGTTGTACTCATAGATTTCAGACCAAATGCTTGAATTTCCAATAATATCCAATCTAGCAACTCTTTCATTATCATAAATAGTTCTAACGATTTCCGCTGAAGGCACTAACTTTCCCTCAAGAAAAGTCAAAGAATATTCTTCATTCTTTTGCCGAATTATATAAGTTTCAAAAGACACTTGATTCGAAACTAATTCACAGGTACGTAATAATTTCCCCTCTATATCAACTTCATAAGTTACATAATTCAGCTTTTTGGGAATAGTTGCTTTAAGTTTATCTCGTTTAAAATTCCCTACGATGCTGTCAAAAATCATGCTTGGACAGAAGTGTCCTAAATAGGTATTAGATTTCCCATAATATATGTTTGATCTTTTTGCTTCACATGCTTTTCTTAATTCATCATAGCTCTTTTTATGTTTTTTAATAAACTGATGTCTTTCAGAAATAATTTGATCAAACTCTATGAATTTATTGATGGCCATTAGCTTAAAAATTCATGTTGGATATACAAGTACATTTCTCTACAATCGGACATAATTTTTGTGATGATATTATTTTAAGATGGAAAAACATGACGTATCAATTCATTACAACTTTTTCAGGAAACTCTATTTAATCAAAGTCAGATCACCTTGCTTACTATAAGTCTTTCCATTAAATAAACAAGTATAGCGCAATAAATAAAAGTAAGTCCCCGGTTCGGCCCAGCCCTTGCCATCGCTGCCGTCCCATATTCCACGCTGATCTCGAGTAAGCCATACTTTTTGCCCCCAACGATTGAACACGGCAAATTCTTTTAATATCATTCCTGTGCTACTCACTAATTTAAATTCATCATTTACCCCATCTCCATTCGGTGTAAATGCTGAAGGAATAAAAACACTTTCACAGCAATTCCCTGGCTGAATATAAACAGTATCTTTTATTTCACAACCCACAGCATCTGTAATTTCTACAAAATACCAGCCATAATATAACTCATTAATTTTTGCACTTGTTTGGTTTGTTTGTGTTGACCATAAATAAGTATATGGCGGTACTCCCCCGCTAACAAATACCTCAGCCTCACCCTCATAGCCTTTACCCCAACAAGGTAAATCTTTTTGTGTCATTTGACTTTTAAATACATTAGGTGTTTCAAACACATCGATCGTTGTATCTTGTTTACAATTATTTTCATTGGTTACGGTTACTGTGTATTGACCTTGACTAAGCCCGCTAAAAAAACCACTTGAACTTGCTTTCATGCCTGGCTTTAAAGTAAACACAGCTGGTTCAAAATTGGCACTTACTCGAACTATACCATTGTCCTTATCACAAAAAGCATTTTCAGAACTAATACCAGTAAAACTAATGGGCGAAGGTTCTTGAATTGTTGTATTCAAAGTATCGGCGCATCCTTTGTTATCCTTAACGATGACTTCATAATTTCCTTTTCCTAAATTTTTAAACAACCCATTATTTTGAATGACTGCACCCGGATTTAATTCATATACAAAATTACCATTAGCCGGTATCGTACTCAATTCGATACTTCCATTGACTTCACCAAAACAACGGATATCCTTCAAATCAGTAATGTTTAATTCGGGTTTAATGGCTTGGTTTACTGTAATCGTACTTTGAAATGTACATCCCATGCCGTCTTTCAAAAAAACAGTATATGTTCCGGCACTAAGTCCATTAAACAAATTCGTACCGAAATAATTTACATTATCTAAGGAATACTTTACATCTCCATTGCCACTATTAGCTGTGATCACAATTCCTCCATCTTTTCCAGGCAAACAAGATTCTTCTGTACTTTGCACACTTACAGCAAATGGATCATTCACTACTATGGTAAATGCAATTGTTTGTTTACTAGATAATGGACATCCATCGTCCTGAAACGTGGCGAAAAAAGTATAACTCCCCGTAAGCAAAGGTTGTGGCACTGCCCAACTAAAATTGATTACAGGTGAAGGAGTATTATTTCCTACAATATTGGCTACTGCGTTTTGAGGTAAGCCTGTCAAACTTACTTGAATATTTTGTCCATCAGGATCACTTACTGGAATATCAAAATTAAGCTGGGTAGTAGAATTACAAATCACTAATTGATTGAGTGCATCTATTTGACCAGTATTATAGTTTGCAATATTTCCTGTCGGCGATTGATTGTTACAATTATTCAACACGAGTATGGTCATTTCCCTCATGGTTGAACCAACCACTGTGCCACCTCTAGTTTCTGTTACTTTATTTACTACCAATGAATTCTGAATGGCATTGGGTGTAAAACTCATTTGACCATTATTACCATTAAATACAAAACTTCCTGCCGCCGTTGCTAAAGGTTCATCATAGGTATAGGGAAATGTATAAGTAACATTGCCCGCAGATGTCAATCCCGGAATCAACGAAAAATCCAACACATCGCCATCTGGATCTATAGCTCCTTGATTGTATTGCTGTGGAGAGTTTATACACATAAAAGGTGTAGGTATAGAAGTAAAGACAGAACAATTGTTTGGGCCAGATGTATTATTCAAAGTAGCCACTAATTGCATAACTGAAGAATTAGCTCCTTGAACAATATTTGTAATGGCTCCGCTTCTTCCTGCTGCAGAAGTACCACCAAGATTCCCATCGAAAACAAATTGCCAATCAGCTGAAGGCCCACCCAATGTAACTTGTCCTTTAAACTCGAATTTAGCCACCCCAGGCAATGTCCCTCCTTTACAAGAAGTATTATTAACCTCAGATGGACAAACGGGTGTTACTTCCAAACCAAAAATAGTCCCAGGGTTAAGATTAATAGCCGTATAAGCGCTTGTTCCATTATAAACCCCAATTTTAGGAACTGCAGTAGGAAGTGAAGGAAATGAACTGCCACTACAATCACCATATAAAACTAAGGTGATTTCATAAGTATAGCCCGTTATATGGGTATATCCTAATTCACCTCCAAATATATGCGAAGACTTAGCTTGGAAAAATAAGCAGATATTGAATAGAAAAAATAAAACGATAGCTTTTTTCATGAGTAGAATTAGCTGTCAAAAATACTTCATGTCAGCCCAAGCAAGCATATTGATTCTAAATTTAACATAAATAACACGACAAACATGCTAAAATAAAGTCATTCATTCAATACATGCAGCACTTCAAGAAATTGAGTTAATTGAATTGAATCCACCTAAAAACAATCCTTAAACAAAATTTTCTAGGTATTAAGTCTAGAAATAAGTTGATTCTTGTTCAATTGTTTGTTAGGGGAAAATAAAAAAAAGTCCATAGGCTTTGATTTTCAGTAATTTAAAATTAAATTTATGCTCAATTAACTTATTTCTTTTCTTAAATTGACCGACATAAACCTTATCTATTCGTTTTGCTTTGATTAAAAATACTGATCAAAGTATCTTAACCCTACCCAACTTCGTGCAAATTTCGAAGTGTTGAGAAGTCGAAAATAATCCTACAACAACCTGAACCAACATAAAAATTATGATGGTTCAACAACTTAAATATTTTATCTGAAGGCCCATAGAGTCTGATTTAAAGCAATAAGCAAATTCTTTTGAGTTGAAGATAATTTATTCAATATATCATTCTATAACAACCTAAATATCTCATGCATGAAAAAAATGTACAACCTAATTTTTACAACCTCCATCTTGATCCTATTCTTAATGAATTCATCAGATTCGTATGCTCAATACAATCCTACATTTTTCAAAGAAGTAACCTTTACTGAGCCTTCTGGGGGGGCTCAAACCAACTACCAGTTGATGTTGGAATTAGACACACAAACACCCATCCTAGGAAATCAAATGAATAGCCTAGGAAATGATATCCGATTTAGTACATCAAAATGTGCTCCCTTTAATTTTTTAGACTACTACATCGAATCGGGTATCAATACAACATCAACTTTGATTTGGATTCGCATTCCATCCATAGCAGCTACGGCAACAGAAACCATTTATCTTTTTTATGGGGATGTATCAGCGACTGCTAGCTCTAATTTCGCAGCCACTTTTCCAAATGTATTATTTACTGGCGGTAATAATTTAACGCTTACTGGCGTACAAAATTACGACTGGATTGAAGTAGAGGCTGATGATACTATTTTTGCTACAGCAGGCGCTTCTCTGACCTTACAAGCAGATCGTATTAAAATTGATGCTACAGGAAGCTGTGTAAATGGTGTTGGAAGAGGGTATTCGGCGAGTAGCTTTTTTAGCAACGGAAATGGGCCAGGTGCCGGAACAACTTCTACTAACAGTGGCAGCGGCGGAGGATCTTATGCTGGTGTGGGTGGAACTGGAGGCTTGGATGCAGGCGATACACCTGGAGTAGGGGGCGCAAGTTATGGAACAAACAGCGGAACAGACTTCGATATGGGGTCCAGTGGTGGCTCAAGTGATAATAGTATTGGAGGTGCTGGTGGTGGTGCTATTAAATTCGAGGCATCATTACTTAGCGTAAATGGAGTTGTAGATGTAAGTGGGAGGGCTTCAACCTCTAATGGTTCTCGTGGTGGTGGCGGTGGTGCAGGTGGCTGTATCTACATTCAGGCTGTAAAACTAACAGGAAATGGAAATGTAGTGGCGAATGGAGGCAATGGTGATATAGGTACTAATGCAG
>CAZSUF010000018.1:8830-13292 GCA_964609875.1 uncultured Bifidobacterium sp.
CAAATGATAGCGGCGGCGGTGGCGGTGGCGGTCGAATTAAGTTTAATTCTTTCAATGTCGCTACATTAACTACTTCGGTAACAGGCGGAATTGGTGGACCAAACGGCAATGCAGCCCCTGGACAGCCGGGCGGTGTGGGTAGTACAAATTCTAATACGATTACTTATAATGCACCTACTCTATCTGCAGAAAATGCTTATTACTATTTATCAACCAATGTAAGCCCAAGCGCTAATGTGTGCGCTGGTAGTTCAATCACTCTAACTGGCAGTGGATTGGGTTTAGGAGCAAGCTATTCTTGGACTGATGGTGTACAAACTCCTGCAAATGGTGTTGCTTTTGTGCCTGCTTCGAGTAGCACCTATACAGTTACAGGTACTGATGCCAATACTTGTGTAAGTACTTCAACTATCGCTATTTCTTTAATTTCACTTCCAACAGTTACTGCTTCAGCCTCTCCTTCAACTACTGTAAATGATAATACATTGCTTACACTAAGCGGAGGTGGAGCAACATCTTATACATGGAGTGGACCGGTTGCTGTAACTGACAATACCCCTTTCTTAGCTACCTTAGCCACGAGTGGAACTTATACAGTAACAGGTACTTCGTCGGGATGCTCATCTACTGCAACGATCACAATCAATGTAGTGAATCCAACGTTCTCAGTAAACTCATTGGTATGGGGTGCTAGTCCTTTTCAAGATTCTTTGTGGTCTGTGGATACCTTAAATGGTTGGGCTGTTGTGAATAGACTTGCACCTTCATTAGCTGGCTTCATTATTACAGGTATAAACAGCTTGGCTTTTGACCCTTGTGAATTTAAAACTTATGCCATATTAAAACTTTCTGGATTTACAACCCGTCATTTAGCAACCATAGATTTACCTACAGGCGTTTGTACATTAATTGGTGATCTAGGAGATAAATTTTCTTCACTTACCTTTAGAAAAGACGGTCAGCTCTTTGGGGTTACAGGTAATGGAGCAACTATTCCTGAAACCATGTACACCATAGATAAAACCACCGCAGTGCCTACACTTGCTAATCCACTTGGGAATGGCACTGATGGTGAAATATTATGTTATAACCCTTTTGACGATATGATCTATCATTGGTCTGGAAATAGTACCATGGTATTTGAAAAATTTCCTGCGAATACCCCTTATACGCCAGTCACCAATATTGTAACAACGGGTTCGTCTTCTGGTGAAACTTTTGGAGCACTTTGCTTAAATACAAATACCTTCTTAATTTAAAATATTAGTTCACAATTTATAATGGTAACTTCATCAGGAACTTATGGTCCTGCCATTGGAAGTTTGCCAGATGACTTGCGAGGATTAGTGATGCTTCCTAAATTTGAAACGGATAAAAGCGTGGTTTGCCAAAAGATAGATTCTGTAACAGTGGCCGCCGCGGCAGCTCAATGGTATACAGTTTACTACAGTTGGGGAGATGGCACTATTGATACTGTGATAGGTAATACACCTAAATCGCATAAATACACTTCTTCTGGAAATAAAACCTTGAATGTGATATTATTTAATGGAACTTGCACTGCAGATACATTTTGGTCAAAAGTCATTACAGTAAATCCTTCTCCAGTGGTGACTATTACTGGACCAAATGCATTTTGCACTGGCGGTACAATTGTGCTTACTGGATCATCTGGTGGTTCGAGTCAGTGGTATCAGGATGGAGTAGCCATTCCACTTGCCACGAGCAATACTTATACTGTTTCTGTTGCGGGTCTATACAACATGGTTAAGACAAATTTAAATGGTTGTGCTGACTCTGCCTCGATTGGCAAAGTGGTAACAGAAACACCATTACCTTTTGTAACAGCCAATGCATCACCAAGTACTTCATTATGTGAAGGTTCTAACTTAACCTTATCTGGTGGTGGAGCTACCACCTATTCTTGGTCTGGACCAGTCTCTGTAACAGATGCTGTTTCTTTTATTCCAAGTGCTGCAGCAACAGGTACTTATACTGTTACAGGTACTGATGCAGGATGTTCATCAACTGCCACCATTGCTGTTACAGTGAATCCTACAAGTGCGGCCACTTTGGTGATGCCAGTATCTACTATTAAATGTGAAACACTTGTTCAAAGTGGTGCTAACACCTATTCTAACCCAACTTGTGAACTCATCGCGAAGTTAAATGCTACTGGACTTGGTTCAACAGATGTATGTGCATCCTTTGTATCTAATCAAAATTGGAATGGGGAGCCATACGGAGATAGAATTTATTCAATTACACCTACAACCAATGGTAGTGGAAATGTTTGTTTATACTATACAGCTTCTGATTTATTATCCGCAGGTATTACCAACAACAGTGAAATCTCAATTACAAAAGTTGGTGACAATGGTGTTTTAGGTGGCCCTGGTTCTGTGGTAGAAATACTCAATTCAAGTATGACAATTACCGATATCGGCTCAGTTAAGGAAGTATGTTTCCCTGTGTCTAGCTTCTCGTCATTTTATTTACATAGCATCAACCCGAATAATATTCCGCTTTCTGTTGATTTAACAGACTTCGTTGGTCATATTGTGGGTGCACATGATGAGCTTTCTTGGACTACAAATAATGAAAGAAATTTTGATTATTTCCATGTACAACATAGTACCGATGGCATCAATTTCAGAACATTAGACAAAGTTTATTCTAAGGGAGCCAATGGAAATAGCACCCAAACATTGAGCTATGCCTATAAGAATTATCAACCCAAAGCAGGACATAATTACTATCGTTTGCAGCAAGTTGATAAAGAAGGTAAGCAAACACTTAATTCTAAAATTGTTGATTTAGTACGTATTAAAGGCGATGAATTATTTGTGTATCCGAATCCAGTGAAAGATATAGTGAATATTGACATTTATGCGCAGCAATCACAAATTTACAGTTTGAAATTGACTGATATTAGTGGTCGTGTGGTGAAGAAAATGCAGGCCATGAGTCAAATTGGAATCAATACCTTACAACTAAACATGGAAGATCTTGTGAATGGGCTTTATACCCTTCAAGTATTTACCCAAGGCCAAATGATTCAAGTAGCCCAAATCAGAAAAGACAATTAACCCTGTTTTACATCAACATCATAAGTGACTAAAGCTTAGTGCTTATGATGTTGATTGTAATATTTATATTATGATTAGATGAATATATTTATGCTTCCTAAGCTTTGAATTTTAAATATTAAAAAATATATTTATGGTAAACTTACCAAAGACTGAGCAAACTAAGCATCAAAAAACGCCAGTTTGATGTTGAATGTTTGTCATTTTTCAAACAAATAAATTTTTCATTTCACTTAGTTACGAAACAGCTCACATCATGAAATTAACTACTCATTTCAAATATCTATATTTATAAACCAAAAACAAATTCAGTATGAACTTAAAAAAATGTACCCTTCTTTTAGTTGTGTCATTTGTACTCCTGCTTTTTCAACCTCGAATAAGTAATGCGCAGGAGAACGATGCCAAGACTCTTCATTTCGAGATGCAATCCCAAGCGGTTGATCGCTCTTATGCCCATCTGCCAATTACGTATAAGGTCGATAAGATGGATCAAGACCAATATTTAATTCAAGTGTATTGGTTAAAAAACTGTCTTATTAAACAAGCTATTTCCCTCAATGGATTAACGCCGACTCAAGCAAATCAATTAGTTGAATTATTGATTCAAAAATTAAAAGCAGATTTACCTCTTGACATTTCAAATGAAGAAATTAACCACATTCAATCAACTTCTAAAAAATAATCTATGAAACATATTTTACCTTTCTTTTTTGCCTTATTGATGTCGAATGTTTGTTTTGCTCAAACTTATGTAAATGGTTCTGTACTCACTGGAACCACCACCTATAGCGGGGTTACGAATCCAACTGTGGGTTATCAATGGAGTGAAACAGCCTACGACGCCCCGAACACCACTTATGCTTCTACCAACGCTGGTTTTAGTTGTAATAGAACTGCTGCCAATACCGGCTTCCGAATGGCCGATGATTTTGTGATTCCGGCAGGCGAAAAATGGACCATCAATACCTTGGAATTTTTGGCCTATCAAACCGGCTATGCTGGCGTCACTTCCCCTTTTAATGAAATGTATGTAGAAATTTGGAATGGCGCACCAAATGTGGTTGGCTCAACCATCGTTTTTGGTGATATGGTCACCAATCGCTTTAGTTCATCCTCTGAAATTTTTGCACACCGAATTTTCAATACAGTTGCTCCGCCGCCTGGCACTGCTTCTGGTACAACACGCCGTATTTGGAAGACGATTGCCAATGCCAATGTAACCTTATGTGCTGGCACCTATTGGGTGGTTTTTCAAACCGGTATTAATAATGCAAGTGTCTATTCAGGTCATTTTGCGCCTCCAGTTACGTTACCCAACGTAAGAGCTGTACCTGGTGCGAATGCATTACAATATAACGAATCAACTTCTA
>CAZSUF010000018.1:13441-19521 GCA_964609875.1 uncultured Bifidobacterium sp.
ACATGGAGTGGCGGAATTTCAGATGGTGTTCCTTTTCAATTGAATGCCAATAACACCTACACCGTAAGTTCTGTTGATGGAAGCGGTTGTAATGTGAGTAAAAGTATCGATGTAACGACTATTGCATTACCTGCGGTTACAGCATCATCTATCCCGGTTCCAGCTACTGTTTGTGATGGAGGAAGTGTCACCTTATTGGGAGGCGGCGCCACCACTTATACATGGTCTGGACCTGTTCCCATTTCTGATAATACTCCGTTTATTGCGAATGCTACAGCAGCTGGAACTTACACAGTTACTGGATCTGACGGGACTTGTTCATCTACTGCAACTATACAATTAACAGTCAATCCGCTTCCCACTGTCACAGCAACTTCTGTCCCTTCACCTGCAATAGTTTGCCAAGGTGGTAGTGTTACCTTAAATGGCGGTGGCGCAACTAGTTACACATGGACAGACGGTGTGAACATACAAACAGATGGTGTTGCCTTTTTCCCAGCTGCTTCTTCTACCTACACTGTAACGGGCACAGATGCGGGATGTTCTTCAACAGCCACTATTGCAGTGACTGTAAACTCCTTTCAAACTCCACCTGCTGCACCAACACCTGAAATTTTATTTTATAAATTTGATGGCAGTGGAACTACAGTTCCTAACTTAGCCTTGACGCCACCCGCAGGAACAGCCAATGCAACTATTATGGGAGGACTTACTCAAGGAGGTACAGGCCTTTTTGGTGGTGCCTTAAACGGAACTGGTATTGCCTCTACTACTGACTATTTAAATACAGGTTGGGCGCCTAATTTAGGTGCAGGTTCATGGAGCATCGCGTTTTGGTCGTCTGGGATTTCAACCAACGCCACTTTATATTATATTTTCGGCGACCTCAATTCAAATGGATTCCGTTGCTTTACAAATGGTGTAGCTGGTTCAACCAATTGGATTTTACGAGGTGCAGGATTAACTGACATTACAATACCTGGTGGCGCACTTATGACTCCAACCATGAATGCCTTCGTGTATGATGCCACACTCAATAATGTGAAGGCTTACATGAATGGCGTACTAGTAAATACTGTTGCGCAAACAGCACCAACTTTAACGGGAACAGGTCCATTGAAAGTCATGGGTTATAGCTCCAATGTAGGTGCGCCTGTTGGAGGAATGCTCGATGAATTTAGGGTTTACAACAGAGCTTTATCGCCTGCTGAAATCGCTACATTACCATTACCTCAGGTTGTTTTCGAAGCCACAGCAAATCCGGCTGCTATTTGTGCTGGAGCCTCTTCTACATTAACTGCTACTGGTGCTAGCAGTTATACATGGCAACCGGGTGGGATGACTGGAAGTTCAGTGAATGTTACTCCTTCCGCCACAACAACTTATACGATCACTGGCACCGACGCGGGTGGATGTACTGCTAACACAACAGTTACAGTTACTATCAATACACCTACTGTGGTAGCCAATGCAACACCAAATAGTGCTGTATGTGATGGTACTTCTATTACCTTGTTTGGATCTGGTGCCACTTCATACACATGGGCCGGACCAATTGCTATTACAGACAATACACCATTTACAGCGAATGTAGTCTCTGCAGGAACTTATACTGTAACTGGCACTGATGCAGGTTGTTCATCAACTGCCACCATTGCTATTACAGTGAATCCTATAAGTGCAGCCGCTTTAGTAATGCCTTCATCAACTGTAAAATGTCAAACCTTGCTACAAAGTGGAGCGAATACATATTCAAATCCAAGCTGTGAACTCATCGCGAATTTAAATGCTACTGGACTTGGTTCAACAGATGTATGTGCATCCTTTGTATCTAATCAAAATTGGAATGGGGAGCCATACGGAGATAGAATTTATTCAATTACACCTACAACCAATGGTAGTGGAAATGTTTGTTTATACTATACAGCTTCTGATTTATTATCCGCAGGTATTACCAACAACAGTGAAATCTCAATTACAAAAGTTGGTGACAATGGTGTTTTAGGTGGCCCTGGTTCTGTGGTAGAAATACTCAATTCAAGTATGACAATTACCGATATCGGCTCAGTTAAGGAAGTATGTTTCCCTGTGTCTAGCTTCTCGTCATTTTATTTACATAGCATCAACCCGAATAATATTCCGCTTTCTGTTGATTTAACAGACTTCGTTGGTCATATGGTGGGTGCTCATGATGAGCTATCCTGGACTACAAACAATGAAAGAAATTTTGATTATTTCAATCTACAACATAGTACCGATGGTATTCATTTCACGACCTTAGACAAAATTTATTCTAAGGCAGCAAACGGAAATAGCAACCAGACATTGAACTATGCCTATAAGAATTTTCAACCCAAAGCAGGACATAATTACTATCGTTTGCAACAAGTTGATAAAGAAGGTAAGCAAACACTCAATTCTAAAATTGTTGATTTAATACGAATCAAAGGTGGTGAATTATCTGTGTATCCGAACCCGGTGAAAGATATCTTACATATAGAATTGTTTGCATCTCAATCACAAAACAATACCATCAAGTTGATTGATATGAGCGGACGCTTAGTGAAACAAGTACAAGTTTCTTCTACATCTGGTATCAATAACTTCGAAATGAATTTGGCTGAGGTAGCATCAGGATTGTACACCCTTGAAGTGTATGCCAACGATCGCATGATGCATGTAAGTAGAATTCGAAAAAGCAATTAATTTGTAAGGACAATTTATAAAAGCGCTACCTTCAATAGGTAGCGCTTTTTTTATGTCTCTTGTATTCCGGGCAGGGATAGTAGCGGAAATCGCCGAGCCCGTAAATGAAATTCGATTTATATGAATCAAGATCATAGGGCTCGGTATTGCAGCGTATAGCCCGATCCCGAAAGGCCAAACGCATGCTTCGGACTTCACTGCACATGAGGCCGCATTGGGAGCCCGCCCAAAAAAAATCCCTATACTTCAAGTACAGGGATTTTAAAATATTATTCATTCAGATTAACATCTTTCAATCACAACAGAAGAGGCACCGCCACCGCCATTGCAAATACCTACAGCACCATACTTGGCATTGTTTTGTTGCAATACATGCACCAAGGTAACCAAAATACGAGCTCCACTGCTACCCAAAGGATGTCCGATAGAAACCGCGCCACCATTGACATTGACCTTGGCTGGATCTAAATTCATTTTTTGCATATTCACCAATCCAACTACAGAAAAGGCTTCATTCAATTCGAAATACTCAATATCTTCCATCTTCAAACCTGCTTTGGCAACAGCTTTCGGCACAGCCAAACTCGGTGAAGTGGTAAACCATTCAGGCGCTTGTTCTGCATCGGCATAAGACACAATTTTCGCCAAGGGTTTCAAACCTAAGGCTTCCATTTTTTCTTTGCTCATCAATACCAAGGCCGAAGCACCATCATTCATGGTACTTGCATTAGCTGCAGTTACAGTACCGTCTTTTACAAACACAGGTTTTAAAGTTGGTATTTTATCAAACTTTACATTGTAAGGTTCTTCGTCTTTGTTGAACAATTTCGGCTCGCCACCACGTTGTGGAATTTCTATGACTGCAATTTCTGCATCAAATCTTCCAGCCTCAATAGCAGCTTGACTGCGTTTGTAACTTTCGACGGCAAAGGCATCTTGTGCTTCACGAGAAATATTACATTCACTAGCACATAATTCAGCGGCATTACCCATTGGATAATTATGATACACATCTAACAAACCATCTTTCACGATTCCATCTTCGAGGGTTACATTACCATATTTATTGCCCCAACGCATATTGTGCGAATAAAAAGGCACTTTACTCATGCTTTCCATACCACCAGCTACCACGATATCCGCATCGCCTAGCATAATGCTCTGCGCAGCTTGCATAACGGCTTTCATGCCACTTGCACATACTTTATTGACAGTTGTACAATTCACATGATCTGGTAAACCCGCAAATTTAGCGGCTTGACGAGCAGGCGCTTGTCCTAATCCGGCTTGCATCACACAACCCATCAATACATCTTGCACATCTTCAGGCTTGATACCTGCGCGTTTCACGGCTTCTTTAATGGCCACAGCACCTAATTGAGTAGCCGAAAAATCTTTCAAAGACCCACCAAAACTACCAATCGCGGTACGGGCTGCCGAAACAATATAAACTTCCTTCATAATCTTATTTTTAAGTGGCGCAAAGGTAAGGGCTTTGACATAAATGGAAGCATTAAAATCTGATGAATCTGATATAAAAATTGTTCATTCTTTTCATTTTTTTTGGGGCTGATTCCCTGCTACTTCGGGCTGCGCTTCGCTCCGGCTTTCTGCGCAGAGCCGCAGAAGAGCTAAACCCTGCGTATCAGGCAGCCGATAGCTTTTAAAATTGAATAGACATTTTCTTACATATAAATTATAGTGTAAACTTAACACTGCATGGAGGCGATGCTATTATTTTCCATCGTTTGCATATAATTAGGCGATCAACCTCACAAGTTAACAATTCGATTCATACAATGAATAATGCTGTCTTGAGATAGTAAAGTAGGATGTGACTTGGCCCTTTTATTCTAAATGAAGTTAATTTTTTTTTGAACCTCCCCTAAATTTTAGGTAGACACTCTTCGTGAAATTGAAATCATTGACAGGCCTTATGATACAGGTCAATTGTGAGCATGCGGAAATGCCTACAATATTTTCATTCATTATGGCCATTTATCATTTTGGATTTAATGCCACCATGATGAAAAACACGAATCAAGGTTCCTTGCATTGACTTAGTCGACGGCATTTTCTTTGTTAGATTTCAACACGACACAAAAATCATACACACGCAATCACTCTTTATTCATCATCAAGAATAATAAAGTATTTTTCCTATCTCACCATATTCCACTGAAAGGTTTGACTATAGCTTCCCCCTTTGTTTACTTTAATAAAATATTGCCCATTTGACATAGAGCTTGGGGCAGTAATTTTATACGTATACATTTTATCTTCCTTTTGAAGCAAGAAAATTTCCGTATTCACTTGTTGACCCATCGCATTAAATAGGTTGATTTGGTTATTGTTTTGATCAGACTTAAATTTTACAAATACCTCCCCTTTTGTTGAAGGATTAGGGTATACCATAAAATCTGAGGCATTCTCGTTAAACTCTTTTGTAGTTGAAGGATTTTTATAAATAAACTCAATATCGTCTAACCAAAAAGTAGATTGAAGTTTTGGGAACCTTCTATCGTTGTCAAAGATTAATGCTAACTCAGTAGGCGTTGCAGTATAATTGAATGGCTCACTATATCTAGTCCAAGTAGAGACTGTTTGAGTAAAATATTTTTTAAGTTCTGCCACCGTCCCTGCAGCATTAAAAAAAATGGCATTCATTTGAAAGGTATCAATCCCAACTGGTAAATATTGATAATAGAATACTAAACTATCAGGTTTGGATGAAAAAGTAAGTGAAGTAGGTAAAGGAAAATTCAGCCCTTGCATAAAATCGATAGCCCCAAGATTTAAGACACCACATAATGTATCTAAATGCATCGTACCGCCAATATTTGAATAAATTGAATCTGTTGTAATTTTTATACTTGCACTTCCAGAATGTGATTTGCTATTATCTTTTGTCACCAATTTATCGAAATTACTCAATTGAGGTATCATAGCATACGTGTTCCAATCGTCAGGGTTTAAAGGACTGGTCCAGTTTTCAAAACTTGTATTCGGAATAGATTGTGCTTTGCTTTGAAAGTTAACCATAGCAATTAAAATAAGGAATAGAATAGAGAGAAATTTTTTCATTGTAATAAATTTTGCAATAAAACTATATCTAACAGAAATGAAAGTAATTTACTTCTTCATAAGTGGTAGTTCTTTTTTCATAAGTGGTCTGCTGATATTTTTTCTTGTGGCTGATTCCCTGCTACTTCGGGCTACGCTTCGCTTCGGCTTTCTGCGCAGAGCCGCAGAAGAGCTAAACCCTGCGTATCAGGCAGCCGCTTCCTTCTTCAAATTGTATGTAATTCTTTTTTTTCAATTGAATTCCTATATTTGCCCCCTTATGAAAAACGTAATTTATTCTCTTACCTTCA
>CAZSUF010000018.1:19531-23435 GCA_964609875.1 uncultured Bifidobacterium sp.
GGGTATGACGAATTGTAAAAAATCTAGTTCCGATCCTACACCCACAAAAAAAACATTCAGTGTTCAATGTGCAGACACGATAGTATTTGACAATAACAAATCTATCGTCATTCCTGTAAGTGTAACGAGTACTTCAGGAGATTTTCAAATCAATATTCAAGATATAAGCGATGGCAATTTTACTATGATTAAAAATGATGTGACTTGCCCAGCGAATGAAAGTCGCAATTTGGAAATCAATTACTCTCCTATAAATCTGCAACCAGGTGTATATACTTGCAGGCTTCGAACCGTTGATTATAATGATGGAACTAATTTTAGCTACAAAACAATTTACTTAGTTGTGCGCCCAACTTGTGCTTACAATTTCAGAAATTTTATCAATGGGAAAATCACCTATTATATCAATGGAACGCCGAATTATCAAAATATCACTTGTAAATACGACACAGATAATTCATTAAAGATAACGAACCTAAGTACCTGGATTATTAACTTAAACATGGATTGTGCTACGCAAACTTGCACTGTAAAACCAGTCACAATAGGCAGTTGGTTAAAAGGCGGTTCGGGTACTTTTACCGACACAAAAATTTCATTTTCTATCAGCGACAACGGTATAAATATCGCCGACGCAGAAATTATACCTTAAACAAGAAGGACAATTTAATTAGTCAAATTTCAATACTAAGACAGAAGCCCCGCGGCAACGATAGTAGCGAATAGCGTGTTCGCCTGACTGCTTCGGCATCTTTCATTAGTTCACTTGTAGCATCTGTTGAGGATAAGGCTTGCACTAATCTTGATGAAAGTTTTTGTAATGGTTCGAATAAAGTAATACCGAAGTGACAAATGTAATAGTCCAAAATTTCGTACCTTATTTTGTTCTAAGTATTTGTATCAATCGGCATATACCACTGTAAGATTTATTTAATACCAGACTAATTAATAAATCACATGGGTATAACACGAACATTTGAAGTGGGGTTGTAGGGGGCTCTGTAGGCTGTTACAAATGAAATAAAATCTTCGAAGTTTGCTACGTTTTTTGCGTGTCGTGTTTCTGATGTGCTTGCCAGGTTATTTATTTTTTATTGTGAGAAATAAATACTTTTTTATTTGGGGTAAAAAATTTAAAAATAAATTTTGTTAAAATTGGTTGATGGTTTGTGAGGACAGAGACCATGGGATCTAAAAAATTAAACAGATAAATTATGGCTAACCAATGGATTCAGGGATTTCAAATCCTTCGATAATGGTTCGGGATGCGCAAAGCCAAACATTCCGAACAGCGGGTGTCGGCATTAGAATAAACTTAATTGATTACTTCTATCCCAACTCAAAGGGTCACCATGAATACCTGTTTCAAAGTTAATTGTTACCCAATTAATAAAATCGTCTGCAAGTTGAATATTCTCAAATTTCTTTTCACCGATACCTTCCTTACAAATCTCAAGAAACTCCTTTGGAATAGTTGGGGAATTGGTACCGAAATAATAAAAGTGCTCTGATATAAGAACATTCCGTCCACTAGTGTCTTTTTTCAAATGACCTTGATTACAAGTTCCATCTTGCCTGCTATGTGCTGAATCCTCTTGTATCCAATTGCCATTTTCGTCCTTATGATAAAAATTGTCGCCAAACATTGCAACACGACTACCGTTCATTCTTGGTTTTTTATATTGAAATCTCGGGTCAGACCAATAATCATCAAGTGTAATTTTTTCTGTTACTTGCATTGCATAAATCAATTTACTTCGTAGCCATTTTTTACCAGTTGATATTTCAATTGCCTTTGAACCTGTGCCCAAAATCCAATCACCTATTTTTAATTTACTACTCCCCCTTATTTTCGGTTTGCACACTGCTAATGTGCAATAGCGTCCAAATGGATTTGGGGCTAAACCAAAATCGTGTTCTATCACATAAGAGTATACTACCATCAATTAACATTTTATGTTTGGACGAACGAACAAGGGACTTGCAGTAGTTCCATCGGGATTTTCAAAAGGAATATTTTCACCGGTAATAATATCTCCAAGTTTTTCAATGGAATTCCAGCCAATAATGTCAGAAGCATATTCTTTTAGGTTATCGGGAAGTTCTGCAGTTCCTGCATAACCATGAGCATAAACACCTACTATTTTTTTACCTTGCTCATGAGCCCATTTAATTTCGTCATTGACCCATTCTCTAGTGTGTGTTTTAGGGCCAATTAAGCATATGAATGTACTAGACCAACTAATTCGCATTCTTAATAAACGTTCAACAACAGCATCAGAAGGTATTCTACCATCTTTATGATTAGTGCTGTCAACTGAAAAATTTCTAACATTAAAGCCTTTGTCTTTCAACCTTGCCTTTAATGATTGTAAATGTTCATCATCTTTACCATAATGACTAATAAAAATATTGTGTTGATCTGCCATATTGTTGTTTTTAAATGTTTATACCCCATTTTGGAGGAAAAAAATACTCGATAGATTCATTTTGTTGACTTTTGTACTTCTGCTTTATTCTTGTACGGTTTGACGCACCTTCAATTTCAGGATGAGCAACTCTTGAATATTTGTCTACTTCACAAAAAATGTTTTGGCAGTCGATCAACTGCAACTTTCTTCCCCATAAATTTTTAAAATCCAAATTTAACCTTTCAAATTCCTGCTCTTGATTTTCTACCATTAGGTGAATAATATCTTCAAATGAATATCCGCCAAAGTCTTTAAAGCATTTTACAATTCCATCCCTTGCTCCTGGACCCGCTTTCACAAATTCCATTTCACTAAAGTTTGTGAGTGTGCTGTAATTGATATCGGTTACATATTGATATGCCAAAAAATCGCCAATGGTCTGATAAGAATGTAAAAGGTTGTATGCTTCACTCATGCTTTTGCAATGTTGAAGTTTGTAAGGCACTTTTTCTTTTATCATCAACTCAATTAATCGCAAATGATTTTGATGTTTTCTTTCGTAACCAAAAGTTGACCTGCCCGATGCCATTATGTATGCAGCAGAGTATATCGGAATCCTGTTGTGCATCACTTCTGTAAGAACCTTGTCATACCTTTTGAAAGAATAATCTTTTAAACTGATTTTGCCCAATTCGTATTCTAATACTTCCCACGTAGAAATACGATTGAAGATTTTGAAAAGTAACATTCGAAAAAAAACTTCTTCGGGTTTTTGACTGCCTTTGTAAATTATATTCTTAATCAAGTATTGACTCACTCTATCTGTTGCTCTGTAAACATTAGTGAACTTGTATTTATTCAAAATTTCGTCTTTCGTCCACGGATAAATCTCACCATTAAACCGTTTGAAAAAAATATTCTGTCTCTCTTCTGCAAACTTCCAATATGTGTTGTAAGCGATACTTAGTTTCGGTTTTGTTCTTTTCGTTAGAATCATAACTGATTTATCCTTGCTATATGTACTTAATAAATCCTCTGTCATTGTTAATTTGTATAGCGTTTGGTTAAACCTTTTAATATCAGATAAACCACTTCGCTTATGTGAGGTGTTGAGGTTAATCGCAAATTGTCTTCTGAGGAAAGTCCGTTTTGCTCTGCAATTTTATTCAATCCTATTTGTTGAAGTGTTGCAAGATATTTCGGATAATCAATTGTGTTGTCGGGATGCTTGCCGTTGAAAAGAAAAAACATTTTCTTGTAATCATCATTGTCAAAATAATATTCGTTTGAAAAACTGTCGGGCTTGTTTCCCTTCAATGCTTCAATCGCATCTTTTGTAATTCCACCAAATGCACCAACCAAATAAACTGGATGGTTGTGTTCAATAGCAATTAAAAGTTCTTCCAAAATTCCCGCACACTTTCCTTTAAATCCTTTTGTTCTTCCGCCAATAAAAATTCTTGCGTTACATTCTGCTTCCATTTCCTCTCTCA
>CAZSUF010000019.1:0-260 GCA_964609875.1 uncultured Bifidobacterium sp.
GTCAGCCCGTTTTACTGCCCTAATCTTCGTGTCAGAGTTTGCCAATCTCCTTAAAATTGCTTTTCATGGTGTTTCTCCAAGGGGGGCATATATCTTCAACCATTGCCTATTTTAGGACTTTGGTGTAATATTGATAAACTATATTTAACTATGTCTATAGTGACCAGTAATCCATCTTTAAATTATAATAACTTACCCTTTTAATAGATTTAAAAACCCCTTGATATTTTCTAGACACTAAGTTAATAGTGTATATCTGT
>CAZSUF010000019.1:394-10187 GCA_964609875.1 uncultured Bifidobacterium sp.
CCTGGGACCCCCTGATTAACAGTCAGGTGCTCTAACCAACTGAGCTAAGGAAGAGTGTTTAATGGAGCGCAAAAATAGGGAAAATTTGATATTTACCAATTTTATTGAGAAAAAAATATTGGAATTAATAAGATGAGAAGTATTGAGGTAGGCAAAATTGCACAAATAGGCCTCATATATTCTTTTTATGAAACAACTCTAGTAATATTTTCATGTATACAGACCTTGAGAATTAGACCTTAAGGTATCGCCTCGATTGATTACTTCTGCAAGAATTTCCTCGAGGGAACTCCGATTTTCTTTTAATATTGAAGTCTTCAATTGATAAAAAATATTGATTTAGTGAAAAAGGACAAATTCCTTAATTTCTCAAAAATATATTTCACATAGTTAAAACTGACACAAAATTAAAAATTGTACTTTCGCCGCATGGAATTTATTAACGAGTTTGTGTATTTGTCTGCCCAAACAAATTCTAATATTAGTCACTCATTCTGTGAAACAACCCAAGATGACCTTCATATTTATTTGAATTTCGGACTGAATGCAAATGATTGTCTATTTGATCTAACTGAAAATAACTATGAGTTTCAAGTTCGCATTTCAAAAAGCTATTTAGAAAAATACAATGAAGCATTCGATATCAATATATCAAGCCAAGCCATTTGTTGTAACACTCAATCTAAGCTTTTAGAGATTATTCAGTGTAAACTAGAAGGAATTCACCGAAAAATATTTTTAGAAAGTACCATTTTATTTTTATTGTATCAATCTCAAAAAAACAACCTGATTTTTCAATTAGGTTGCGATAGCTGTAGTGTCTTGAACAAACCTGTTGATATGGATAAAATTCAACAGGCTAAAAAGTATATCCTCGAAAATTTGTCTAATAACCTGACTATCCCAATCATTGCTACAAATGTGGGTACAAATCAGTGTTATCTCAAAAAAGGGTTCAAAGAAGTTTTTGAGCAAACGATTATCGAATATATTCAAGAAAACAGAATGATCAAGGCCAGGTATTTATTGCAAAGTGGAAATCCAAATATTACCGAAATTGCTGATATAGTTGGCTATTCTTCATTAAGTAGTTTTAGCCAGTCTTATAAAAATTATTTTGGCATTTCTCCTACTGATCAAATCAAACAAGTTATTCCCAATAACTAAAACTCTTTTCCGCTTTACTAAAATTCAAGTTTTTTCTACAAACTACTTTTGCGACTTAATTTTTTAATTCGTCAAAATAAACAGTCAAAGTGAGAAAATTTTTAATCTTGCCCTTCCTCTTGTTGAGTATGGCAGCATTGGCACAACAAACAATGCATGATAGCCTTAAAGTATCAAATCTTGAGCAAATAGCCATAGTGGGTTCCAGAGCTAAATCAATTCCAGGTTCTGGTCAATATATCGACAATCGTAAATTAGAAAAACTCAATCAGACAAATATCAACAATGTCTTACGCATCATTCCTGGTGTGAATATAAGAGATGAAGAAGGCTTTGGATTAAGACCCAATATTGGACTGAGGGGAACTCCAGTTAATCGAAGTGCTAAGATTACACTCATGGAAGATGGCATACTGATTGCGCCTGCGCCCTATTCAGATCCATCGGCATATTACTTCCCAACTTTTGCAAGAATGCAAGGTGTTGAAGTGCTAAAAGGGAGTAGTCAAATTAAGTACGGTCCTTATACGATCGGTGGAGCCATCAACCTACTATCAACTTCAATCCCAAACGCTTTTAAAGGGTTCACTCAATTGTCTTACGGTAGTTTTGGTACTAATCAACAAAGAGTTTGGATAGGGGATAGTCGTAAAAATTTCGATTATGTATTTGATGTAAGTCGAATGGCTAGTAAAGGGTTTAAGAAATTAGACAATGGCGGTAATACAGGTTTTGACAGAAGAGATATCATGGGCAAATTACGCTGGCATACTAGTGATCAGGCAAAATTGTATCAAGCGGTTACCTTAAAATTTATACAATCAACTGAAGATGGTAACGAAACTTATTTAGGGCTTACTTATGATGATTATAAAGCAAATCCACTCAGAAGATATGCAGGTACACAAAAAGATAGATTGGATCTGAACCATAACCATATTTCATTAAATCACTCTATTGTTCCAACTAAAAACTTATCTATAAATACATCTGCTTATTATAATCATACTTTTAGAGATTGGACAAGAGCGAACACCTTTGGTGGACAAAGCATCAATACTATTTTAGGTGATCCTTCAACCTATCAAACAGCTTATCAAATCATGACAGGTATGGCTGATGGTGAAGTGGCTTTTCAAGGGGCTGCTAGAACTTATGATGCAAAAGGGGTACAAACCAATTTGCAATATTCCTTTAGTACCAAGGCTGTCAATCACAAATTGCATTTGGGTGTTCGATATCATACAGATCAAGCAGATAGATACGCCACATCATCTACTTACCAAATGACCCATGGTGCATTGATACAAACATCTGTCGGGCCAAACGGTAATCAAGAAAATCAAATCAGAAAGGCTCAAAGTATGGCTTCCTTCTTAAGTTATGATTTAAGTTTCAAAGGACTTAAACTGAGTCCTGGTATTCGATATGAGAAAATAAATTTCGATCTTCAAAACTTTGGGAATGCTGACAATGCCAGACTTGGAACTGCTTTGAAAACAGCCTCTAACGACTTATCTATTCTTTTGCCAGGTATTGGAGCAAATTATGAATTCAACCAAGATATGAGTGTTTTTGGAGGTGTTCATAGAGGGTTTTCGCCTCCAGGAATGCCTTCCTTAACCAGCACAACTAGTCAAGCCAAGGCTGAAACTTCAATAAATTATGAAGTAGGTTATCGATATCAAAAAAGTAGTTTACATGCTCAGTGTGTTGGCTTTAGAAATAACTATCGTAATATTTTAGGGTCAGATAATGTATCAGGCGGAGGAGCTGGAACAGGCGATATGTTTAATGCTGGAAATGCAATCATATTTGGGATGGAACTTAGTGTAGAATATGATTTGCTTCACAAAGAAAATAAAAGATCAAATATAAAATTACCTGTAAGCATTGCATACACTTATACAAATGCTCAATTTCAAGAAACCTTTGTGAATGGTGGTGGCGATTGGGGAAGCGGTACAATTAACAAGAATGATTTTATACCATTTATCACACCACATTTATTGACGGCTAGCTTAGCAATTGAGCATAAGAAATTCAATGCTACAATCATAGGACGTTATACGGGTGAAACAAGAATCAAACCCGGTCATGGTCAAATAAAGGTTCCTGAAGCGCAGGTGAAATTTAACGATGTAAACGCCTTGGCAGGATTTCTAATTATAGATCTTTCTGTCAATTATAAACTTCGTAAAAACTTTACGTTGTTTTCAACTATCAATAATGTCACAAATAGTAAATCTATTGTTGCCAATCTTCCGCAAGGTTACAGACCGAACATGCCTTTAAGTATGAGTGCAGGATTGAAGGCTGAATTTTAGCCATATAAAAGAATGCACTCATGCTAATAAGTCTTGGTTGGCCGTTGGGTTTTTGCAAGAAATTGATTGATGGTCTTGAATGTTGACAAAATTTCAAACACAAGCCTTATTCGTAAAATAAGGTCTTGTAAGGATAGCGTATGCCATAAAGTTCTTTTACCTTATCTAAAATGGTAAGCCTAAGTTCTTCGACATTGAGCTTTTCAGTGGCTGAAATAAAAATCGCATTATTTTGGGTTTCATTATTCCAATACTTTTTTAATTGAGATAATAAATCTTGTTTCACTTCTTCTTCTAGCCATTCGTCAAAAGTATTTTTCTCATAGAGATCCATTTTATTGAAGATTAAAATGGTGGGTTTGTCATCCGCTTTTAAATCATGAAGGGTTTGATTTACCACTTGAATTTGTTCTTCATATTTAGGATGAGAAATGTCCACCACATGCAATAAAATATCTGCTTCTCTTACTTCATCTAAAGTACTTTTGAAACTTTCAATTAGATGATGGGGCAATTTTCTAATAAAGCCAACAGTGTCACTCAGCAAGAAAGGCGTTCGGTCAAAAACTACTTTTCTTGTGGTAGTATCTAAAGTGGCAAATAATTTATTTTCTACAAAGGCGTCAGATTTGCTTAAAAACCGCATTAATGTTGATTTCCCCACATTGGTATAGCCAACTAAGGAAACGCGAATAAATTCTCCACGTTCTTTTCTTTGGGTAAAGGCTTGTTTGTCGTAAGATTCTAGCTTTTTGCGGAGTAATGAAATTTTGTCTTTTACTATCCTTCTGTCGGTTTCAATTTCTGTTTCTCCAGGTCCTCTTGAACCAATACCGCCACCTTGTCTTTCTAAGTGTTTCCACATACCTTTTAATCGTGGAAGTATGTATTGATATTGTGCGAGTTCAACTTGGACTTTAGCTTGCGCTGTTTTGGCTCGGCTTGCAAAAATATCTAGAATTAAATCACTCCGATCTATCACCGTTTTGCCTAATATTTTTTCGATATTTGAAATTTGTGAGCCCGTTAATTCATCATCAAAAATAACCATGTCTACTTTTCGTGAGCTCACAAAGTCTCTGATTTCTTCAATTTTTCCTTTGCCTAAAAAGGTTTTGCTATCTGGATGAGGAAGCCTTTGGTAAAAACGTTTAATTTCAATTGCCCCAGCCGTGGCCGCTAAAAACGAAAGTTCATCCAAATATTCTTGAATCAATGATTCGTGCTGACCTTGAGCGAGTAGTACAACCAGTACCACATTCATTACTTCAGGAGTAACCTGTATTTTTTTTTCGATCAATGGAAGAAATGACTATTAGTAGAATGAATAATGAATATGCTAAATTGACTAAGACTTACATGTTTTTTTAAAACCATTGCCATTTGTTTCTATTGTAACCTTTAGGTCCACCTAAGCCCACATAAAATCCTAATTGGCAAAATGCTTTTGAATAACCTACTTCGAAATACATGCCAGCATTTTGTCCAAAAGGAGCTTTAATACCGAAAATTGATTCGAAGGCCACTGGAACTGTTTTAAAAACATCATTTTAAAAATCATTAAATTCTTTATTCGTTTCATCAATTTCTTTTTGGTCTAAAGGATCTATGTTTGTTCCAGTTAAAGTTTCTTCTAGTTTAGCCCGAGTGCGCGCATAACCCACGCCTAGCCCATAATAAATGTCAATCTTGGTGGGTTCTTTAATAAAGTGAATATTGCATCTAGCTAATACATTGATACTAGATAATTTAAATTTAGCTTCACTTGAAATAATATTTTCATCAAAATCCGTAAATGTATTGGAGAATTTGAAATTGCCTAATTCGTAGTTTGAACTTAAGCCTATACCCACTCTGCCGCCTATCATATAATCGAATCTGAAGTGCAAAGGACCAAATCCTTTATACGAAAAAGAACTTTGGTAAGCAGGGTCATCTTCTACTGTAATACTGCTTTCTGCAAATTTAAAAAATGAACCCATCAATTGCATGGCACTCGGATATCCATAGCCAATTTGCATACAACTAGAGCCTTTTTGGTGCATCTGCCCTTGCGAAACTTGCACACTTAAAACCACAAGTATCAAAAGTAATATTCTCTTCATGTACATATTTTTTTTAAAAGTAAGATTTTGAGTCAATCAAGACAAATTTTTTCTTTACATGGGGAGAGAAATGTCTAAACTACTTATCTCTGTCAAAGGAAGAAGCTAGTTCGTTGTATTGCGGCAACGATGGCAGTGGAAAGCTTGACTGACCGCTTTGGGGCAGGCAACTTGCAACGAACAGCGTGTGTGCCGCCCAAGAAAAAAATACATTAAGCCAAGCCCTAATTCTTGATTTTGGGCTCAATGCCCTACTTTTGACCAAATTTTTTACCAAGTTATGTCTGAAGAGAAGTCGCTAAATTTTATTGAAGAAATTATTGAAGGAGATTTGAAATCTGGGAAATATCAAGAAATTGTTACCCGTTTTCCGCCCGAACCTAATGGCTATCTGCATCTTGGTCATGCCTCGGCTATTTGTCTCAATTTTGGATTGACGAAAAAATATCCAGGATATACCAACTTGCGATTTGATGATACCAATCCCGTGACGGAAGATACGATGTATGTAGAAAGTATCAAAGAGGCCATTTCATGGTTGGGGTTTACTTGGAAAAATGAATTGTATGCCTCTGATTATTTTGAGCAATTATATGAATTTGCTTGTACCCTGATCAAAAAGGGATTGGCTTATGTAGATGATTCAAGTGCCGAAGAAATTGCTGCGCAGAAAGGTACACCCACGTCGCCTGGAGTTGGTAATATTTATCGTGAAAGATCGGTTGAAGAAAATATAGATTTATTTGCAAGAATGCGTCAAGGTGAGTTTGCTGATGGGGCGAAAGTGCTTCGTGCGAAAATCGATATGACCCATACGAATATGTTGATGCGCGACCCGTTGATTTATCGAATTAAACATGCCCATCATCATCGAACAGGAGATGCTTGGTGTATTTATCCGATGTATGATTTCGCTCATGGTCAAAGTGATAGCATAGAAAATATTACCCACTCGATTTGTACGATGGAGTTTATTCCTCATCGCGAATTATATGATTGGTTAATTGAAAAATTAGTAATTTATCCTTCGCATCAATATGAATTTGCCAGAAGAAGTATTAATTATACTGTTACAAGCAAACGAAAATTATTGCAACTCGTCAATGATGGATTTGTAGATGGTTGGGATGATCCACGCATGCCCACTATCATGGGACTTAGACGCAGAGGATATACGCCAGAAAGTATTCGTGATTTTTGCGAACGCATTGGCGTGGCCAAACGCGATAATATGGTGGATGTGTCTTTATTGGAATTTTGTTTGCGCGAACATTTGAATAAAATTGCCTTAAGACGTATGGCTGTATTGGATCCTGTAAAATTGGTGATCACTAATTACGAAGAGGGGAAAACCGAAGAATTGATGGCAGAGAATAATCCTGAAGATGAATTGGGAGGACATCGATCTGTATTATTTGGTCGAGAACTTTGGATAGAGCGTGAAGATTTTGTAGAAAATCCACCCCCGAAGTTTTTCCGCCTTGGGATAGGACTTAAAGTGCGATTGAAGAGCGCTTATATCATTGAATGTCATGATGTAGTAAAAAATGAACAAGGGGAAATTACTGAAATTCATTGTACCTATTTTCCTGAAAGTAAAAGTGGACAAGATCAAAGCGGCATCAAAGTAAAAGGCACGATGCATTGGTTACATTGCGAAAGCGCTGTGCCTGCTGAGGTTCGGCTGTACGATCGTTTATTCCGCGTAGAAGATCCTGCGAGCGAAGAAGGCGATTTTAAAGATTTTGTGAACCCAGATAATTTAAAAATTATTTCCAAAGCTTGGATAGAACCTGCTTTAGCGGAGGCTAACTTGCGAGATAGATTTCAATTTATTCGATTAGGTTATTTTTGCTTGGATAAATTATCTAGTCCTGAACATTTGATCTTTAATAAAACTGTTGGACTGAAAGATTCTTGGGCAAAAGAATCAAAGAAGTAAGCTTTAAAAATTTTCTTTTTTTTGGGCGAGCCCCCGAGATCCTCCCAAAGCCTCGGACCTCGTGGTCGGGCTATTGCTGCAAGCCAGCATTCGTTTTGAAGAACGAATGCTGGGCTTTCCGCGCTATCCCTCTCGCAGGCTCCGAATTAAAATTTGTAGTAGCCGAATGATTGATCATCGCAGAGACACAGCAGCGAATGAATCTTTTCATGGAACAGGCAATATAGCGTCTTTGATTTTTCACACATATTCTTTGTGTGCTATATTGTGGATTTTGTGCAACTTTACATCTGAGCCCCAAATTTTTTTACATGAAAATCATCCACGTTTTAAGTCTACTTTTTTTTATTTCTTTTTCTTCCCTAGCCCAAAAAATGAACACATCCTATACTACTCGTTGGAATTCCGTTGAAAGCGCCATGCAGAAAGGCCTGAATGCAACTGCTGAGAAAGAGGTGCTTGCCATTTTGCAAACTGCCAAAGCAGAGGGAAATGCCGAACAAACAATCAAAGCTATTTGCTATTATCGTATTACCTTACGTGATAGAGATGAAAAATCAAGATGGCATGATATTCAGTTTGTAGAAAAAGAATTGAAAGTGGCCAATTTCCCAGCCAAGCCATTATTGCAATCTTTGTTAGCTGATTTGTATTGGACCTATTATCAAGAAAATAGATGGAAAATATTAGATAGAACCCCAACAAGCGAAGAGCCAGGAAAAGAAAATCCAGAGCAAGTTGATATTGAAACATGGACGGTAAATCAGTTTTATAATAAAGCACAAGAATTATACTTGGCGTCTATAAGTAATGAAAAAGAACTGCAATCTTATTCGCTGAAAAATTTTAAAGAGCTTGTTTCCGCAGGTAAAAATACAGGCAATCTCAGATCAACTTTATATGATTTACTTGTTCACGAAGCCATTCAATTTTTTCAACAAGAAGATATTGATCTGACTAAACCTGCCTATAGTTTTGAAATAACTGATAATAAAGCGTTTGCACCAGCTGCTCAATTTGTGCAAGCAAAATTTATTTCACAAGATATTCATGATCAGAAATGGCATGTGTTACAATTGTTTCAACATATACTTTCCTTTCATTTACTTGATGCAGATCCATCAGCACTCATCGATGCCGATATCCTTCGAATAAAATATGTGAAACAATATAGTGTTGATCCTGAAAAGGAAACTGAGTATAAAAATGCATTAAAATTTATCACTGAAAAATATCCTACAAATGCTCAAACTTCCATGGCTTGGTATTTACTGGGTGAAACTCATTTGAAAGAAGATGCCGAGTTGTATGCAGAGGATGATCAAGAAGAAACTGATGAGAATAATTACAAAGAGGCATTAGCCATTTTTAATCATATCATCGATCGCTTTCCTAAATCTGAAGGCGCTTATTTAGCAGCAGTTAGAAAGCAATCAATCTTGCAACACACCCTTTCCATACTCACTGAAAAAACGCTGTTGCCTAATAAAACATCCTTGGCAAGAATTGGTTTTAAAAATATTAAATCCCTTTATTGTAAAATCGTGAAGTTGAATTTGTCGGAATTTAAAGATTTAAATAGAGATTTTTATCAAAAATACGCATCCTTAAAGGAGAAGTCGGTTTTGCAAAATTGGACAGTGAATCTTCCAGTAACCGATGATTACAAAACGCATTCAACAGAGATTAAAGTACCCGCCTTGCCACTAGGAAATTATGTGATACTAGTTTCAGAATCTGCTGATTGGAAAGAAGAAGCTTATACGGCGTATTCATTTTTTAATGTGTCTAATATTTCGTTTGTAACCCATGCCAAAGATGAAGGGGGGAGTTTGGATGTATATGCCATTCATCGTGAGTCAGGCAAGCCATTGCCGCAAGTCAACGTAAAATTATGGCGTCAGGAGTACGACTATCAACAAAGAAAGTACAACTACAAACAAGGTCCTTCATTCACTTCTGATATGAATGGATATTTTAAAGTGAATCTTACGGATGAACAAAATAATTCATGGAATCCTGAATTCACCTTTAAAGAGGATGTGTATTATAGTCAAGATGCCTTATATGCCAATCGTTTCTACAAGCAAATAAATGATAATGTACGTACATTTTTCTTTACAGATCGCAGTATATATAGGCCTGGCCAAACCATCTATTTCAAAGGGATTTTAATTAAATCACTTGCAGGGGATAAGTCTATGCATGAATTACAAAAGAACAAAGATGTGGTAGTTACACTCAGTAATGCC
>CAZSUF010000019.1:10197-12489 GCA_964609875.1 uncultured Bifidobacterium sp.
GTCAAAGAAATGCATTTCAAAACAAATGAATTTGGTTCGTATGCAGGGAGTGTACAAGCACCTGAAGGTTTATTAAATGGACAATTTACCTTGGCAGGAGAAGGTGGACAAGCCTCTATACAAGTAGAAGAATATAAGCGACCAAAATTTGAAGTCAGTTTTGATACACTTAAAGGAACTTATCGTTTAAAGGAAAAAGTAAAATTGAAAGGTCTTGCCAAAGCCTATGCTGGAAATCAAATTGATGGAGCGCAAGTAAAATATAGAGTGTATCGAACAGCCATGTTTCCTTATTACTGGTGTTTTTATAGATGGGGGCAACCTTCAAGTCCTGAAATGGAAATTCAACATGGAACTACAGTTACCAAAATAGATGGTTCGTTTGATATTGAATTTACTGCCTTGCCTGATTTGGGTATAGACAAGAAAACAATGCCCGTTTTTTACTACCGAGTAGAAGCAGATGTGACAGATTTAAATGGGGAAACTCGACACGGAAATATGACTGTGCCCGTTTCTTATCAGGCATTGCAACTCACCTTGAATTTGCCTAAGCAAGCTAATTTTAATGATTTTAATGCCTTAGAAATTAGATCAACAAATCTACAAGGAACTCATCTTTCAAGTCAAGTGACATTAACTTGTAAAAAATTAAAATCAATTGAAGGAACCTATAGAGAAAGACTCTGGCCTAAAATAGATAAGCCTTCCATGTCCTTGCAAGAATTTAGAAAAGATTTTCCTTTAGATGTGTATCAAGATGAAAATAATTATTTGACATGGGATGTTCAAAAAATTGTATGGACTAAGACTATTACAACTAAAGAGAATGGTGTTGAGTATTTACAAAAGATAGCTAATGACGATGGATGGTATGTGATTGAAGCGAAGGCTACGGATCAATATGGAGAAGAAGTCATTGATAAGAAATATATTAGATTGTCGACATATACAAACCCTGTAGTATTGCCGAATGAACATTTACTTGTTACGGAAATACAAACAAAGGCAGAGCCGGGCAATAAGGCTAGTTTTTCATTAACCACTGCCTATGATCAAATTAATTTATTGTATCAATTAAATAGAGGGGCGAGTAAAACTGAATGGATAAATTTAAATAATAGAAAGTTAATCGATTTTGATATTCATGAAGATGATCGCGGAGGTTTTCATATTGAAGGCGTTTTTGTGAAGAATAATCGTGTGTATAATTTTAATCAATTTATTCTTGTTCCATGGACAAATAAAGAATTGACCATCACAACAGAAACTTTTAGAGATAAAATGTTGCCTGGCTCTGAGCAAGAATGGGTATTAACTATCAAAGGAGATCAAAAAGAAAAAGTAAGTGCAGAATTACTGACTTCGATGTATGATGCTAGCTTAGATGCCTTTCAGTCTCACAGATTTAATAAGCCTGAGTTGTTTAATTTGAAGCATCAACATCTAGGTTTTGTGACTCATTACTGTTTTCAAAGTCACCAAGGAATGACAGTTGGAAATCCTCCTTATAAATCTATCGAACCTTATGAAAAAAATTATGCCACTTTGCAATCTTTCGGCTTGTTGAATGATTATGGATTTGGCTATAGTCGAAGAGGACTTGAAAGAGGCATGGTTACGGAAGCTGTTATGATGAATGCCGCAGCCGCTCCTGTATCCACTATGAAAAGCAGTGCAGATGTGAGTAGAGAAGAACGGGATGATGCGAAGTTTATTCCACTAGCTGACGCATCAAAGCAAAAAGGATTGGCTCTTTCAGGTGGTAAAAATGAGGATATGTCATCAGGTCCAAGAAAAAATATTGAAGTGCGATCTAATTTTGCTGAAACTGCGTTTTTCTTCCCTCAATTACATACAGATGCTGAAGGAAATATTCGCTTTAAGTTTAAAGCCCCAGATGCATTAACCAAATGGAAGATGATGTCTTTTGCCCATACACAAGATTTAAAAATGGGCACGCTAGAATCCTTTTCAGTCACCCAAAAACAATTAATGATAGTTCCTCAAACGCCTAGATTTTTGCGAGAAGGAGATTTGATGGAGTATAGTGCTAAGGTGACCAATTTATCTGATAAAAAATTACATGTAAAGGCAAGTATAGAATTTGTGGATGCCTTCACCTTAGATGACAGAGACCTTGTGTTCAACAATACAAAACCCAATGTGGATGTTGACATTCCAACAGGAGAGAGTAGGGCTATTACATGGACTATTCGAGTTCCAGAAGGATTCTCAAATCCGGTGTTGATTAAAACCCTTGCTGATGCAGGTGAGTATACAGATGGCGAA
>CAZSUF010000019.1:12499-16071 GCA_964609875.1 uncultured Bifidobacterium sp.
CGTCGTGCCAGTTTTATTAAATAGTATGCTCGTCACTGAAACCTTGCCTTTACCTGTTCGAGCTAATACTGAAAAGAGCTTTCGTTTTGATAAGTTAATCAATTCTTTTCAATCTTCAACTTTAAGACAGCATAGTTTAACTGTAGAGTATACTGGCAATCCCGCTTGGTATGCAATTCAAGCCTTGCCCTACTTGACTGACTATCCGTATGAGTGTGCAGAGCAAACGTTTAATCGATATTATGCCAATGTATTAGCCACCCATATGGCTAACGCTTATCCAAAAGTTAAAGAGATTTTTAGTGCTTGGAAAAATGAAGATACTGCTGCCTTATTATCAAATCTAGAAAAAAATCAAGAACTAAAAAATGCTTTGTTGCAAGAAACGCCTTGGGTTTTAGAAGCAAAATCAGAATCTGCCCAAAAGCAAGAACTTGCGAATTTATTCAATCTGACAAGAATGAGTAAAGAGCTAGAAAGAACTGTTCGTGAGCTAGAAATTATGCAAACACCTAATGGCGGTTTTGCATGGTTTAAAGGGATGCCTGATGATAGATTTATGACGCAGTATATTCTCACAGGTTTGGGAAGATTGTTGCATTTAGGCGTTAGTGAAGTAGGTAGCGAGCGACGCATCATGCAAATTATTGATAAGGCAATTCCTTATGTAGATGCTCGTTTAAAAGAAGATTATCAAGCATTGATAAAGTATAAAGCTGATTTGAAAAAACAACAAGTCTCATATACGCAAATACATTATTTGTATATGAGAAGTTTTTTCGCAAAACGACCTGTTACGGTTGGTTGCCAAGTCGCCTTTGATTTTTATAAAAAACAAGCAGGGCAGTTTTGGTTAACTCAGAATAAATATATGCAAGGAATGACTGCCTTGGCCTTGTTTAGATTTGCTGATATTCCCAAAGCAGAAGCTATCCTGAAATCTTTACGAGAAAATGCCATGCGAAATGAAGAAATGGGTATGTATTGGAAAGATATGAATAGTAGTTATTGGTGGTATGAAGCTCCGATCGAAGCGCAAAGTCTTTTGATTGAAGCCTTTCAGGAAATAGGTGGCAAAGATGATGAAGTAGATGAGCTTAAAATTTGGTTGTTAAAAAGCAAGCAAACGCAAAACTGGAAAACAACTAAAGCTACTGCCGATGCTTGTTATGCCTTATTACTAAAAGGTAATGAGTGGTTGGTTCAATCGCCTGAAGTTGAAATTCATTTAGGCAAAGAACTAATTCAGTCTAAAGAAATAAAAACTGAGGCAGGAACAGGATATTTTAAAAAGAGTTATAATGCCGATCAAGTGAAACCTGACATGGGCGAAATTCAAGTGAAAGTAAGTTCCGCCGCAAAAGGCACAACTTGGGGCGCCGTATATTGGCAGTATTTTGAAAATTTAGATAAAATTACTTACGCCGCTACACCTTTAAGTTTGAGAAAAGATTTATATCTAGTTAAAAATTCAGATATTGGTCCGGTTTTAGATAAAGTCAACAATGAATCAGTCATAAAAGTAGGTGATCAAATCAAAGTGCGTATTGAATTAAGGGTAGATCGCGATATGGAATATGTTCATTTGAAAGATATGAGAGGAGCCTGTTTCGAGCCAACCAATGTGATTAGTCAGTATAAATATCAGGGCGGTTTAGGTTATTATGAAAGTACAAAAGATGCCAATACAAGTTTCTTCTTTCATTGGTTGCCTAAAGGAACTTATGTTTTTGAATATCCAATGAACGTGACAAATAAAGGAGATTATTCAAATGGGATTGCCACGATACAGTGTATGTATGCACCTGAATTTAGTAGCCATAGCGCTGGCATTCGCGTAAAGGTGAAATAAAGCGGATTTGATTTTCATTTCGATCTTGTGTGTGAAAAGTAGATTTCATGAAAATCAAGTACATTCGCACACTTAATAGCTTGACTATGATTCAATTCAGTAAATTTAATTTAGCCAATGGGCTTCGTGTAATTGTTCATGAAGACAGAAATACGCCCATGGTTGCTGTGAATGTCTTGTATGATGTGGGTGCAAAAGACGAAAATCCTGCTCAAACTGGCTTCGCGCATTTATTTGAACATTTAATGTTTGGCGGTTCAGTAAATATTCCTGATTATGACGAGCCTTTACAAAACGCTGGTGGCGAAAATAATGCTTATACAACCAACGATATCACCAACTACTATATTCAATTGCCTTCTAAGAATATCGAAACAGCCTTTTGGCTTGAAAGCGATAGAATGATGTCTTTAGCTTTTGGGAAAAAAAGTTTGGATGTACAACGCAAAGTAGTATGCGAAGAATTTAAAGAGCATTATATCAATAAGCCTTATGGCGATGTATGGAAATACCTTCGCGAATTGTGTTATACTGTGCATCCTTATCAATGGATGACTATTGGAAAAGAGCTCTCACATATTGAGAATGCCCAATTAGAGGATGTGAAAAATTTCTTTTTCAAATATTATAGACCAGTCAATGCCATACTTTGTGTTGCTGGAAATATTTCTGAAGCAGAAGTAAAAGTTCTAGCCGAAAAATGGTTTGGTCCAATAGATCAGGGCGAAAAATATCTTAGACATTTACCTGAAGAACCTCTGCAAAAAGCGCCTAAGGTATTGCGCATTGAAAAGGATGTGCCAGTGAGTGTGATTTATAAGGCTTATCATATGTCAGAAAGAAGAAATAAAGCCTATTATACGGCGGATTTAATTACTGAATTATTTTCTGGTGGACAATCATCTCGTTTGTATCAACAATTAGTGAAAGAGAAAAAAATGTTCAGCCAAATCGACTGCTATCATACTGGTAGTGTAGAAAAGGGTTTGTTGGTGATTGAAGGAAGAATACTGCCAGGTATAAGTCCTGAGGAAGCTGATGCTGCCATTCTAGAAGAAATTGAAAAATTGAAATCTGAAATAATTTCAGAAGTAGAATTAGAAAAAATTAAGAATAAGGTAGAAAGTATGATCGCTTTTGAAGACTTAAGTTTATTAAGCAGGGCAAACAATTTAGCTTTTTATGAATTGCTTGGTGATGCAGATTTGATGAATAAAGAATTTGACAATTATAATCGAGTTACTGCATCTGAAATTCATCAAGCGGCCAATCAAATACTTGATGTCAATAATTCTAATACCTTGTTTTATTTGGCTAAGAATTAGTTGAAGTAAGAACGCTAAAAGTTTCATCATCACGCTAAACAGTCTCTTTCAAAGGTGTAAAAAGCAAACCATCATCAATACATTCTTGGATATATAAGAAAATAGCTTTCAATGATTCTTTGGATAATCTTGGATAATTTTCTAATATCTTCTCCTCATCCCAACCTTGAGCTAACAGTCCAATTATATGACTAACTGCAATCCTTGTTCCTTTAATTGTTGGTTTGCCAAGTAATACTTCCTTGTCAGAAATGATATGTTCCCTCCAGTTCCAGAAGATACCGCCAAGGACGCTGAAGAATAACCATAAATAAATTATTATAGAAAGGCAAGTGTTTATATGACCTTAACTTCTCAAGAAAAAAGCCAATTAATAGCAAAAGCTGCTAGCGATA
>CAZSUF010000019.1:16081-19444 GCA_964609875.1 uncultured Bifidobacterium sp.
TCAGAAATGATATGTTCTCTCCAGTTCATATTTTAAAAGTATTCATTTTTGTCGATTTTAGCGAATTTCCTGCATAGCCAATAACAAGCTTCGATTTATGGAGATGAATAGTAGGTCAAACACTTTTTTTTAAATACTATCGAAGCCTCATATTATTTTGTTGCAAAAAAGCAGGCAAAGGTTCTTCTTCCACTGGGAATTGATGGACATCTAGACCCGTAGCTCTTTTAAGATTTTCGAGATATTCTAGATTAGGTCTGAAATTTGGATTAATATCTTTGGCTCGATTAAAATAAAATGAAGCCAATTTATATCTTCCCATTCTTTGATATATCAAGCCTAAATTGCTGGTAGAAATAGCAGCGCCCGGTGTAGCTAGTAAACAAGCCTTGTAAAAAAAGATAGATGAGTCTAAGTTGTTTCGTATTTCCGAATAACCTCGCCCTAAATCTCCATATACTTCACCAAATCGAGGATTGATTTCTAAGGCTTTTTTATAATAAACTAAGGCTTCATCGAAGATCAAATTTCTTTTTACTGTATCTTTTAATTTCATGGCAGATTCAAGAATTTCATTCGCATGATGCTTGTTGTTCTGTGCGCTATTTGGGTTGTGTCCAATATCTGTAGCAAATAAAGTGGCATTGTCTTTCCATGCTGGGTTTCTGGCTATTGTTTTGAAAGAGAAAGCTAGGAAGATAATAATCGCACTTGCAGTGAGTATTTTGTATTGCACCATTTCTTGAAAAAGATGCTTAAAGCTCCATGTTGAATTAGTTTCTTCTGTATGCTTCAATTCGAGTTTGAATAACTTGGCTATGCCAAATACAAATAAAATACTCATGCCTAAAACACTGTAATATAAAAAACGTTCTGCAAAAATTCCACCCCTCAACCAAATGAATACTAATCCCGGAATGAAGCTTGCCAGTAAGAAAATTAACCCATAACTCCAGTCTTGACGTTTTAAAAAACCTATAAAAGATAAACCTATGAGCCCAATGAAAACTATCAATCCCATAATAGCCAGTGGGTCTGAAAAGGTTGAAATTGGAATGGCATTAAACGAATAATCATATCTAAGTATATAGGGGATAAAAAGCAATTTTAAACCGACCAGGAATACCACCATACTGCTTGCAAATTCATTGCCAGTATATGGGTAATTATTGATTTCTAAAAAAGCATATTCAGGAATTTCTCCCAGCACTTGTTTTTTTTGAAAGTAAAATAAAATCATCACTGCCAAAAAAGGCAATGTTTTCATGATACATTGGGCAATTGTTTTTTCTCGAAAAAAATATAATGAGGCTGGAAGTATTGCTAGAAAAGTTATGGATGTTTCTTTAGATAAAAATGAAAAATAATAGATGATTAAACTTAGTATGATATACTTATAGCCTTTTTCATGTTCATGTCTTAGCATGAGAAACAAACAAGAAATAATTCCCAAAAAACTTAAAATCTCATCACGACTTTTCACATTGGCAACCACCTCGGTATGAATAGGATGAGCTATAAATATTAAGGCTACAAGAAAAGGAATAATTGTTTTATACTGAGAAAATAATTCTTGTAAACATAAAACTAGCATGAAGCCAGTAAATGCATAAAGCAAGCCGTTAATCACATGACTTATATGCGGACTACTTCCAAAAAATTGATGTTCCATGGCAAAAGTAACTAGAGCCATGGGCCTGTAATAACCTAAGGGTAATTTTGAAAAATGCCAAAAATCTACTTTGAATAATGAAGGGATGCCTGCGAAGCCTTGTTGAACAAATTGATTTTTTATAATCGCTGCTGAATCATCTAATGCATAGCCGTGCTGAAAAGTATTGGCATATAATAAAAATCCTACAAGCGCCACTAATCCGGCTAAAAGATAATTCAAGGAAATTTTGCGAACTTGCAATGGCACATGAGAGGGAGTTGGTTCAGTAGCTTTGTTAGAAACTTGGCTTTTGTTTTTTGCAGTTTTGGCCATGGTATAATTTGAATGAGTACAAATCTAATCTTTATTCGGAAAATTTGATAGCTGAATAAGAGTTGAAATTCAAGATATAATTCAACAAGATCCAACTAAATATGAATGAGAAGACTGCAATTTCTGAATTTGTAAACTGTTCTTTATGATGTCGAAATTGCAATCATAGACGCTCTTGTATTGTGGCAACGATTGAACGGATACCCCGCTTTCCGTGAGGCTTTTCCCTATTTCTTTGAAGGCAATACTTGATAGCCGATTCGGAAGCGGAGTAGGAGTGATAGCGTGTGTGCCACCCAAAAAAATAAAACATTAAAGTAGCTGAATGCTTCAATAGCAAACAGCTTGTGCAACTTTAAAACTCACAATTTTTAGGTGTTCTAGGAAAAGGAATCACATCTCTAATATTACCCATGCCCGTTACAAATTGCACGAGTCTTTCGAACCCTAAACCAAAGCCCGCATGCTTGCAAGTTCCGAACCTTCGAGTGTCTAAATACCAAAACATTTCTTTGGTAGGAATATGCATTTCTTTCATGCGCTGCTCCAATTTATCTAGCCTTTCTTCACGCTGAGATCCGCCAATAATTTCGCCGATGCCCGGAGCTAAAACATCCATCGCGGCCACTGTTTTGCCATCTTCGTTCTGACGCATATAAAACGCCTTGATTTCTTTTGGATAGTCGGTTACAATGACGGGTTTTTTGAAATGCTTTTCAACCAAATATCTTTCATGCTCGCTTTGCATATCAATACCCCATTTGACATCATATTGAAATTTCTTTTTCTTGTATGCCGGAGACTCCAGCAAAATATCTATGGCTTCAGTATAAGTTACGCGCTCAAAATCATGATTCAATACAAAATTCAATTTGTCAATCAAACCAAATTCGGCTCTGTCTTGAGTTGGTTTTTGTTTTTCTTCTTCTGCTAAACGCGCATCCAAAAACGCAATATCATCAGGATGTTTCTCCATCGCATATCGAATCACGTACTTCATCATGGCTTCCGCTAAATCTGCATTTTCTTTCAATTCGTTAAAAGCGACTTCGGGTTCTATCATCCAAAATTCTGCTAAGTGGCGCGCTGTATTTGAGTTCTCAGCTCTAAAGGTTGGTCCAAATGTATATACTTTTGTAAAGGCCATAGCAGCTAATTCCGCTTCTAACTGACCACTTACAGTTAAGTTAGCGCTTCTGCCAAAAAAATCTTGCGTAAAATCTATCTCCTTGTTTTCGTCTACAGGCAACATATTTAAATCTAAAGTTGTGACTCTAAACATTTCACCTGCACCTTCAGCATCACTCGCAGAAATAATCGGAGAATGGATATTTAAAAAATTTTGCTCTTGAAAAAAAGTATGAATAGCATAAGTC
>CAZSUF010000019.1:19454-22645 GCA_964609875.1 uncultured Bifidobacterium sp.
ACGCAATCTAAACACACTTCCAAAAGTATTGGTGCGAAATCGCAAATGTGCAATCTCACGAAGAAATTCTAAGCTATGTTTTTTAGGCTGTAATGGATACGCTTCAGCATCACTATCGCCTAAAATCTCTATTTGCTCAGCCGTCATTTCAACCTTTTGTCCTTTCCCTAAAGAAGCAATTACTTTTCCCGTCGCTGCAATACAAGCCCCATTGGTGATGCGCTTTAAAAGAGCTTCATCAAATTTTGTAAAATCTACTACCACTTGAAGGTTGTTATTGGTACTTCCATCATTCAAGGCAATAAATTGATTGCTTCTAAAAGTTCTCACCCAACCCATCACGGTAGTTTGATAATCAACTTGCTCGCCAGTCAGGATGCTTTGTATTTCTTTTCTCATAAGAGCGCAAAAATAAAGGATACAAGCTATTTGTTCCTAATTTTGATTGTACTAAATTTTAGTCTTATTTTTTGGGCGGCGGGCAGGCTTTTCGCGACAAGTCCTCTTCCGATTCGGCTATAATTTGTCAACTATCAATCAAATATCGTGTAGCCTCTCGGAATGCGGGCTTTTTGCTACAATCCTTGCCGCAGTTCCAAGTTGCCGTATCTCTAGTTGTTCAATCGGTATGCGCTTTACTTCTTCAAGGATTCATGGTCGGTCAGGTGTCAACAAATTGATTTTCATACACTCCGAATTTCATTTTCAGTATTTGTCATTCTCCCATCAAAATGATCTATTTTTGTCCTCGTCATTTTTTACGATGATTCTGCACTATAATAAACCTATTTTATATTCATGAAGAATATTCTTTTATTTGCCTCAGGAGGCGGTAGCAATGTAAGGGCTATACTTACGTATTTTAAAGATAATGCAAACTATCATTTTCCCTTGATTGTGACGAATCGAACAAATGCTGGCGTGATTCATATTGCTCAAGAGTTTGGTATCGATGTACTGCTTGTTGATAAAGATATTTTCGAATCTGCGGTCATTCTTGATACACTTGATCTATATAAACCCGACTTGCTTGTCTTAGCCGGATTTCTTTGGAAAATTCCTGAATTTATGGTGGAAGCTTACAAGAATAAAATTGTCAATATTCACCCTGCTTTATTGCCTGCTTATGGTGGACAAGGCATGTATGGTCATTTTGTACATGAAGCGGTGATAGCTGCTGGAGAAAAAGAAAGCGGCATGACTATTCATATGGTTGATGAAAATTATGATGAAGGCATCATTCTACTTCAAAAGAAAGTAAAAATTGTGAAGGCGGATAATGCTGAAACTTTAGCGGCTAAGGTACTTGCTCTTGAGCATGAGTGGTATCCTAAAGTCATCGAAAGTCTGCTTATTAATTTGAAATAAGTAAATCATACATGAAAAAAAGAACTGTCCTGATTACAGGAAGCACGAGTGGTATTGGAAAAGGCATAGCCATTGGTTTTGCAAAACTGGGTTATAATATTGTATTCAATGGTCTCGAACCTAATGGTGCCGATATAGCCAAAGAAATAGCAGAGGAGCATCAAATCGAGTATTTATTTTCTCCTGCAAACCTAATGCATGCTGAAGAAATTCATGCTTTAGTTAAATTGGCTTTAGATAAATTCACAACCATCGATATCCTGATCAATAATGCAGGCATTCAATATGTGAGTCCTATTGAAGATTTTCCAGAAGAAAAATGGGATGCTATTCTTGCCATTAACTTAAAAGCTCCTTTTTTGTTGAGCAAATTAGTATGGCCTCGAATGAAGGCACAGCAATTCGGTCGTATCATTCATATTGCATCTGCGCACGGTTTTGTGGCCTCAGAAAATAAAAGTGCGTATGTGTCTTCGAAGCATGGTTTGCTTGGACTAACTAAAACACTTGCCCTTGAAGGATCTCCTTATAATATCACTTGTAATGCTGTTTGCCCAGGTTATGTGCATACACCTATTATCGATAATCAAATCGCAGATCAAATGAAAGCGACTCATCTTACGGCTGAGGAAGTAATTAGTAAGGTAATGCTAGCCAAGCAATCTATCAAGGAATTTATTCCAGTTGAATTGATTGTGAAAGCTGTGTTGTTTATGGCCGATGAGGATGCAAGATCAATAACAGGAACTACCATGCCTATAGACGGCGGTTGGACAGCTCAATAATTTAAATTTATGAAGACACCCCTATTTTCTAGTCAAGTCATTCAAGTCAATGATATTGATTTACATTATCTACATTATGCGAATGAATCTTTGCCAAAACTTTTATTGATGCATGGCCTTACAGCAAATGCTCATGCATTTAGCGGTTTAATTCAAGCTGGCTTAGCCGATAAGTTTGAAGTTATTAGTGTCGATTTACGTGGACGAGGTTTAAGTACTAAACCTGCTTTTGCTTATAGTATAGAAGAACATGCACAAGATATTATTGGCCTTTTAGATAAATTAAATATCCAAGATATTCATCTTTGTGGGCATTCGTTTGGAGGATTACTCTCCACACATTTGGCTTATCATTTTCCTGATAGAGTGCAAGAGGTAGTCATCTTAGATGCGGCTCCCGAAATGAATCCGAAAGTCGCAGAAATGTTAGTGCCAGCCATTAGTCGCCTTGATATTCGATTTGATGATTTTGATACTTATATCGACAAAGTGAAACAAGCGCCTTATATTCATTTTTGGGATGATGCCATGTTGCATTATTATCAAGCTGATGTAGCTACAGCGGACGATGGCACTGTAGAGCCAAGAAGTAGTATCGCTGATATAACCCAGATTGCTATTGCTTCCTCAAAGGAGCCTTGGTCAACTTATTTTGAAGATATGAAACATCGTGCCTTATTGATCAACGCCGTAGAAGAATATACTTTAGGTCAGCCCCTCTTGCCCGATTTTCTGGCCAAAAAAATTGTACAAAAAATGAAAAATGGTACTTATCTCGAAGTGGGAGGAAATCATCAAACCATGTTGTATGGTCAGCATGCCGATGAGATTGTAAAGGCCATTCAGGACTTCTTACAAGTCTCCTAGCTATTTAACGACTATCTGTTAAACTACCTTATTAACTTCAATGAACAAAAATGAAGTTTAACTAATTCCAACATGTCGTAAAGCATTTTTGAATATAAAATTATCATGTCGGAGACGGCCTAAGATTCGAGGCATAAAAAAATATTGAAATCGAAGCCAAACTTTTATCCA
>CAZSUF010000020.1:0-2418 GCA_964609875.1 uncultured Bifidobacterium sp.
TGTGGGAGCACACGGGTTCGAACCGCGGACCCTCTGCTTGTAAGGCAGATGCTCTGAACCAGCTGAGCTATGCTCCCTTGTTTGGGAATGCAAATATAGTTGAACAAATAAGTTAAACAAATATTTATCCCAAAAAATAAAAAAAACTACAAGCGCATAAGCCGGATTCTGTTTCTCATACCGAAATATGATAGCCACCATTTATCTAAACTTATTATCACTAACAAGCTCAAGCTGTCTACCCATGAACATTGAACGAGCAGTTCTAAGCGTTCACTTATTTGACATTTCAGCACGTAAGGTTTACCCGAAAATCAGATTACCCTGATCTTCCGTGAGCTTTTACCTCACGTTTTCACCCTTACCTCGTAAAATACAAGGCGGTTATTTTCTGTGGCACTGTCTTCTTATTATTGCTAATAAGACCATCTGTTAGGTGGTACGTTGCTCTTTGCTGTCCGGACTTTCCTCCTTTGATTTAATTCAACGGCGGTGGCAGTTCTTGCAGTTGCACAAAGATAAAATGATTTTTGAGGAAAGTAAATTAAAACTTCCAACCTATGGTTGCCATAGCATTCCCCGTATTTTTATCAATGCTTGCAGATTGCACATTGGCATTGGTTCTTCCTAATGCATAAGGTAGATCTTTAAAAGTTTGATGTGCATATACATAAGCAAGATCTAAAAACCAGGTATTTGTTCTGTATCCTATACCAGCACTTACTTGTGTTCTTGCTCCATTTGCTATTGAAGAAGTATAAGGGCTGCCATAATAAGCAAATCCAGCTCTCAAACTAAGATCTTTAAGTTTAGCTTCAGCACCTACTCTTAAGTTTAAGGCATCTGTATAAGTATTCTTTATGATAGCATTGACAGCATCAGCTTCTTTCTCAAAGCCATTGTCAAATTTGTATCTCATCGTTGAATAATTTACATATTCAATATCTGCTGTCAAAAAACCATATTGCTTGAATAGTACAGTGGCACTAGCCAAAGCCTTATAGGGTGTATTTAAGGAATAATTAAATACCAAACTTGAGTCTTGTTCGTAGGTGGTAATTTGAGAGGTGCTTAAATTATTTCGTAATAAAAAACTATCCGTATGTGAAGTCATGCTAATGGAAGATACATCATTCAATTCAAGATGTGTAGGGGTATGAAAAGCAAATCCAAATCTAAAATTTTGACTAGGTTTGATAATGGCGCCTAGCTTTAAATTAGCACCAAGTCCTGTGGTGGCTAAACTTTCTCTATAATTCATGTACTTAAAATCATTGTTATTATTTCCTGAAATATCTTCTTCGTCGAAATAGAGATTTCGGTTATAATTTACAGATTGTATGCCCACAGTGGCGCCCAACATAAGTTTTTCCATATAGTTACCTCCAAGGTTCAACAGATATTCATTCTGACCACCAGATTCACTAATTCTCTTTGTTTGTTTAATTCCATCGGAATAAGGCACATAAGATCGAGCCTTAGTGCTGTCTCCTCCGACTGTATAATCCTTGTCAATTAACCAAGTTTGGTAAGCAGCAAAAGCCGAATAATTTACCGAACCTATGGACAGACTGTTTAGCCCCCCAAGCTTATTAAAATCTTCTGACCATCTTTCAACGATAGAACTTTTTGTATTAGTCCCAGTATAGGTCATTTCATTTTTAAATGAAGCAATGCGGTTCATGCCCAAGCCAAATGAAAATGTTTTCCATCGACTCGATTTATAGGCATTTCCTTTTTTGGAACTGGTGATCACAAAGCCAAAGTGATTCAAATTAAATTTTGCCATATTATCAGTGCTTTGTACACCTAAATAACTTGCCTTATTATTTCCAACAGTGATGGAAGGAGTAAGGGCAAATTCGCTTTTACGGTAAATCCCAATACCGGCAGGATTCACAGAAAGGGTGCTGAAATCACCTCCAATACTGCCTAAAGCACTACCAATGGCCATGCCTCTTGCTGTACCATAATTTGTAGACATAGAATATCTCAAGGCATCATGTTCGTCTTGAGCAAAAACACTGCTATAACTTGCTGCTATACTAAGCAGACAAAATACTAACTTTTTCATGTTATAATTTGTAATGAGATGATGTTAAAAAAACGGATTCCTTTAAAAAAGGAATCCGGTATGATTTATCTTCTTCTTCCCCCACCGCCATTATTAGAGGGACTAGGTGCTGAAGGTGCTTGAGATCTTTGTGGAGCTTGATATCTTGGGGCTTCGCTTCTTGTTTCTCTTCGTGGAGCTTCATATCGCGGGCTTGGAGCACTCTCTTCACGATTTCTTTCAGGTTTGCGACTCATGTCTAATTGACGCTCCCTATTTCTTTGTTGCTCCATCTCACGTTGACGATTAGATCTTTCAGCATTTCTTTGTTGCTCAGCTTGACGATCATTATTAATACGCTCTCT
>CAZSUF010000020.1:2518-7890 GCA_964609875.1 uncultured Bifidobacterium sp.
GCTTGACGATCATTATTAATACGCTCTCTATTTCTTTGTTGTTCCATGTCACGATCGCGATTTAATCTCTCTGTATTTCTTTGTTGCTCAGCTTGACGATTATTATTTATAATTTCATTATTTCTTTGAAGTTCTGTGTTTCTAGAACGATCACCTATTTGAATATTTTGTTCTTGAACTTTTGGGTTAGTCCTTGGCGAAGTTGAATTTCTTTCAATATTCGCATTATTTTGTCTTGGTGAGCTTTGGTCATTATTAATACTTCCCCTTCCATTATCTGGAGTGTTGGTATTGATATTATTTCTTCTGCCATTTCCTCCTTGATTTGATTGCCCATTCATAGAATTGGCATTGTTAGTAGGAATGGTTCTGATAGGATTCGTCATTTCAACACTTCGATTTCTTGTAGGACGTGTAATTGTTGTGTTATTACTATTCACTGTGCTTCTTGGGCCATACTTATATGAGTTTCTTCCTCCATTAAATCCACTGCCATCATAAAATCCATCCCAATATCCGTTGTTATAGCCATTATTATATCCGTTGTAATAACCATTGTTCCAACCACCACCATAATAGGAGTTACCCCAACCATTATTCCATCCGTTGTAATAACCATTGTTCCAACCACATCCATTGTTCCAACCATTATTCCAACCCCAACCGTTGTTCCAACCACTATTCCAGCCCCACCCATTGTTGCATCCCCATCCGTTGTTCCAGCCATTATTCCAACCGCCTCCGTAAAACGAATTGCCCCAATACCATGATGGATAATTGTAACTCCAATCCCACCAATATGGATCGCTATAAAAACTACTATAATAACCTATAACCCAAAATGGGCGATGGAATCTTCTGATACGAGAAGTATAATAATACTCGTCATCGTCATAATCAATATATTCATCATCATCATACGAATAACTTCTTTGCGCAGTATTATCTCCATTTGCAGATGAATAATCAAACGCATCAGAGTCAGTTTGATTAGAATTGGTTTGACTTTGTGTTTGACCTTGATTATTGTTTTGTTGATTGCCATTGCTATACACATCATCATAGCTTTGACCAAATAAGTTGCTTGTAATTAAAATAAAGCAAGCAATCAGGGTAAAGAAATAGTTTTTCATTTTTTGTAGTTTAATATGAATATTTTACTTATCGAAGTTAGGCTTTTAGACCGAATGAATTACATAAAGTCAATTCTAAGTAGATAAAAATGACATGTTTAACAAAATATAAATATTTAAAGAAAATACGCAAAAGATAAAACTATTAATAATTGATATACATTGAACTACATATAATTATTAATATATTGTGATAGCTTGTAAAGTTTCATTTAATTTGCAGACCTTACCGCCCTTTCTGATTGAAGTTAGAAGTGTAAGAAAGTTATAAAAAGTAGATATAAATGAGTAAAGAAATTACTTCCCGTAGCATAGATTATAGTAAATGGTATATTGATTTAGTGCTTAAAGCAGGCTTAGCCGATTACAGCGCGGTAAAAGGATGCATGGTTATCAAACCCTATGGATATGCTCTTTGGGAAAATATGCGTGATGTATTAGACAAAAAATTTAAGGATACTGGTCATGTGAATGCCTATTTTCCCTTGTTTGTACCCAAAAGCCTATTTGAAGCAGAAGAAAAAAATGCAGAAGGTTTTGCTAAGGAATGCGCGGTGGTTACTCACTATCGATTGAAAAATAATCCTGAAAAACCAGGTAGTCTCATGGTTGATCCTGAAGCTAAACTAGAAGAAGAACTTATTGTAAGGCCTACAAGCGAAGCCATTATCTGGAAAACCTATAAAGGATGGATTCAATCATATAGAGATTTGCCCATTCTGATTAATCAATGGGCCAATGTCGTTCGTTGGGAAATGCGTACACGATTATTTTTGCGTACTGCAGAATTTCTTTGGCAAGAAGGGCATACCGCTCATGCTACAAAAGAAGAAGCCGAAGTCGAAACCAAACAAATGATTGATGTGTACGCTGATTTTGCCGAAAACTGGATGGCTATGCCTGTAGTTAAGGGTGTAAAAAGTGAAAACGAACGTTTTGCAGGCGCAGAAGATACCTACACCATCGAAGCACTTATGCAAGATGGAAAAGCATTACAATCAGGGACTTCTCATTTTCTTGGACAAAATTTTGCGAAAGCTTTTGATGTGACCTTTATCAATAAAGAAAATAAACCCGAACTAGTTTGGGCAACTTCATGGGGTGTTTCTACACGTTTGATTGGAGCTTTAGTGATGGCTCATAGTGATGATGAAGGGCTTGTATTGCCACCGATGTTAGCACCCATTCAAGTAGTAATAGTGCCCATTTATAAAGGCGAAGAATCAAAGCCTGCCATTGATGAAAAGGCCAACGAAATTATGGCTGGTCTAAAAGCTAAAGGCGTTAAAGTAAAATTTGACAACTCTGATCATACTAGACCAGGATGGAAGTTTGCTGAATATGAAATGAAGGGTGTGCCTGTTCGTATCGCCATTGGTGCCAAAGATTTGGAAAAAAATCAAGTTGAAGTGGCAAGAAGAGATACCAAAGAAAAATCATTCATATCAATGGATAATTTAATCGAAGATGTAACTAACTTACTTCAAACTATCCAAGATAATATTTATCAAAAGGCTTTAACATATAGAGATGCTCATATAACCGAAGTAAATTCATGGGAAGAATTTGAAAAAGTGTTGAATGAAAAAGGTGGATTTATTAGTGCTCATTGGGATGGAACTGGAGAAACCGAAGAGAAAATCAAAGACATCACTAAAGCCACCATTCGATGTATACCTCTTAACAACAAAATCGAATCAGGCGCATGTGTATTGACAGGTAAACCAAGTACACAAAGAGTTCTATTCGCTCGAGCTTACTAGGTTCATTCAAGTATACACCTTTTGCTATATAGTATTTTACTAAGTTGTATGATTTTTTTGTAGACTCTAATTTTATTTTTTATGGCATTATTACTTCCTGTAAAAGGGATTCATCCAGAAATTCCAGCTTCTTGTTTTCTAGCACCCAATTCTACTATTGTCGGCGATGTAGTTATGGGAGAAGAATGCAGTGTGTGGTTTAATGCAGTGGTCCGTGGTGATGTAAATAGTATTCGTATTGGCAACAAAGTAAATATTCAAGACGGAGCCTGCATACATTGTACCTACGAAAAAACAAAAACAGTCATTGGCAATAACGTATCTATCGGTCACAACGCCTTAGTTCATGGGTGCACTGTAGAGGATAATGTATTAATTGGTATGGGTGCTATAGTGATGGACAATGCCAGAATTGGAAGCAATACCATTATTGCAGCGGGCGCTGTGATTCTCGAAAATATGGTATGCGAAAGTGGTGCTATTTATGCAGGAGTGCCTGCCAAAAAAGTAAAAGACATTTCTCAAGAATTGATACATGGAGAAATTAATCGAATAGCAAATAACTATATCATGTACAGTAGTTGGTTTAAATAATAAAGTCCACCATATAGGCAGACCTTATTCTATACATTGATTTGGTAATGAGGCTTTGTAGAAAAACCTTCGATTTATTAATATGCTTGTTTATTATATAGATACTAGGAAGACAAGTTATTTCTTCACAAAACTTGAGGTTGAATTTTTTGTTTTAAGCATATACATGCCAGAAATTAGGTTCGATAATTGTATGCTATTTGCCGAACTAGTTACATTTTTTGAAATTAACAAACGCCCATCTAAAGAAAATATTTCTACTTGTAATGACTTCATATCAACTGGCATGTCTATAAACAATTCATTTTGGCAAGGATTTGGATAAATCGAAATATCCAGATTACTTTTAGCCTCTACACTTCTTATGATCGAATAGGTATACTTGCCATCAAGGTCAACTTGTTTAATTCTATAATATGTTTTATGACCATTGAATTCCCTATCAATAAACTCATAGGTCGATTCTTCTTGTTTAGCTGTGTTTAATTCAATTGTTTCTAGTTGATTCCATGTCAAGGCATCTAGACTTTTTTCAACCACATAGTGTAAACAATTTGATTCTAATTTTACAGACCAGTTTAAGGCCGCATGTTTATTATCATCAACTTTGCAGGTAAATGAATTCCACACAAGAGGTAATGCCGTGTTGCCAATAGTAATAACCACATTGGTAGCATTATAAGTCACATACCAAGGTGTAGACAAAGGAACCCCTGTTAAATTGATCGCACCAAATGTACCTGTATATGCGCCGTTCAAAATGGTGAATGTGGTTCCTAGTGTAGGTGTATACCCCCCAGTAAAATTTAAATTTAATGGTCCACCTAGCGTAGCAGAAGCTCCAAATGAACTTACATCTACTTTATCGTGAGTACTAGCATTTGATATACCTAAATTTAAGGTCTGACTTGTAAGATCCGCATTTACATAAAAAACCATATTTGTGCCGACCACTGTTGAGGAAATTGTACCTCCAATGCCACTTATATTCGCAGTTTGATTCGAGAATGAATAATTTGCGATAAAAGCACTTGTATTATTTATTGTACCGGGTCCCGTTATATTACCTTCATTAGTGAATGTGCCACTATTATTGATGATCCCGCTAAAGAAATTATCTAAAGTAGCTAGCCCCCCGTTATTAAATACGCCTAAATTATTCAGTGTTTTACCTGCATTATCAAAATAACCATTGTTATTGATGATATTCTGATTGAAAATGATATTGTTATTGACTAAGGTGCCATTAATATTAATAATTCCTGATGCCATATTATTAATCGTACGATCAGCAGCACTTTTTAATTGAGCATTAGATAAAATATTAATCGTTCCGTTATTTCCTATGTTTACTGAGCCATTGCTAATAGTGGCAATTGAACCTGAAGTAATATTCACGATATCTCCCGCTAAAATAAAATTGCCTGGATAAGAGGGAGACCATCTAGCTGGATCTGTCCAAGCACCATTTCCTGTAAAAGTAAACGTTGTTGCAAATAAAGGGCTAGTAATCATACATAAGATGTAAGCCATCAATGAAGTAAATTTTGTCATGTTTTTCCGTTTTTAATATGCGAAGATTCATGATAAATAAGCAAATACTTCGCTAAGTTTGCGAAACATGTCATTGGGTTTGTCAAGTCAACATATCAGTTTGTGACAAATGATTATTACTCATAGCCTTACCAATATCCAGGCTCGTTTTCTCAAATACAACCTGGCAAAAGGGGTAGTCGCAGCAATCTGCTGAGGTTTGGCGAAGAAAAAGTCACAATAGCTCTATTTCACAAGGCATTCATGTTCTTTCCGAATACTACAACATAGGTTATCATGAGAGATAGACCCAAAAATCAACTTAGTCAATAATTCTTGTCAACTAATA
>CAZSUF010000020.1:7900-10960 GCA_964609875.1 uncultured Bifidobacterium sp.
GCTCCGCGAGCAGCGCGGCGCGATCGGCGTCCGGCTCGGCGAGGCGCACCGCCAGCACCTTTTTGGGGCGGTATTTTCCCTGCAAATCCTCGCGCAGGGAGAGTACGCCCAAAAGCAGGAGGCGCTGCACGACAGGAAACACCGTTTTTTTATTCAGGATTTTGCGCGCGTCGTCAACTGAAATTTCTTGTTGATTCACCGCTTCTTTCACAGCGCATCCAGGTTCGTTGAAGTGCAAACAATTGTTGTATTTACAATGCACCAATACCTTCTTCATCTCTGGATAATAACCCGATAATTCTTGTCGCGATATATTTACTACACCCAACTCCCGTATCCCCGGCGTATCAATAATTTGTCCACCACCCGGTAAATCATGCATCTCCGCAAAAGTAGTGGTATGCATACCCTTGCCACTCCAGGCCGATACTTCCTGTACCCGGATATCCATGTCAGGAATGAGCTGATTAATTAATGTGGATTTTCCAACGCCACTATGGCCAGTAAACAGACTCACTTTATCCTTCAACAAGTCTTTCATAACATCTAAACCTTGTCCCAATTCTGCAGCAATCAAATACACTGGATAACCTACTTGGGTATATAAATCGTACAAAAAATCATAATGCAATTTATCTTCTTCATCGAGCGTATCTGCTTTATTAAATACAATAATAGCAGGAATGTGATAAGCTTCGCAAGTCACTAAGTAACGATCTATAAAACCTGTTGAAGTTCTTGGATCCTTTAAGGTGGCAATAATCAAACTTTGATCAAGATTTGAAGCCACAATATGAATATGTTTTTTATGATGAGGAGAAGATCGAACTATGTAATTTTTACGCTGAAGAATTTCAGTGATCATGGCACTTTCTTCTTCAATATCTTCCACTTCTATATTCACCACATCGCCCACGGCAATTGGATTGGTAGACGTAATTTCTTTATCCATTTTAAAACGCCCTTTGATGCGACAATTATAAAAGCGTCCTGCTTCATTTTTTGCCAGATACCAACTGCCAGTAGATTTATATACGAGGGCTTTCAATACTTTTTAGGCGAAGATAAAGCATACAATTATTTATACATGTAAAATTCAGTCTTTATGTAATTCAAGTAGTGCTTGATTTTTTGGGCGGTAACCAGGCTTTTCGTTCCAAGTCCTCGCTCCTCCTTCGTCGTCACTGTGGGCTTTTCACTGCAATCCTTACCGCAATACAAACAGGCTTTCATGCCCGAATTGGCTTCATCACTTCATACAAAAAATTTCGGAGGGTCCCCATGCAGTAACTTCATTTGAAACACTTACTCGCTGGGGGCATAAAAAAAATTAGGGCCTGCTGATTAACGTAAAAGGTATAGAATGTTTGTTGATCAATTAACCTTGCACTTAGGTGATTTGAAAATAGTCTATGACTGAATGCCATTCTTACCTTCTACGTTAATCAGAAGGCCCTATTTATTTCTTTCTGAAAAATAATCTTAAAGGCACGCCTTTGAAATTGAAGTGGCCTCGTAATTTATTTTCTAAAAAATTAGAATAGGCTTCACTGATTTCATCAGGATGATTGCTGTAAAAAGCAAATGAAGGCACAACCACGGGCAACTGGCTGACAAACTTAATGGTAACCGCATTGCCACGATAAAAAGGCGGTGGATAGTGCTGTATTTCCTTCAACATGATATCGTTCAATTTCGATGTTGGTACTTTCTGTTGACGGCGCTCGAAGATATCTAAGGCTTCTTCAATAGCTTTGTGAATACGCAATTTTTCTGTCGCAGAAATAAACAAGATAGGCACATCGGTGAAAGGCTTTATTTTTTCTTTAATTTCTGTTTCTACTTTCTTGGAGGTCATGGTTTCTTTTTCAACTAAATCCCATTTATTAACCAGAATCACGACGCCTTTTCCTTTGCGCGTAGCTAAACTAAATATATTCACGTCTTGAGCTGTGAATCCTTTCACGGCATCTACCAACAACATACATATATCAGCTTCTTCTAAAGCCTTGATAGCTCTTATGGTTGAATAAAATTCAAGATCTTCTTTTTCTTTGGTTTTCTTGCGCAAGCCCGCTGTATCAATCAGCACAAATTCTTTCCCAAACAAATTATAATGTGTATGAATGCTATCTCGGGTAGTGCCCGCAATATCAGATACAATATTTCTTTCTTCGCCTACTAAAGAATTTAAAAGCGAAGACTTGCCTGCATTAGGTTGACCAATTATAGCAATTTTAGGAAGTTCTGTATCCAATTCTGGACGTGAATCGGTGAGGTAAGAAGTCACATCATCTAACAAATCTCCTGTGCCACTGCCCGATAGGGAAGATATAAAATGAATTTTTTCGAAACCCAAACTATAAAACTCTGCTCCATCGATTTGTCTGCGACTATTATCGACTTTGTTTACCACCAACAACACTGGCTTATTACTTCTGTGAAGTAAGTGAGCAAATTCTTCATCTAATCCCATGATACCAGTTACCACATCTACCACAAATACAATTACATCGGCTTCCTTCAAGGCAATTTCAACTTGTTGTCGAATTTCACGTTCAAATACATCATCGCCATTGACTACATAGCCGCCTGTATCGATGACATGAAAAGTTTTACCATTCCAGGTGCATTCTCCGTACTGACGATCACGGGTTACGCCGCTCACATCATCTACAATGGCTTTACGTTCGCCAAGCAAGCGATTAAATAAAGTAGATTTTCCGACATTGGGTCTCCCGACCACCGCGATTGTATAAGATGACATCGTTTGGGGATTTAAAAATGAATAATTCAGCAGAAGGAAACAAGTAGCGTACCTTCTTCAACTAATTTCCCGCTCTTTGCTGCAATCTGCCGATTAAAATATCGGGTGAATTTCCGCTACGATCGGGTGCAGGCCTTTATCAGCGCTACTTATTTCAACCTTTTCATGCAAGTGCTAGCTAAGTAATACCGATATATGCAAAAGAACTGAAAAAAAAAGCGACTACCTTTTTTGATCAAGATATTCGCCATTCTGTGTTGCGAAGACTGGGATCGAACCAGTGACCTTCGGGT
>CAZSUF010000020.1:10970-20529 GCA_964609875.1 uncultured Bifidobacterium sp.
ATGGCAATATCCACCTGTTGCCTAATTTCTCTTTCAAATACATCATCCCCATTAACTACATAACCACCCGTGTCAATCACATGAAAATGTTTACCGTTCCAATCACTTTCGCCATACTGACGATCACGCGTTACACCGCTAATATCATCCACAATGGCTTTACGCTCTCCAATTAATCGATTGAAAAGTGTTGATTTTCCTACATTTGGTCTTCCGACTATGGCTACTGTATACATCGTAATATTGAATTATTAATGTTTAATTTTGAGTGGGTTAATATTATGTTATAAAGCAAGTTCAAGTAACATATTATTTCATGAATATCATTTTCATTCAAAATTGAAATAAAAAATGGCAAAGATTAAACCTTGCCATTTTATCAGTTGCGAAGACTGGGATCGAACCAGTGACCTTCGGGTTATGAGCCCGACGAGCTACCGCTGCTCTACCTCGCGGTGCAAAGGTAATCAAAAATCGTTCCTTCCCAAATTTATCTTCTGAATACGGGAACTTACTTGCTGAAACGCAAGCATACAAAGGCTTTCAGTATATACTTCTTTTACAAGGCTTAGGCCTTATCTTTGCGGCATGACAAATTTTAAAAGTGGTTTTGTAGGCATCTTTGGCCGACCGAATGCGGGAAAGTCGACCCTATTGAACGCTTTATTGCACGAAAAACTAGCCATTGTTTCCCCAAAAGCGCAAACTACCCGCAATCAGATTTTGGGTATTTTAACCGAGAAGGATTATCAAATTATTTTTTCAGATACCCCTGGCTTATTGCAAAGTAAATATAAGTTGCATGAAAGAATGATGCGGGAAGTAGATTCGGTTCGTCAGGGAACTGATGTATTGCTGTATTTGATTGATGCGAATGATCATGCAGAAGAAAACAAACAATTGCTTGAAGGATTAAAATTTAAAGGAGCCACTATTTTAATCATCAATAAAATCGACAAAGCCAAGCCCGAAAAAATTTCGCACATTAAAGAGGTATTTGCATCTATCAAACCCGAAATAGCTTGTGTTGAAATTTCTGCTTTACAAAACACACATCTAGATCAATTAATGGCCTTGATAGTAGAAAAGCTTCCTGCTATGCCTGCCTACTACGATGATGATACCCTTACTGACAGACCCATGCGATTTTTTGTGGCAGAAATGATTCGTGAACAATTGTTTTTCGAACTAGATGAAGAGCTACCTTATCATGCTGCAGTGGTGGTGCGTCAATATGAAGAAAAAAATACCCTTACCAAAATTGTAGCCGATATTGTGGTGAGTCGAGAAACACAAAAGATGATTATTATTGGTCAAGGAGGCAGCAAAATAAAAACCATTGGTAGCCAAGCACGTCAACAAATAGAGAAATTTATTGATAGAAAAATATTTTTAGAACTGCATGTAAAGGTTCGAAAAGATTGGCGCAACAACGATTTGTTTTTGAAGGAGTACGGGTATTAAACCATCAGTGGCAAGCTTATCGAGAAATTCAAACTGAATGGAAAAACAACAACTGATTTCGAAATTTGACAGAACAAATAGAGTGATTTACATAATTTCCCTATTATTTCTCGTTGGACTTGCAATAGGTTGTTTTTCAAACTATAATTTAAAAGATGTAACAACAACATTTTATTTGTTAGGCTCAATGTTTTTTCTATTTTTTGCCTTTTTGATAGCTCGTGAGATATATAACTCTCCTACAATAGTTATTCAATCTGACAAATTTGAACTTGTAAGAATTTTCAATATTAAAACTGATACTTTTGAATTACAACATATTCAAAGTTGGCTAAATAGAAAAAAAAAGAGTAAAAACGGCGACTATGAAATTCTCTATTTAATTTTTAGTGACAAAAGTAGATTAAAAATTAAAAGTTACAATTATTGTAATTTTAATCAATTAGAACAGAAATTAATTCAAAATAAAGCAATTAATCATGAACTTGAAAAAGAACTAAGCTTAAAAGAAAATAAGCAATATTCTTTTGCATTTATTTTAATTGGACTAGTATTCTTAGGCATAACCGCAAAAAATTATGAGTATAAGAACCTTTCAAGTAGCGATATCTCATTAGTAAAAGGACATGTATCTGAACCACTCAAAATTCAAAAAGAAAGAAGGTCAGAAACTTTAATAATTAAATTAAGCGAATTTCCTGAATTCAATTTTAGAGTTGCTGGCATGTCTTTAGACGAGACATATTATGAAGACTTAATGAATGATTTTCATATTGGGCAAACATTAGAATTTGCTATTAGAAAGGAAGATTATGATAAAAAAATAGCCAAGACAAGTAGTTTGACAATTTGGGAATTGATTTTCCATTATGACAATATACACATTGTCGAAATTGTGGACAATGATTTTAAATATCTTTCACTAGAAGATTACAACAGAGTACACAATTCAAATAACAAATCGATTTTAGGTTTTTTTGGTATTTTGGGCTTGCTATTGACATTAGGCGGCATTGTAATATTTATTGGAAGAACTAAATAACGCTAGTTCCCTTCATGGGTTTGGCAAAAGTGGAACATTATCGTTAGAATGCGCAAACTTACCTTCTATTAGCTTTTGTATTAAATTTGAACTTTGGTGCTTCCTTAATCGTAACTTCGGTAAGCCTAAAAGCCATAAAATACATGTTTGTAAATTCAACCTATTTCACCCGCGGTTTATTTGTTGTTTGTTCATTATTCATTGGCATAGAGTTACAAGGTTTTGCTTCGAAGTATACGCATCATGCGCCTTGTTCATTTAGTATTTCATTGCCCAGTAGTTGGCAGATACAAGCCATGGAAGAAGAACACAGCATAGAATATTGCGATTATTTTGGTATGCTTTCTAAAGGCGATACGGTTCTTCGAATACATTCAACTACCAAAGGAAGATTTAGTTTTTCGACAATACAAGAAGCCTTCCAACAAGCCTGTAAAAATACCAAACTTAAAGTGAGTTATAAAGTACAAAAAAATAATGGGTTCATACTCAGTGGAATTGATCCTGAAAGCAAACATATCGTTTATTGGAAAACAGTCTTCGGCCATGGTTATATAAGTGAACTAATTTTTGATTATCCTCAAATACACAAACAAGAAGTTGAGCTTGTGTTGCCTACAATAGTTGCTTCATTTAAAAGCAATTAATCATTGAACTTTATCATTTTTTATGTAGACGTAGGAGTTGATTAAAGTCCCCCAATCAATTTTTTTTGATTTTGGGCGTGGCCAAAGGCCCGCGCTCTTCGTTGCAATCTAGCGCCGAGGCGGACGCTAGGATTTCCTCTTCGATCGCTCACGCAATACCGTCTTATAAATTAAGCAGCTGTTCAATCGAAAGTAATCTAGCTTGGTTTAAGATTTTTAATAGGCCCTTCAATCGTAAAGAAGCAGCCCAAAAGATTATCACATCAGCTACTAAATATAATTTCACTTCAACATTGTTTCCCTATTTTTACAAAAAATCAAGAAAGATGGAATACAGAAGAATGGGAAAATCAGGGCTTCAACTAAGTGCCTTGTCCTTTGGTAGTTGGGTTACTTTTCACAAACAAATCAATGATAAAAAAGCAGATGAATTAATGGGTTATGCCTATGATCAAGGGGTAAACTTTTTTGATAATGCAGAAGTTTATGCATTAGGAGAAAGTGAAAATATGATGGGTCGTGTGCTTCAAAAGAAGAAATGGGATCGAACCAGTTATTGTTTAAGTAGTAAAGTTTGTTTTGGTTGGCGAGGTGAACAAAACAAACCAAACCAAAAAGGCCTTAGCAGAAAACATGTGATAGAAGCTTGTCATGAAGCCCTCAATCGATTGAGAACAGATTATCTTGATCTATATTATTGTCATAGACCGGACAAACAAACACCGATTGAAGAAACTGTATTAGCCATGAATACATTAATTCAACAAGGAAAGATTTTATATTGGGGTACCAGCGAATGGAGTGGTGTAGAAATTATGGAAGCTTATCGTGTGGCCGCATACTATAAAATTATAGGTCCTAGTGTAGAACAACCACAATACAATTTATTTGAAAGAGAAAAAATGGAAAAAGAATATTTGCAGCTCTTTTCCAATCAAGGCATGGGTACTACCATTTGGAGCCCAATGGCAGCAGGCTTTTTAAGTGGTAAATACAACGAAGGTGTTCCTAAGGGAAGCCGTTTGGGCATGAAAGGTTTTGAATGGCTAACAGAAAAATGGATACAAAAAGACAAGATTGATAAAGCAAAAAAATTAGGTAAACTGGCTAACGACTTAAAAATGAGTTTGCCTCAACTTAGTATTGCATGGACTTTGTTAAACCCGAATGTGAGTTCAACTATTTTAGGGGCTACACAAAAAAGTCAATTAGTAGAAAATTTTAAGGCTTTAGACCTTGTAACAAGTTTAACTCCTGAAGTTATTGAACGCATAGAAAAAATCATGCAGAACAAACCGATACAGCCGCCATTCTAATGAAGGATATCATGCAAAACTTGTATGCTTTTTAATTCGCCCATATGCGGAATATGAAGCTTCAAATAACGAATGCAAGTCATTAGTAATTCTTGTCTACTTTTTGCAGATAAAGGGGTACGAAATTCTTCATGAAGCACAAGATCCGAAATCCATTGTGCTTCTTGGCCTTGAACAAAATATAAACTTTGTAATTCTTGATGTGTGCAAAATCTTCCATTAACCAAATCCAATATGGGTGTGTGTGCTGAATATTCATTTTGAATGCCAAAGCCTAAATGATTTGCTAATTGCATAGTAAACAACAAAGGAAAATTCACTAGTTCACTTGATGTAGAAGAATCTATGTGTAACAGACTTTGTTCAAAAAAATCAAATAATTCTGTATTGGTTTCTGGCTCCGTCATTGTTTTAGCAATCAATTCAACTATATATACTGTCAGGGTATTTTTTACCATATCCTGATGTAAAGTTTTGTATAAATAATGAATATGAGCTTCTTTAATCCGTTGCAATTCCTTTTGAGGATGATGATACACAATTAAATCAAGCAAACTGCCAGGTTGATATAAATTGGCTTTGGTGCGTGTTTTCTTTTCTGTTCTTACACCTTGAACCATGTAATGTTGCGTACCAAATAATTCAGTATAGATATTCACTACAATACTTGTATCGCCATATTTAATGGTACGTAAAACAATGCCTTTAGTTTGATGGAGCATGAATAATAATCAACATGCTAAGGTCATGCTTTTCTGCTTATTCGTTGAAAATAAATTTACCCACTTTGGTTTCAGAACCATCTTCATTGGTGACAAATACAAAACATACACCCGTTTTGGGTTTTCCTCCTGTATAATATTGACCATTCCAAATGGCTTGCCCACCTTGTGCCTTGGTTTTATAAATCAATTGTCCTGCAGCATCTGTGATACGTACATCTGAATTTCCCACAAGGCCTTTAATGGCAATTGTACCTGTATAGCCAGCAGGCACTGGATTTGGAAACACCGTTAAGCCATCGTGATTTTCGGCACCTTCAGTGGCTTGTCCTCTATAAGAGACCAATCCTGCATTCGTTGCAATAAATACTTCCCCGGTAATAGGATGAATTAAAATTTTATTAATTTCATTTGAGGGTAATGGGCTATTTGAGGTATTAAATCGCTGTAAGATTTTTTCGGCATCATCACTGATTAACCAGATCCCATTATTTGTACCTATCCATTTATTATTGGCGCCATCCACAGCAATCGTGCGTACATTTTCTCGTTGAAATAATTGCCCTGCATCCTGATCGTATTGAACCACTTTTAATTCAGCATCACATCCCGACGTAGTGGTGATGCTTTCAGGACAATTAAAAATGCCAATCCCATCTACGGTACCCACCCAAAGTTTTCCATTCTTATCTTTAGCAATACAATTTACTTCGTTGCTAGGTAAATTTCCTGAGCCTCCTCCTGTGCGCACAAATTTAATTTTATCATCATTTTTATTGTCAATCGTATTGTTATCATTCAACACATAAATACCAATTCCTCGAGGGGCAACCATCCATTTTTGATTGGCGTCATCAATAACGATTTGACTCGCAGCCTTCTCACTCACGCCATAAGGGAATTTAAAATTTTGCCAAGAACCATCAGCCTTTTTTACTACCAACTGACTTTCAGAACCATAATTACTCATCCATAAATTATTACGTTCATCAAAGGTTAATCCAACCATTCGGTAAGACGACCCAAAGGGCAAAATATAGGGTGTATTTTTATATACGACAGTGCTTAAATCAGGATGAATTTCTAAAAGACCTCCCCCAAAAGATGAAGCATATATATAATTATTTCTTGGATCAACCGCTACATCAAGAATGTCTAACACAGAATCCATGGCTGGGATATTTGAAAAACGGTTATACCATTGCCATTCGCCATTGGGTTTTAGTCTTGAAATTCCTGCAGAGTTGAAATTATAAATCCATTCAGTTTCTCCACCGCCAGCGACGATAATATCTTCATTAAAATAACTGAGGTTATACACCGAATTGGTAAAAATGCCCTTAGGATTTCGGTATTGCTTATTTTTTCTATTTGTCAATTGTATAGTTCCTTCCCATTCATCGGCTTCCCATATTTCACCAGAATTTCTTTCAACCATATCATTGGGATTGATATTCATCGCCGAATCGCTTTTTTGACCAAACTCATTAAAAAAGGTAATTGCTCTTCGCTGATCGCCACTTTCACAGAGGTATAAGTCTTTGATACCAGCGCGCATAGTCACAATTTGTGAGGGACTTATATACCTAGTAGCTAATTGATTTCCTCTAACGACCGACATGGTGGTCGTGGTGGCTACATACAAAGAGTCATAATGATTAACCACATATTGAAGTGGATTGCTAAGCACCATGCTCCATTGTGTATAATTTTGTAAGGCGGGGTTATTCACGTCTGCAACATAAAGCCCTTTGGAGGTAGCTGCATAAAAATTTCCTTGTAAACTAGTGAGATCCTTGATTTCTAATAACTGAGCATCAGCTTGTAATTTATACGTTTCTTTAATTTCTTTACGAGCTGGATTCAAAACCACAATACCAAAGTCAGTACTTAAGTACATAAGCTTATTTTTAAAATAAACCGAATTGATACGTTTACTCCCTGTAATATTTTGATTTTTAATGTCAGGAATATTAAAAAATTCACCCTCTTTAAACAGATCTAAATTGCTGTTTTGATAAATAATTATCATGTAACCGCTTTCAGCATCATAGCGCATAAGTTTAATATCAACTTCACTCATGCCATTCACCTTTGAATAGGTAGAATATTCATCTTGGTCCATATCATATACACTCAAATGATTACTACCACTATACAAGCTATTTCCAATAATTTCTATACTTTGTGCTGTATTATAGGTATAATGTGTACGCCAATTACCCACAGCAATAGACTGGCCAAAAACATGCGTTGATTGTACAAATAGGCAAAAAAACATGCCGATAAATAATCTGATTAGATTCATAGTCCAAAAATAAGGGTTTTCATAACGAATACCCACAAAGAATATTGCAAAGAAAAGAAGCTATTTTTTAAGATCAGTGCTATCTTCGCAGGCCTTATGTGGAAACAACTTGCCCATTTTATTTTACGTTACCGAGCTGCTATCTTAATTGTGCTAACTGCATTAACTACCTTGATGGGGTATTTTGCTAGTAAAGCCACTATGAAGTATGATACCAATAGTGCGATTCCTACTGATCATCCTAAATATATCGAACATCAGAATTTCAAAAAAATGTTTGGCGAAGATGGTTCAATGATTGTTGTAGGATTTGACAAGCCCGATTTTTTTAATGAGACCTTCTTTAAGAAGTTTAGCGCTTGGCAAACCTCTATCAAACAAATTGAAGGGATTGAAAATATTTTAGGTATTCCCACGGCTATTAATGTAGTAAAACAATCAGGCGATAGTGTAGCCAAACTGGTTACTCAACAAATCTTTACCGCTAACTCAGCCTTTGATAGCTCAGCTCAGCAATTTCTGAATTTACCTTTCTATAAAAATTTACTATACAATCCCGAAACAAATTCATACCTCACAGCTATTTATATCAACAAAGAGGTATTGAAAACAAAACAACGAATTGAAGTAGTTAAAGAGGTTAAAAAAATTACAGATGTTTTTGCGAAAGATGCTGGTATCAATGCCCATTATTCTGGTCTTCCATTTATCCGTTCCGAATTTTCAGAAAGTGTGAAGTATGAAATGAAATTGATTTTGATTGCTTCTTTATTACTTACAGCGGTCATTCTCTTTCTCTTCTTCAGATCTTTCAGTGCGGTATTTTCTTCCATTCTTGTCGTGTTCTCAGGGGTATGTTGGGGAGTCGGCATCCTGTTTTTAGTGGGGTATAAAATTTCTATTTTGACAGCCTTAGTGGGTCCGCTTATGGTAGTGATCGGTATTCCAAATTGTATTTACTTTTTAAATAAATATCATACTTTATACGGACAAACTAAGGATAAACAACAAGCCCTCATAGGCATGGTTGAACGTATGGGTATTGTTACTTTATTTACCAATCTCACAGCCGCCATCGGTTTTGGCGTGTTTTATTTTACGAATAGTGTCGTACTAAAAGAGTTCGGACTTGTTGCGGGCCTAAGTATTTTGGTGGTTTTTTTAATTTCATTATTTGCATTACCTGCCGCTTTCAGTTATTTAAAACCTCCACAAGAAAGACATATCAGTTATCTCGACAATAAATTTATGACTTCAGTACTCCTAAAATTCGAACACTTTGTAGTCGTACATCCAAAATTTGTAACTGCATTTTGGGTCATCTTATTAGGTGTTTCAATTGTGGGTATCACACGACTAAAAAGTGTCGGATTTATTGTAGATGATTTGCCAAAAAATAATGCCATTTATACCGATCTTAAATATTTCGAGAAAAATTTTCATGGGGGGATGCCACTTGACATCATGATCGATACCAAGAAAAAAAATGGAGCAACCACCTTGCCTACCTTACAAAAAATTGATGAATTAAGTTCAGCCTTACGCGAGTATCCACAGATGGCAAAGCCCTTATCGATTGTGGAGGCTGTGAAGTTTGCACGTCAAGCTTATTACGATGGAGATAGTAGCAGTTATGGTGTACCTAATAGTTTTGATGTGGCCTTTTTGTTGCCTTACTTGAGAATGAAAACCGATACAGGCAAAAGCCAATTCACCAACCTCATTCGATCCTTTGTAGATAGTAGCAAACGCTATGCACGCATTAGTGTGGGCATAGAAGATGTGGGATCTATCGAATTGCCCAAACTATTAAGTAAAGTCAAACAACAGGCAGATGGCATTTTCGATTCAACGCGTTTTCATGTAAGTTATACAGGCACGAGTATTGTTTTCTTAGAAGGCAGCAAATACATCATCAATAGCTTGCGCGACAGTTTAATTTTAGCCTTAATCATGATCGTCATTTGCATGATTTTTTTATTCAGGTCTTGGAGAATCGTGGTGATTTCTATCCTCACCAATATGATTCCTTTAGTGATCACTGCAGGCATCATGGGCTT
>CAZSUF010000020.1:20539-21953 GCA_964609875.1 uncultured Bifidobacterium sp.
GTTGATGTTGAAAATCCACTCGGCATCTTCATAGCTTAAGCCTTCAACAGTGCTTGTTTTCAGCATTGCCTTGGGTATTGCCATCGACGTAACTATTCGTTTTTTAGTGAATTACAAACAAGATTTGGCCAAACATGATTTTGCTATCGAGCCTACTGTGAAAGCCACCATTCAAGAAACCGGCATCAGTATCATTTACACTTCCTTAATTTTAGCTGCTGGATTTATCGTGTTCCTTGTCTCTCAATTTGATGGCACCAAAGCCTTAGGTTATTTAACTGCCTTAACTTTATTACTAGCCATGATCACGAATTTAAGTATACTTCCGGCTTTATTAGTTCGTTTTGATAAGGCGAATAAAAAAAGCAAGACTATCATTCGAGAGTAATTTTTTTTGAAGCTATTTCCCGCCTTACATTCCAAGTCCTCTTCCGAATCGGCTATGATGTGGCTAGATAAATTGACATTCGTGTAGCCTCTCGGAATGCGGGCTTTCCATTGCAGTCGGGGCTAGGGCATTCGTGTTCATTTGCGGCTAGCGTTTCGAAAATTGATAACTAATTTGCTCTTGCTGATTAGACAATCTAAGGATATAATTTCCTGCTTTGCAATTGGCTAAATTAATTCTCTCACTAGCATTTTTCAAATCCATTGAATAAAGCAACTGTCCTTGCATATTGAAAATAGAAGCTCGATAAGTAAAAGCTTGCTTCATCGTAATAAATAAATCAGCGTCAACTATAGTCGGAAAAATTTGAATGTTTTCATTCAACAATACACTATTGAAACCAGTGCCCATAGCTGGAGCCCAACGATATAAAGTATTTTCAACGGGGAAACTATCAACCCCAATCAGACTCGAATTAGTTTGTACTTGCGCAGCCGTGGCTGAATCCATCTTGGGATTAAATTCATTAGAAACATAATACAATTTTGAGAAAGTATTATTGTCTGGATCATTGTCTTTAATAAAGCCAAACAAAGGCCCTTTTAATCCCAAACCCAAATTAATATCATTAAAAAATGTGGTGATATTTTCTCTTGATGATTTTCCAAATCGCATTTCTATGATGTTGCGATCTTCATACACCCAAGTTTGCAGGTTAGCACTATCATGCGGATTGACTCCATCTAAAAAGCCCACATTATTCCATTGTATTTTACACACTTTTTTGCCAGAAATAGTTTCGTTTTTATAACCTACAGTAGAATACAAGGTCGGATTATCATTATGCAAATCTTGTATGTCGGCATACCATCCAAATTCGTTGAAGGCATTATTATTCGTGCCAGGATCCATTTGCAAAGTGGAGCCTATTCCATAATTGGATGTAAAAAATAAATTGGAACTTGTTTTTCCTAATAAAGTAAAAGGAAATCCTAAAGGAACAACTGCATCAAAATCGTCCCAATC